>DASWYE010000188.1:0-26386 GCA_036405115.1 Telluria sp. | reverse complement strand
CCGCAGCACCTGCGCGAGCAGATGCGGCGCCAGGCCGGCGTGGGGGCCTGGACCGTGTCCGGCGCCCTGTACGGCAGCTCGCGCCAGGTGGCGGCGGCGCGCCACGCGGTGCGCGCGGCGCTGCGCGGCACGCCGGCGCGGACGGTGTTCATCACCGAATCGAAGTTGCGCATGGGGGAGCGGCTGGGCCGGCTGCTGGGATCGAGCGCCACGGGCCGCCGCCTGCGCGCCCAGGTCGCACTGGGCCAGTCGCTGTTCGCGATGAACCGCGGGGTCCCGAACGGTCGCTTCCTGGCCGGCGCCTACTGGCGGCGCCGCGGCGGGCTGCCCGACGGCTTTCCGCGCGGGGCCAATCCGGCGGTCGACAACTGCGGGCTGCTGTGGGTCTCGCCGATCGTGCCTTCGCGCGGGTCCGAAATGCTGCAGGTGTACGGCATGATCGAGCCGGTGTTTGCCGAACATGGCTTCGACCTGTTCGCCACCTTCAGCATGATCACCGAGCGCGCGCTGGGCGGGGTGCTGACCATCGCGTACGACAAGGACGACCCTGCCGAGACCGCGCGCGCACGGTCCTGCTACAAGGCCAGCTTCGATATCCTGATGGCGGCCGGCTACATCCCTTACCGCGTGGGCAACCAGTCGATGGCGGACCTCGACCCGCACGGGGACACCTACTGGAAGACGGTCGCGGCGATCAAGGCCGCGCTCGACCCGCTCGGCATCATCGCGCCCGGCCGCTACGAGCCGGCGCGCGCGCGCGGCGAACCGTAGCCCCGTCGTCACGGCGCAGGCCGGGACCCATGCTGGGCGCGCAGGCAACCTGCTCCGCGATCGGCTTGCACACTCGGCATGGGTCCCCCGCGTCCGCGGGGATGACGGTGCGACCGGCATTGACCGGGACGACCGCGGGCTAGAGGGCCTGCAGTGCGTCCTTCGCGCGTTTCGCGCGCGCCTCGTCGCTGCGGTCCGCCGCTACCTTTTCCAGTTCGCGCCGGGCGCCGGCCTTGTCGCCGCTGCGCCCGAGCAGCAAGCCCAGGTGGTAGCGCATCGAGTTTGAATCCGGCGCCAGCTGGCTGGCACGCCGCACAAGTGGCAGCGCCTTGGCGATGTCGCCGGCTCCCGCATGGATCCAGCCCAGCGTGTCCATCACCACCGGACTTTTCGGCGACAGCTTGTAGGCCCGCTCCGCATAGCCGAGCGCGCGCTTATCGCCCACATTGTGCAGCGCCCACGCCAGGTCGTTCAGCGCGACCACGTTGTCCGGATCCATCAGCACGACCTGTTCCAGCGGGGGGATCGCGGCCTTGAAGTCGTTCCTGGTCAGCTTGTAGCCGGCCAGGTACAGCCGCGTCGGGATGTCCTTGCCGTTCTTGCGCAGCCAGTCGTCCATGCGACGGTCGGCTTCGGCCTGCTTGCCCATGCCGGACAGCGCCGTGTGCAGCACCACGATCCCGGCGCCGCTCGGCTGCAGCGCGAATGCTTTTTCGTACAGGCGCAAGGCCTCGAACTGCTTCTTCTGCGCGGTCAGTACGTCGCCCTCGAGACGGAAGCCGATCGCGGCGCCGGGGAACTGCTTTTGCGCGTCGCGCGCCGCCCGCGCCGCCTCCGTATAGCGTTTATCGAGCAGCAGCAGCGCCACGAGCAGGCGGTGCGCGTCCACCGACGACGGGCGCACCTGGATGATCTTGCGCACCGTGTCGAGCGCGCCGGTAGTGTCCTGGGCAGCCAGCTGGGCGCGCGCCTGGTGCATCATCGGCGCCACTGCGCCCGGCAGCGTGACGGCCAGCTTGCCATAGCTGTCGGCGGCCGCGCGCAGGTCGCCGCTGGCGGCCTGGGTGCGCGCCAGCATGGTCAGCGCGCCCGGGTGGCTGGGGTTGCTGCCCTGCAGCTTGCGCGCCAGCGTCAGGGCGCGGTCGCGGTTGCCCGAGGCGATATAGAAGTCGGCCAGGCGCAGGCCCAGGCGCAGGTCGTCCGGATTGTCCTGGTAGGCTTTTTCCAGCCAGCCGGTCGCCGCCGGCACATCGCCGAGCCGGGTTTCCAGCCGCGCCAGCGCCTCCATGATAGCGCCGTTACGCGGCGCGGCCTCGAGCGCCTTGCGGTAGCGCGCCCGGGCCTGGTCGGGCTTCTTCTCGAGCAGGTCGAGCTGCACCAGGTTGTCCAGTGCCGGCATGTGCTGCGGCTCCAGCTTGAGCGCGTTTTCGAAAGTGGCGCGGGCCTTGCCGAATTCCTGCCGGGCGAGATAGACGCCGCCCTTGAGGTTCTGCACGGCGGCGCTGTCGGCCTGCTTTTCCATCTCCGCCACGGTGGCCAGCGCCTTGTCCAGCTGGCGCGCGCGCAGGTAGGTGACGACCAGCAGCGTCCTGGTGCGGTGGCTGTCGCTCCCGGCATTCATGCTGCGCTCGAGCTGTTCTGCGGCGCGCGCGGTGTCGCCGCTGCGCAGGTGGACCAGCGCCGCCGCGTTGTACAGCGAACCGGCGCGCGGCGCCAGCACGCTCGCTTTCTCGAAATAGTCGGCGGCGCGGGCAAACTGGCGCGAGCGCATGGCCGCTTCGCCCGCAATGGCCAGCAGCTCCGGATCGTCGCCGTGCTCGTCCACCAGCGCCTCGGCCAGCGCCAGCGCCTGTCCCGGCTGGTTCTGCCGCAGCCGGATATTCGCCATCAGCTTGTTGGCAAACAGGTCGCGCGGATAGGCCGACAGGAATTTGGCTGCGTGCTGTTCGGCGGTCTGCAGTGCGTCCAGCTTGTACTCGACGGCCCCGGCCAGCAGCACGCTCGGATAATGCTCGGGCGCGACCGACAGCAACTGCTGCAGCGACTGGCGCGCGGAGGTGTACTTGCCCTCGCTGTAATCCAGCAGCGCCTGGGTATGGAACAGGCCGAGCGTGGCGGTGGTGCCCTTGCGCGCGGCCTCGAGCTGCTTGCGGGCCTCGTCCAGCTTGCCCGCGTCGATCAGCAGGCTGGCAAGGTCGACGTGCGCCGGGCCGTAGCCGGGCCGCACCTTGAGCACATGGTGGTACAGCGCCATCGCCTCGTCCTGCTTGCCCTCCGCGCGCAGCAGTTCAGCCTTGAAACGCAGGCTGTCTGTGTCGTCGGGATGTTTCGCCAGCGCCTGTTCGAGCAGCGCGCGTGCTTCGTCCATGCGGCCGTCGGCCACTTCCAGGCGCGCCAGTCCCAGCGCCGCGGCGGGGAAGGCGGGGTCCGCCTGGTGCGCACGTTCGAACATGCGCCGGGCTTCGTCATTGCGCTGCAGGCCCAGCAGCGCGTTGCCGCGCAGGGCGAGGTGGTCGGCGCTGTCGTTGGCGCCGGCCTGCAGCGTGAACTCATCCAGCACATCCTGGAACTTGCCCTGTAACAGCAAGGCGCGCGCCAGTTGCAGCTTGGCCCCCGGCTGCTGCAGGTCCACTGCGCGGCGCAGCTCTTTCTCGGCCGATACCGCGTCGCCGTGCTCGAGGTAGACATTGCCCAGCTGAATGCGGGCCGGGCCGTTTTCCGGCTCCAGCTGGACCGCATTCTTGAGCTGGATGATCGCCGCGTTGAGTTCGCCCTTTTTCTGGTAGGCGCTGGCCTCGGCCATCAGGCTGTTGGCATCCTGTTCCTTCTGGCATGCGCTCAATGCGAGCGCGGCCGCGAGGACCGTCAGTGCCGGGAGGCGGGCGAGTTTGTACATGGCGTTCTCCTGTCGGGGCCGAAACCACAGCGTACGGACAGGGCAGGGCGGGCTCATTGATATTCAACAACTGCAGGCCGTGCACGGCCAGTGTACGAGGGCGCACAGAGGTGGGCGCCGGCGCTTGCTAGCATCGGCTGGCACTGTTCCACCTCGAAAGGCCTGCACTATGACCCCCACCCACCAGCACCAGGAACTATCGGCACGGATCAAATCGATCCGGATTGCCATGTTTACTACCATCGACGAGCACGGATTCCTGGTATCGCACCCGATGACCAGCCAGGAGCTCGATGCCGACGGCTACCTGTGGTTCTTTACTTCCGACCAGACCGCGCTGTGGCGCCACGTGGCCCAGAACAACCACGTGAATGTCAGCTATTCCGACCCCGACAACAGCGTGTACGTCTCGGTCAGCGGCCACGCCGAGCAGTCGCGCGACCCGGCCCGCATGCGCGAGTTGTGGAACCCGATCCTCGAGGCCTGGTTCCCCAAAGGACTGGCCGATCCGCACCTGTCGCTGCTGCGGGTGCATGCCCATACCGCCGAATACTGGGACGCGCACGCCAGCAAGATGGTGCAGATGTTCCGGCTGGCCAAGGCTGCCGTCACCGGCCATCCGCCGCCGACAGAGCCGGGGGAACACGGGACCATCCGCCTGAACTGAGATTCCAGGTCGTTGACAACGTCAACCATATCGTTGACGGCATGCAGGCGATTGGTTGATGTTGTCAACCTTCTTCGGGGACGGGCTGCGGCGTGTCCAGTTGCTGCGCCATGCGCTCCAGCATGCGTCCGAGCCGCTCGCGCTTGCCCGCGTCCAAGCCCTGCAGCATCTTCTCCGCCACTTCGGCACGCACGCGCGCAGCGCGCCTGTTGAGCGCCTGGCCGGACTGGGTCAGCCACAGGCGGTTGAGGCGCCGGTCCTGCTCGTCCGGCAGCGACACCACCAGCGCCCGCTCGATCAGCAGCTTGACCAGGCGCGCCACCTGCGCCTTGTCGCGCCCGATGTACTGGACGTAATCGGCTTGCGTGCAGCCGGGATTGGCCTGCAGGAAAGCCAGCGCCTGCGCCTCCATCGGCGCCAGGCCGAGCCCGTTGTCGTCCATGCCGGTGCGCAGCTGCGCATTGACCGCGTACATCAACTGGTTGAGGAGATCGAGCAGGGCATTTCCCTGCGGCGCAGCGCTGTTCATATTGCGAAGTAATTGGTTGACGATATCAACCATTATCGCAGGGGAAATTCGCGGTTTCAAGCCGGGCTCTTGAATCCATTTGACCTGGATCATTGGAATTTTCGGCCGGCCCGCGCATGCTGGACCGATCCCTGCCACCAGCCCGGCAATACGATGAAGGCCGCTGACATCATGAGCCGGCACGTGATCTCCGTGCCTCCGGACGCCCCTGTCGAACAGGCGGCGCAGCTGATGCTCGACCACCGCATCGGCGGGCTGCCGGTGTGCGCGCCGGACGGCAGGCTGGTGGGGATCGTCTCCGACAGCGACCTGCTGCGCCGCGCAGAGGCCGGGACCGAGAAGCGGCGCCCGCACTGGCTCGAATTCGTGCTGGGCCCCGGCAAGCTGGCCGGGGAGTACGCGCACTCGCACAGCCGGCTGGTGGCCGACGTCATGACGCCGGCCCCGGTAACGGTGGCGCCGAACGACAGCCTCGAACACGTTGTCGGCCTGATGGAGCGCAAGCGCATCCACCGCCTGCCGGTACTGGAAGCCGGCCGCCTCGCCGGCATCGTCACCCGGGCGGACCTGATGCGCGCCTTGCTTTCGGCTGCGCACCGGATCCCGGCCGGCCCCGCCAGCGACGAGCAGATCCGCCAGCAGCTGTGGGCGGAGCTGGCGCGGCAGCCGTGGGCGACGCCGGGCATGGTGCAGGTGCTGGTGCAGGACGGCGTGGTGACGCTGGGCGGCGGCGTGCCGGACCCGCGCCAGATCGACGCGCTGCGGGTGCTGGCGGCAAACCTGCCCGGCGTGCGCGCCGTCAGGGACGACATGGTCTGGTGCGACTACCTGAGCGGCGCCGTGGTCGACATGTCGGACCGCCCCAAAGCGTCAGGTCCGGCCGGTGCGCCATGAACCCGGCGCCCGCAGGCCTGCCCCCGGTGCTGTTCGCACTCGGTTCCAGCGCGCCATTCGGCGCCGGGGTCGCGGCCGGCCTGGGCCTGGCGCTGGCTGAACATGAGGAACGCGAGTTCGAGGACGGCGAGCACAAGGCGCGCACCCTGGTGCCGGTGCAGGGGCGTGCGGCCTACGTCATCCATTCACTGCACGGAGACGCATTCCAGAGCGCCAACGACAAGCTGTGCCGCATGCTGTTCTTCATCGCCTCCCTCAAGGACGCCGGCGCCGCCAGCGTGACGGCGGTGGCGCCCTACCTGGCCTACGCGCGCAAGGACCGCCGCACCAAGCCCTTCGATCCCGTGATCACGCGCTACGTGGCCGCGATGTTCGAGGCCGCCGGCACCGATACCGTGCTGACGGTGGACGTGCACAACATCGCCGCCTACGAGAACGCGTTCTCCTGCCGCACCGGGAATATCGAAGCGGCGCCGCTGTTTGCCGCTCATCTGGCGCCGCTGCTGGACGGGCCGGTGACGGTGGTCGCGCCTGACGCTGGCGCGGCCAAGCGCGCCGGCCAGTTCCGCCAGCTGCTGGCACTGGCCGGCATCGACGCCGGCAGTGCGCTGGCCGAGAAGTACCGCAGCGGCGGCGTCCTCACCGGCAGCCTTCTGGTGGGCGAGCTGGAAGGACGCACCGCGCTCATCTTCGACGACCTCATCGCGAGCGGAGAAACGCTGTTGCGAACCGCGCACGCCTGCCGCGAAAAGGGCGCCACGCGGGTCATCGCCGCCGCCACCCACGGCGCCTTCTCGGCAGGGGCGGCGGCGGCGCTGGCCGATGCGGCCATCGACAGCATCTGCGTGACCGACTCGGTGGCGCCCGGCCGGCTCGCGGGCAGCGCGGCGGAGGGCAAGGTCAGCGTGCTGCCATGCGCGCAATTGTTCGCGGACGCGATCAGGAGCCTGCACGACGGCGCCGATGCCGACAGCGAATTCTGAGCCGCGGCCGCGCTAGCGCGGCAGGTGCCGCTGCGCCAGCGCGAGATAGTCCAGCGCACGCTGGCGCCACTTGGGCGACTGGCGGTAGCGCGGTTCGGCCAGGTGACGGATTGCCACAGTTGCCCGCGTGACCGCGCGCACGCTCTGGTAGAAGTGGCGCAGTTCGCCCGAAGTTTCCTGGCCGGAGTGGCGCGCATAGCTCTCGAGGAAAGCGTCGCCCAGCGCCGGCACGCCGAGGCGTTCGCATTCGAGCGCCAGGAATGCGGCTTCGTCCAGGCTGTCGAGCGTGCGCAGCTCGCGCGAGAACTCGATGCAGTCGATGATGGCGGTCGGCTGCCCCAGGTAGACATGCTCCGCGCGCAGGTCGCCATGACCCTCGACCACGTAGCCGAGCCCGTGGCGCTGGTCGATCACCTGTGCCAGGCGTGCCAGTGTGGTGCGTTGTGCGGCGGAGACCGGGGCCACCGCGGCCGGTGCCAGCTGGTAGGCGGGCGACAGCAGCTCGGCCTCGTGGCGGTCGATCACCTCGGCGATCCGGCGCGAGAACGGTTGCGCGCGCGGCAGCGCCTTGCGGCAGCGCCGGTGGAAGCCGGCCAGCAGAGCGGCAACCCGCTCCATGTCGCCAGTGTTGGCGCAGCCGCGGGCGATGCGGTCATCCAGCATCAGCTCCTGCGGCAGCCGCCGCATCTTGACCAGCCAGTCGACCGTGACGCCATCGCCGACGAAGGCCAGGTCGCCATCCGCTTCCAGCGTCAGCGGCAAAGCTGCCAGGTAGATGCCGGCGGCCAGGCGCCGGTTCAGCCGGACCTCTTCGGCGCAATAGAAGTGGCGCATCGGGACCAGGCGCGCATCGAGGGGCCCGTAGCGGATCGGCTTCTTCAGTTTGTAGGCATGGTCGTCGGTGAGGAACACCCACGCCATGTGGGTCTCGACCGCAGCAACGCTGCGGGTCGGCTCGGGGTAGTTTGCCGGCTGGCTCAGGAAGTTCAGTTCCGCTTCGAGCGGAACGTGGCAGGAAGACGCATTCATGCTGGCCCGGCAGGCAACGAGGGAGGGGGCTGCCGAATCGACCCAGTATAGCGCGCGCCACGGGATCGGCGAGCGCGGAAGGGGACTGTCCCCGTGGGGACTGTCCCCCGCCTTTGCAGCTACGAATTCATATGGCAGACGTAATGCGTCGGCTCGACCGCCTCCATCTCGAACATGGCGTCAGCCGGCACGTGGAAGCGCTCGCCGGCGCGGTATTCCTTCCAGTCCCCGTGTGCGTCGAAGCGTACCCGGCAGCGGCCTGCCACGATCTCGATCGTTTCCGGCACGTCGGCACGGAATGGCACCGTCGAGCGCAGCACCACACCCAGTGTCTTGTGGGTATGGCCGGGAAAATCCAGGTCGTAGGACACGCAATTGCCGTCCATGTAGACGTTTGCCTTCTTGGCGATCGAAACGTGCTCGAAGTTGGTGTGAGTGCCCATCATGTCTCCTCTTGTAAGAATGGCGCATCCCCGACGGATCCGGGCAGCCCGGCGTGCGCCCCTGGCGCCAACATTACTCCTGTTGGCGCGGGCATGCGACTCGTGGCGCGCGCGATAACCGGGCTGTGGCGGCGGGGGCATTCATCTTGACGACAAATGGAGGAGGGCGGGGCGGTAAGTCAGCCGAGTTTGCGCCAGATCAGACAGGGGACTGTCCCTTGAGGGACTGTCCCCCGCTCTTTTCTTTGCTCAGTGGCCAAAGAACTGGGGACAGTACTGCCGCCTTGGCGCAAAGGGACAGTCCCCGGGGGCGGCTTACTTCGGCACGGTGACCGACTGGACGCCAATGCGGAAGGTGCGCGAGGTGCTGGTCTCGGTCATCGACACGGCAGGGCGCTTGCAGCCAACGTCCAGCAGCATCAGGAACTCCGCCGAGGACCTGGATGGGGTCACGAAGGCGCCGTGCGTCTCGACCGGCATGCCGACCTTCGGCGCCGGACCGGTGCGCGGCTCATACGACATCGGCATCAGCGTGTTCGACAGCAGTGGCCGGATGCAGACGCTGCGGTCCACATTGGTGATCGAGACCGAGCCATCCGAAGCGCGCACGATCGGCGCAGCCGCATGCAGGTTCCACTCCCAGCGGTGTGCCAGCGGCGCGATCATCTTGTCCTGGATGACGACGGCGTTCTGGCTGCGCAGGTACCAGATCTTGCGCTTGGCCGAGCTGAGCGCCGGCCCGTAGGCCGCGGTGGCGTCGCCCTCCGCGAAGTCGAGCGCAGAGGTGGTCGAAAACGCGGTGATCTTGCCGTTGCGCTTGAGGTTCTCGGTGTTGCCGGTGACGAGCTGGCCGATGCCGCCATCGTAGCTGACCGCGTTGTGCGCGCGGGTCTGGCGGTACCAACCGTTGAACAGCGGCGAGTTGTAGTAGTCCAGGTAACCCGCTTCCACCAGCAGGTCGCGATTGCCGCTGCGCAGGATGAAGCTGTTCTGGTCGCCATGGCTATGATTGTAGGCGCCGTAGGGACTCGACTTGAAGTACACCGAGGTGCGGTTGATGTCCGCGATATTGCTGTGCATGGCCACCCAGCCGATGCTCGGGTACAGGGCGGCGTTCGGCGGCGGCGCCGGGGTCACGGTCGATGCGGGCAGGGGGAAGGGCGCCTGCAGCAGTGTCAGCGTATCTTCCTCGCCAGCGATGTTGTTGGCGTACCAGGCCGCGTACGGCGAGGCGAAGCGACGCGCATAGGCCTTCATCATGCGGAAGTCCGGCCGCGTCTCGTGTTCGTCGCCGAAGGCGTGGCGGGTCGAGCCGGGCGGCACGAAATGCGCAAAGTACTGCATGAAGCCGCGCGACCAGGGCTTGTCGAACATGTTCACGCCGGTCATCTGCATCAGCGGCTGCCACAGTTGCAGCGCGAAGTCGGCGGTGTACTGCGCGTAGGCGGTGCCGTTGGCGAAACCGCCTTCCGGGCCGCTCCAGGCATACACCGCGTTGATATACGGGCGGGTGGCGAAGTCGAACCACAGGCCGGCTTCGCGGATATTACCGAGAGCCAGGGTGGCGATCACGGCCAGATAGCCCAGGTTGGTCCCGCCGTGCGAATCGAACGGGTACTGGTCAATGCTGTTGGGCGCGTTCTTCATCGCCTGGTACAGCTCCTCGCCGCGGACCTTGACGCGGTCCCACCAGTACTGGCGCTTGGCCGGGTCCATGTCGTAGTACAGCATGTCGGCGCCCTTCAGCAGCGACAGTGCGATCTGGCGCGTGGCCTGGTCCTGGTATTTGTACGAAGTCGGGCCGGTCGGGCTGAGCGCGGCCAGCTGGTCGCCGCGCATCACGGCTTCGGCCAGGTACTTTTTGTCGAGCGTGAGACGGTACAGCAGCGCGGCCTGTTCCAGCTGGCGGCCGGTCGCGAACACGCGCTGGCGGATGTCGGCCGCCTGCGCGCTGGTGATCGCGGTCTCGCCGCTGGCGGTCCTGGTGAAGGGCCAGTCGGCGTCGTTCGGGGCCTTGACGTTGCGGTACTGGACCTCGTTCTTCATCAGGTTGAGCGCATTCAGGCGCTCGGCGCGCATGGCCGTCGTCCACTGCGAGACCGGGACGAAGTTACTTGGCAGGTGGCGCCCGATCTGGCGCTTCTTGGTCGCCACGTAGGAGCGCAGCACGGTATTCTCCGGCACCTCGAACACGGTCGATGCGGAGGTGATGTCGAACTCGCGCAGGTTCGACCATTCGCTCGAATTGCCAGGGCGGACGCGCCATGCATAGTGGCCGTTGGCGAGGCGCTTCGATGGCAGGTAGAAGTTGCGGTCGACGGTGGCGCTGTGCACCACGGTGCTGCCCTGGCGGATCTCCAGCACATAGGTGGACGGCTTGTTGCGGTGCTGCGACCACGAAAACGCCGGCGGGTTCTGGGCCTGGACCTGGAAGTTGTCGGGAGCGGGACGAGTGGCTTCGATTTGGGCGGAAATCACCCAGTCGGCCTGGGCGTGGCTGGCGCAAAGAAGGGCGATGACCAGTGCCCCGTGTTTCAGTCGAAATTGCATGTGTTTCTCTCCATGGCATGTCCACCAAGGCGGTGCTTGAGGGATCAGGCGTAACCGGCACGGGTTTGCGAGGTAGTGCCGGGTTCGTGAAGTGCGGACGCGGCATCTGCGGCCCGCATGTGGCTTGCTCAGGTGGGAGTGCGCGGGGAGCCGGGGCGTTCGGAATCTTCTGATTCGGAACGCTACTGTCCACCTCGCTTGGTTTGCTGTCTGTTAGTTGGAACACAGTTCCTGTGCAGCATCGTCCTGTGCAAGCGAGGGGATATTGAACTAGATCCGTCCGGCAACTTGAAGCCTGCAAACATTTTCTTACGAAATGGCGCCAAATTCGGTCCAGTTCGTTAACAGCTTGGCCTTGACATGTGGAAATCAGGCCGCGAGGCGAGCGTGAAATTGGACGTGAAGTTGCGAGATAGGACTCGAATCCTTGCGCGAGCGGCCGGTTTCGGGACTGACCGCCTCGAGCTGGGTGCGTAGCGAACCATAGAAATCTATCGCTGGAACGCTCTGTGCGGCAAGCCCGGTGCAGCACATGCAGGTCGACATTGCGAGCGCAACACTGGCGTGCGAATTAGCCATGAACGGACTCCTCATGTGATGACGCGGGGATCGCCACCATGCGCGTCGGAACGGACACGATTTCAAACACCAGCTCGCGCACGCCATCCCATACGATCTGCACGCCAAGGCACAGCAGGATGAATGCGGTAAGGCGAAGGAAAACGGCGGTCCCGGCATCGCCGATCAGGCGCAGGAAGTGTTCGCCGTAGCGAAACGCCAGGTACAGCAGCACGCCGATGAGGGCCAGGGCCAGCAAAGCGCCGCCCATGCGGGCCAGTGATATGACCAGCTCCACATCGTGCAGCGCCACGCCCACCGTAATGGCGACCGAGATCGAGGCAGGACCACAGCTGATCGGGAAGGTCAGGGGATAGAATGCCTGTCGGTATGCATGGTCCTGCGTGAACGCTTCGGCCAGGGCCGCCCGGCTGTCCGCTGTGGCCGGCGTCGCCCCAAGCAGGCGCCATGCCACAGAGGCGAGGATCAGGCCGCCGCCCACGCGCACGATGGGCAGCGATATGCCAAAGAAATCCAGGACATACGATCCCACCAGCATCGAACCGGTCATCAGCCAGAACATATTGCGCGCGATGCGGCGCGCCAGCTGGGCTCGGGTTGCCGGAGTTGCACCATCGGTCATGCTCAGGAAAATCGGTGCAGTGGCGGCAGGATTCAGGATGGGCAGCATCGCCGCCAGCACAAACAGGAAGCTCCTGGCCGCCGCCAATATCAATTCACTGGTCATGGGATTGTCGGGATCTCATGATGCGCCGCCGGGCTTGTCGGCCAGTTCCCGAAGCCGCCGGCGCAGGGCGCGTTCGCGTTCCTGTTCCACATGCCAGTCGTGCCGGACGGCGCGCCAGAGCGCAACCACCATCAGGATGATCACTAGAGCAAACGGCAAGCCGAAGACGATGGTCGCCGTCTGCACCGCCTGGATGCCGCCAGCGAGCAACAGGCTGATTGCAATGCCGGAAACCAGCAGTCCCCAGATCACCTTGATGCGGGCACGAGGATCGTGCTTGCCGCCGGTGCTCATCATACCCAGCACCAGCGTGGCAGAGTCGCCTGACGTGATGAAAAACACCAGCACCAGCAGGGTGGCCACCACCGACATGACCGCGCCCAGCGGGAGCGCCTCGAACATCGTGAACAACGCGGTCGAGACATCGGCCTTGACCGCTTCGGCCAAGGGGACAGCGTCCCAGATTTCAAGGTGCAGGGCAGTGCCGCCGAACACGGAGAACCAGAGCATGCTCGCCAGGGTAGGGGCGAACACGGTCCCTGCAACAAACTCGCGGATGGTCCGGCCCCGCGAGACGCGAGCGATGAACAGGCCGACGAAGGGGGACCAGGTGATCCACCATGCCCAGTAGAAAACGGTCCAGTCCCCGACCCAGCCGCTTTCCCGGAACGGCGTCGTGCGCAGGCTCATGCGCACGAAGTCGCTCGCGTAGGCGCCCAAGGTGGTGGTAAAGGTATCGATGATCGTGATGGTCGGGCCGACGATGAAGATCGTCAGCATGAGAAGGAACGCCAGCCCAAGGTTGATGTTCGACAGCAGCTTGATCCCGCGCGTGACGCCGCTGACCGCCGAACCGATGAACAGGGCGGTTGTCACTCCGATGATGGCGAGTTGTGATGGGACACCGATCGGCAAACCGAACACTGCGTTCAGCCCGCTGTTGATCTGCAGCGCGCCGATACCCAGCGATGCAGCGACGCCGAATGCGGTTGCGATGGTGGCGAGCACATTGACTGCTCCTGACAGCCTGGGCGACCAGCTCCACGGCAGAGATTCCGTCGCCGCACTGACCAGCGCAGGCTTTCCTTTGCGGAAGGTGAAGAAGGCGATTGCCAGCGCAACGACACTGTAGACGGCCCACGGATGCAAGCCCCAGTGAAAGAAGCTGTAGCGCATTGCTGCGTTGGCGGCTTCCGAGGTGCGTGCGGCAATGCCGGGCGGCGGCGTGCCGTAGTGGGAGATGGGTTCGGCCACGCCCCAGAAGACAAGTCCGATACCCATGCCGGCGGCAAACAGCATGGCGAACCAGCTGTGCAGGGTAAATTCCGGTTCGTCGTCTTCCAGGCCCAGCTTGAGGTCGCCATACCGGCTGAAGGCGAGCATGCCCGCCACGATCACCAGGCCGAGCACCGTCCACAAGTACAGCCAGCCGAAGTTGACAGTGATCAGTGCCAGCAGCCGGTCGAAGGTCGCCCCAAGCGAACTGGGAGAAACGATGCCCCAGGCGACAACGAGCAGGATGACGCCTGCGGAGATGATCAGCTGCATCGTGGACTCCTTGAAAGAGGATCCTGCGCAGGCTGCGCCGCGCTGGCTACTTTCCTGGCGAGGATGCTCTCTCAGGTGTGGAAAGGAGTCTGAAACGGCCTCTCGTGCACAGGAACGCGGCCGACATGCCTTTGAGCAGGGGGAAACTGCTCAAGAACGAAGCCGACGCAGTTAGGGGCACACTGTACATGAGGCCTCGGTGTAGCGATCACACTGCTGGAGCGGGGAACATTCGTTCAAAGTGAGCGGTCGATGCCCCTGTAGTCATTTCGCGTCCGTCATTTGACATAATATAAATTATGCGAAGCTCAGCGTTGGTCCGTCTGTTCAACTCGCGTTCAGCCCGCCCAAGTCCGTGCGGCAAAGTGTTATCACGCGTTGCCCTCGTTACATCAAGCCTGCGCGCGCCAGGCAAGATACCGGTTTCCAAACGCGTTGAAAGCGCCTATCCTGAATCGTCATGCCGCACGCTGGCGTCGCGCTGACAGGCGCCTGCGAAATGCGAGCGACGAAGCGCTTTGCCAATCGCCTTAGCCACGAACCGGACACGCAAGCTGTACCTGACCACCTCTCGCATCCGGCACGCGGACTTCTTCCACCGGATGCGCCAGCGGTGCTGCCGCCTGGCTATGGCACTGTGTGGGACGCGCCACTGACATCCCTCCTTTTGCGCGGCCAGTCCGAACGCGCCAATCCGAAGTTGACTTGCGCGGCGCCAGCTCGACCACCAGACAATATGCGCAATACAAAATATTTCGATCCGAATCGGCATGCCACGTGGCTCGAGCTATTCTTCGACCTGATTTTTGTGGTGACGATCGGTGACGTAGCGCATATCCTGAGCCATACCCACGAGGGGCACCTCGACCCGCTCCAGTTCTGGAAATTTGTCCTGATTTTCGTACCGCTGTGGTGGATCTGGGCCAGCCACACGATGTATGCCAACCGCTTCGACGCGGATGACCGGAAACATCGGTTGGCAACCCTGGTCATCATGTTCCTGCTGATAGCCATCTCGGGCTTGATCGGCCAACGATTCGTCGAAAGCTTCGAAGCCATCGTCGTCTGCTACGTCGGGGCGAAATACATCATCGCCATGATGTATTTCGTGTCGAGACACCGGCACAAGGAAAGCGTTGGACTCACGACGGCAGTGGGCTGGGTGATCCTGATCGGCGCCACCATCAGCCTGGCTTCGATCCTGTTCGCGGCGCCACAGCGATATGGCGTGTTCTACCTTGGAATCGTGTTCGATCTAATAGCGTTCGTCCTCATCCTGCCGCGCCGGCTTCAGGTCATCCCGGTGCATACTGAACACCTGATCGAGCGCGTGGGCCTGCTCACGATCATCATCCTGGGGGAATCCATCAGCAGCCTGTCGACCGGACTGGCCAACATCGACTGGACTGTGGAGAGGCTGCTGACCGCCGCCACAGGCTTTGTGATGATATCGAGCATCTGGTGGGTTTACTTCGACAGCTTTTACCTGCTGTCCGAACAAAAGCTCACGACCGGCCATTCGATCCTTTATTCGCACTTGTTTGTATTTATCGGCCTGTCGATTCTGGCGAGCCTGATCCGGCATGCGATCCTGGACGACATGGTGGTATCCGATTTCCGCATATTGTCAGTCATCGGGGCGGTCACCTTCTTTATCGGCAAGCAGTTCGCATACTTCATGGAACGTCCTGAACTGCGGCGGCATCTGGTCATCAACACCCTGGTCGTCTTCGTGTTGACCGGCTTTTCACTGCTGTTACCCAGAACCGACTACATCCTGCTGGGCCTGACCGCGACGGTGATCTGTTATGCCTTCCTCAGTTTCAGATACCAGCACACCCGTCCGGGCAACCACGGTCTCCCCCGCCATGGGGCTGACACGAAGAACCGGCCGTGACCGACGCGCCGGGCCAGCCAGTTGCGGCGCCCTCCGGCGCGCTAATGGGACGGAGCGCCAGGCAGCATGACCGGCTCGCGCAGCCGGATAATCTGCCGCACATCGTCGGTGTCGATCACCTCCAGACTCGTCAATCCGGCCGGCCCGTGGTCGATGTAGATGTCGCGCGGGTTTCGGATCAGGTGGTCGAGCCCCTCCAGCAGCACCTCCACCAAGTCGTTTTTTGGTTCGTAGGTAATGCCCAGTAGCGGCACCCACTTGGCTTCGATCTGGGCGCCGATTTTCAGCGACGCGACCTCGATCTCGGCCTGCTTGCCCATCACAGACTTTGAAAATCGGTCAAAGTAGGCCTGCCACGTCCCTTTGTCGAGTTTGACTGTAGCCATGAGGTCTAGCTCCTTGTTTTGCGTTGACGATTCGCCAGCTGTGCCCGTCCGCAGGGCAAGATGTTGCGCATTGGCAGTAACAGGCAGGTGCGGTTGACCGCCCTACATCGGCGAGCGATTCTGCTTGGACCGTATGGCGCGCGGTCAGTTCCGGGCAATGGTGGCGTCGGTCGTGGAAAAACTTTCATCGCCGTGCGTCCGACTTCGCCAGGACGAAGTGTTAGCGCCATCTCAGCAGCGGAGATGGCGCCTCAGATCGAATTGATTTCATCCAGCATGGGCTACCGCGGCAAAACGCCTGCGAGGTACCGCGATACCACCACAATTACATCAATGTAATGCGGTCATTGCGTAGCCCTTTTCGGCCAGCTGCTCGTTCAGGCGATCGATCTCGTAGTCCGGCAGGCGGTTTGCATCGTCCTGAACTTCCACCGACCGGGCCTCGATCACCCAGTCCGTGTTGGTCGCTTCTTCGGGAATTTGCTGTTCTTCGGGAACGGCCAGGAAGGAGAACTTGCCATCCGTTTCCGGGCGGCGATAGATGTCCAATCGCATGATTCTGATCCTTTAAAAAGAGTCCGAACCTGACTGTCCACCTCGCGTGATTCCGTGTCTGTTCGCTGCTGCACAGTGTCGTCCCGGCGACCGTTTTGTGCGCTCAACGGCCTGCGCCCAGGACACGAGCCGGCAGCATGACGATGGCGCGCAATAATTCGAACACGGCTTCCACGCCGATTCCGAGCAGGCGGAACGGCAACAGCAGCAGCCAGACCAGCGGATACAGCACCAGTGCCGCCAGCGCGAGCGGCCAGCACAGGAACAACAGCAGGAGCCAGAGGATAAAGCCGAACATGGAGCAGCCTTTCATTGGGACAGTGGCTGGACTGTATCCGGTCCGGCCTGCGCCCGGCAAACCTCATGTGACCGGATGCGCAAGAAACGGGACGAATTGCGCATTTCCGGGCGCGAATGGCTTCGCCTTGCCTGGTCGGTATTGTGAATGATTCTCGTTTCCGATAAGATGCGGGGAGTGCGGCACGATGCCGCAAAGCCATATCTCTGCGGATCTTAATCAATGAAGAAAATCGGCCGCACCGTCCACCTCTGGCTTGGCCTGGTGTGCGGTACCGTGTTCGTCGTCCTGGGCCTGACCGGCAGCGTAATCGCATGGCTGCCGGAACTGGACCGGACGCTCAATCCGCAGTTGCTGCAAGCTGCTGTCGCACCGGGGATGCGCGAGGGCGAACCTGTGCGCGTGACGCCGGCGGCCGTCCAGGCGGTATTCGACCGCCTGCAGGCCGATCCCGCGTACGGGCGCCCTTCCCAACTGGCCTTCCCCTCGTTCGCCGGGGACGTGTACGTGGCTACCTATCGTGTCCCCCAGCACAAATCCCCTTTTGAAGGCGCAGTCTCGCGCCAGGTCATGCTCGATCCAGCCACGCTGGAGGTGCTGGGCGAACGCAACTGGGGAGAAAGCGGCCTGTCGCGCCCTCTTCTGATGCCCACGCTGTTCCACCTGCATCGCTATCTGGTGGCAGGTGATGTTGGCAAGACGCTGGTTGGCGTGTGCGGGATTGTGATGATCATCGTCGCGCTGACCGGGCTGATCCTGTGGTGGCCCCGGCCGAGCTGGTCTTCGGTGAAGGCGGCGCTTACGGTGCGCTATGGCGGCTCGCTGCCGAAGCTGAATTACAGCCTGCACCGCGCCGCCGGCTTCTTCCTGGTGCCGGCGCTGCTGGTACAGGGATTCTCGGGTAGCTACATGAACTTGCCGGCCGTGGTGGCGCCGGCTGTCAATCTGGTGGCCCCGGTAACGGCTGCGGCCAAGGTGCAGAACCGTCATCCGGATGCAGGCGTGACGCTGGACGTGCACTCGGCGCTGGCGCATGCGCAGGCGCTCTTCCCGCAGGCCCGCACGTCGCGCATCGTGATTCCCAAGGCAGGGTCGCCGTACGAAATTCGGGTTCGCCAGCCGGGAGAGATCCGGCATGATGATGGCGCTACGCGAATTACTCTCGATTCGGCCAGCGGCGAAGTGCTGCGGGTGGTGGATCCGGTGGGTGGTAAAGCCGGTGACTCGTTCCTGTCGTGGATGTTCCCGCTGCATACGGGAGACGCATTCGGTCTTGCGGGGCGCATCTTCATCACGCTGTTCGGACTGACGCCGCTGGTCTTTATGGTGACCGGGGTGGCCGTTTGGCTTAAGCAGCGGCGGAGCAAGCAGGTGGTACGTAGCAAGATGGCAGCGGCCGCGGCAGCTGCCGCGGCGTAACGGGAAACAGTCCCCGTTTCTTACGCGAGTTCGGTGGCGCGCTGCAGGCCGGCGGCGATCGCGTCGTGCAGGACTTCCACGCGGATCGAGGCTTCCAGCGAGGGGATGGAGCCGCCGGTGCGGTACTGGAATGCGACCGACAGCACGTCGCCCGTGTGCACGCTGAGCGGCTGCGCCAGCGGCAGTGTCATGTAGTGGTTCAGCCAGTCGATCGTGCTCGATTCCTCCGGCACCACGGCCAGCACGTTCTTGGTGATGAAGCGCAGCGCGTTCAGCATGCCGGATTTCTCCGCCAGGAAGCGCCCTTCCCACACCACCTGCGTGCCGTTCGGCTGGGTGAAGTCGAGGATGCTGTACACCTGCGGCGGCGCCAGTTCCACCGTGCCTGGAGCGGCCACGTTGGTCGGCTGGAACTGGACGATCGGCGCGTAGAAGCCTTCGAAGTCGTAGTCCTGCTGCAGCGGCTGGACCGCCATGATGATCGCCTCCGGCAGGAACACCGGCAGCGGACCGCCGAATTTGGCCGCGTAGCGCTGCTTGAACGATTCGATCACTTCCACCTGCTTCTCGCGCAGCATGGCCACGTGGATCATCTCGCAGATGACAACGTCGACCGGCTCGGGCGGCAGGTATTCGAAGGCGTCCGCGTGCACCACCTCGACGCGATGGCCGTTCGGATTACGGGCCAGCAGCTTGCGCGCCTCGTCCACCATGTCCGGATTGAACTCGACGCAGTACACCTTCGATGCCTGCTGCGCCGCGAACCACGACAGCACGCCGGTGCCGCCGCCCAGTTCCAGCACGGTCATGCCCGGCTTGACGGCGTAATGGATCGCGGACCGGAAGCCGTGCATGCGGTCCTGGTCCATCAGCATGTTGTGGTGGTAGTGCACCGGGATGAATTGGCCCAGGTAGCAGCTTTCGATTTCGCGTTCGTTCAGCATCGGTATCCTTTGCGCACCGCGGAGTGCGGTACTGTATGGATACATTATGAACAGTCAGGGGCGGACCCATGGACGGAGCTGAGGCGGTTTTGCGCCGTTTATCGCTTCTTCGGCGCTGCTGCGGGGACGGGATTTGCGGCCATGTGGGCGGCGATGTCTTTGGCAATGGCGCGCTTGTCGGCCAGTTCCGCCACGCGCAGCGCGGTTCGCTTGTTGTTGTCGACCAGGTAAGGATTGGCGCCGCGCGCCAGCAGCAGGCGCACCACGGCTTGCTGGCCCTCCTGGGCGGCCATCATCAACGGTGTTGTTCCGGTCGGGGCGCGCGCGTCGATATTCGCCTTCCGGTCCAGCAGCAAGGTGGCGATGTCGGCGTCTCCGCCGGCGGCCGCGTAGTGCAGCGGCGTCCAGCCACTGCGGTTGACCGCTGCGCCTCGTTCGATCAGGTCCACTACCGCCTGGCGCTTGCCCTTGAAGGCCGCCATCATCAGCGCCGTATTGCCGTTGGTTGCCGGCTGGTCCACGCGGATGCCCGGATGCCTGACCAGCAGCTCGAAGGCGCGCATCGAGTCCTCGCGCAGGGCCACGATCAGGCCATTCTCGCCCCGCGCCGGCTCCGGCACGTTGGGGTCGAAAGTCGCTTCGATCATGCGCTTGAGCGCACGGTCGTCGTCCACCTGCACCGCGCGGAAAAAGTCGTCCGGTGTGGCGGCCTGCGCCAGCATGGGCTGCGCGAGCGCGGCCAGGAACAGGATGCGGGCGGCAAGCTTCATGATCGGACCTCGTCAGGCGGGAACGTTGAACAGCGTGCGGAAATTGTCGCTGGTCTGGCGCGCCACCTGTTCCAGCGGCACGTCCTTGAGCGTGGCGATGTACTCGGCCACGTGGCGCACATAGCCCGGCTCATTCATGCGGCCGCGGAACGGCACCGGCGCCAGGTAGGGCGAATCGGTTTCGATCAGCATGCGCTCCAAAGGTACCTCGCGTGCGACTGCCTGCAGCTCCCTGGCGCTCTTGAAGGTGACGATGCCGGAGAAGGAGATGTAGAAACCCATCGCCAGCGCGGCCTGCGCCACTTCCAGCGATTCGGTAAAGCAGTGCATCACGCCTGCCACCCCGCCCTTGCCGGTGCCGGCGCCCTCTTCTTCCATGATGCGCAAGGTGTCGGCGCTGGCCGAACGGGTATGGATGATCAGCGGCTTGCGGGTCTCGCGCGATGCGCGGATGTGGACGCGAAAGCGTTCGCGCTGCCATTCGAGGTCGCCTTCGAGGCGGTAGTAGTCGAGGCCCGTCTCGCCGATGGCCAGGATCTTGGGATGGTTGGCCAGCCGGACCAGCTGTTCGACGCTCGGTTCGGGCGTGTCCTCATAGTCGGGGTGGACGCCGACCGAGGCATAAATATTGGGATACTGTTCGGCCAGGGCGAGTACCTGCGGGAAGTCAGGCAGGTCGACCGAGACGCAAAGGGCGTGCGTGACCTTGTTTTCTTCCATTTTCGCGAGGATTTCCGGCATGCGCTCGGCCAGCTCGGGAAAATTGATATGGCAGTGGGAATCGATATACATCCCGCGATTGTAAGCGAGATGGCCACATTCGCGCACCCACCGTCATCCCCGCGCACCACCGTCATCCCCGCGCACCACCGTCATCCCCGCGCACGCGGGGACCCCTGCTGAGCAGGCAGCAGGAACAAACGCGGGTGATCGTCAAACTCGGCATGGGTCCCCGCGTGCGCGGGGATGACGGGGGCTGGGTGCAGCCGCCTGATGACGGCAAATTACCCCACGCGCTTGCCGAGGATGACGAGGTCGCGCTCGATGCCGTCCAGGTTCGCCACACGCGGAAGGTTGGCCCACATCGCAAAGCCGAATTTCTCGAACAGCCCCAGGCTCGGGATGTTGTGCCCGAAGATGAAGCCCAGCAGCGTGTGCACGCCCGCCTGCGGCGCGTACTTGATCGCTTCGGCCACGCAGAACTGGCCGATGCCCTTGCCGCGCCACTTTTCGGCCAGGTAGATCGACAGTTCGGCCGTGCCGCTGTACGCCGGCCGGCCATAGAAGTTCGAATACGACATCCAGCCCACTATCTCGGGCTCGGCGCCGGTATCGTCCGCACGGTGCACCACCCACAGTGGACGCCGCGCCGCGTCGTGGTCCGCAAACCACTGATGGCGCGATTCCACCGTGACCGGCTCCGTATCGGCCGTCACCTCGCGCGAGGCGATGGTCGAGTTGTAGATGTCGACGATGGCCGGCAGGTCTTCGAAACGGGCGATGCGCAGGACGTACATGCTCTTATAGCGTATGGGTGGCGCGCGACGAACGCAATGCCGCGCCAAGGATCTCTTCGATGCGCAGGCGGGCACGCTGGCCGCTCTCGTCGGCCGGGAAATGCACGCCGATGCCCTGCGCCTTGTTGTTGTTGGCGCCGGCCGGCGTGATCCACGCGACCTTGCCCGCGATCGGGTATTTGTTCGGGTCGTCCATGAGCGTGAGGATCAGGTAGATCTCGTCGCCCAGTTTGTAGGCCTTCTGGGTCGGCACGAACATGCCGCCATTGGCCAGGAACGGCATGTAGGCAGCGTACAGCGCGGCCTTCTCCTTGATCGCAAGCGACAGCACCGAGGGACGCACAAGCTGTGCGGCGTTCGGGTCTTGTGGATTGCCGGTCATTGCGGTCCTTTCAGGTACAGCATGCAGCGTAGTCAAGCAGCATCTCCTCGACGAATAACTTGGGCGAGAGCGGATGGTCCGCAATCGCACGGCGCTCGCCAGTCGACTTGAGCGCGCGCATCAGGCCATCAGTGTGCACCCGCGCCGCCAGCGCTGCAAGTTCCTTGCCGTAGCGGGGATAATAGCGCACCTTGCCCGACATCTTGAGGGAAAAGGCATCGTACAGCCAGCGCTGCTGCCATGACACCAAGGCGGGCAGCGGCGTCTTGCTCAGTTTTTCGGCAGTGCGGATCGCGCCTTCGACGCTGGGATTGGCCAGCATCTGCAACAGCGTGTCCATTTCTTCGCGGCTGCCGCCTGACGACGCTTCCAGCGCCGCCAGCGGGGCGCCGCCCTGCTCGCGCAGCCAGCCATCGGCATCGGCCAGGCCCTGGGCATGGAGCCAGGCCAGCGCCTCCTGGTGCGCAGGCAGCGGCAAGGCGAACTTGCGGCAGCGCGACAGGATGGTCGGCAGCAGCCGGTCCAGCCCGTGCGATGCGAGCAGGAACACGGTGCCCGGCGGCGGTTCTTCCAGCGTCTTGAGCAGCGCGTTCGACGCCGGCGTGTTAAGCGCCTCGGCCGGGTACAGCACCACCACGCGCAGGCCGCGCCGGTGGGTCGAAATATTCATGAAGTCGGCCAGCGACCGGACCTGCTCGATCTTGATCTCCTTGGACGGTGCCTTGGCGGACTTGGCGGACTTTTTCGTCTCCTCGCCGCCCTCCTCCCCTTCCGGCTCGTCTTCCAGCGCTTCCGGACGCACGCGGCGGTAGTCGGGGTGGCTGCCCTGCACGAACCAGCCGCAGGAGGCGCACTGGCCGCAGGCCTGGCCGTCCGCCTGCACCGTCTCGCACAGCAGCGATTGCGCGAACGCTTCAATGAAGCCGGCCTTGCCGATGCCTTGCGGGCCGTGGAACAGGATCGCGTGCGGCAGGCGGGCGCGCATCGCACCCAGCTGCTCCCAGCTGTCGCGCTGCCACGGATAGTATGAGGTCGTCATCGGATGATTATGAACGAAAACAGAAGCTTAGGCGACATTCTTCAGGTGGATTATCGCTTCAGCAAGCCGTCCAGGATGGACTTGAGCTGCACCTGGATCTGCGCGATCGGCTGCGTCGAGTCGATTACCACGATGCGTTCCGGATGCGCGGCGGCGCGCGCCAGGTAGCCCTGCCGGGTGGCGTTGAAGAAGTCGGCCTGCTCGCGCTCGAATTTGTCCAGGGTGCGGGTGGCCTCCAGGCGCTCGCGTGCGACTTCGGTCGGCACGTCGAACAGCAACGTCAGGTCGGGCTGCAAGTGCGGGTGGACCCACTGCTCCAGCACCTCCAGTTTTTGCGTGGACAGCCCGCGCCCGCCGCCCTGGTAGGCGAAGCTGGAATCGGTGAACCGGTCCGAGACGACCCAGTCGCCCCGCTCCAGGGCCGGTTCGATGACCAGTGCCACGTGTTCGCGGCGCGCGGCGAATACCAGCAGCGCCTCGGTCTCGAGGTGCATTTTCTGGTGCAGCACCATCTCGCGCAGCGTTTCGGACAGCGGTGTGCCGCCCGGTTCGCGGGTGGACACGACCGACTGGCCGTGCTGTTTCAGGTAGTCGACCGTGAATCCAATGTGGGTCGACTTGCCTGCGCCATCGATGCCTTCAAATGTGATGAACCTGCCGCGCACGCTCATGGCGCACTCGCGCGCTGGTACTGGTTGACGGCCTTGTTATGCTCGCTCAGGTTGCCCGAGAAGTGGCTGGTGCCGTCGCCGCGCGAAACGAAATACAGCGCTTCGGTGCGGGCCGGCGACATGGCAGCGGCGAGCGACTGCACGCCCGGCAGCGCGATCGGCGTCGGCGGCAGGCCGGCGCGGGTATAGGTGTTGTACGGCGTGTCGGTCTGCAGGTCCTTCTTGCGGATGTCGCCATCGAAGCGCTCGCCGATACCGTAGATCACGGCCGGATCGGTCTGCAGCATCATGCCCATCCTGAGCCGGTTGACGAAGACGCCGGCGATCATCCCGCGCTCTTCCTTGCTGCCGGTTTCCTTCTCCACGATCGATGCCATGATCAGCGCATCGTAAGGGGTCTTGTACGGCAGGCCCGGATCGCGCTTTTCCCAGGCCGCGTTCAGGTGCCGCATCATCATCGCGTGCGCCTGCCTGTACACGTGCAGGTCACTGGTGCCCTTGGCAAACAGATAGGTATCCGGGAAGAACAGCCCTTCCGGCTGCTTGTATTGCGGCGCGATCTTCGCCATCAGCTCCGCGTCCGAGAGGCCCTTGGTGTCCTGGCGCAGCGCGGTGTTCGCGGCCAGCGCACTGCGCATCTGGCGGAAGGTCCAGCCTTCGATGACGCGCACCGACTCCTGCGCGAACTCGCCGCGCACCATCTGGCCGAGCAGGTCCATCGGCGAGGTGCCGGGCTTGACTTCATAGGCGCCCGCCTTGATGCGGGAGCTCTTGCCGGTAATGCGCCCAAGCAGGGACAACAGCTGCGCATCCACCGGCACGCCGGCCGCCGAGATCTGGCGCATCGCGCCCACGCCGCTGGTGCCGGGTTCAATCGTGAACTCGATCGGCGCTCCGGCGGTCATGATCGGCCGGGATGCCCAATAGCCGAACCAGGTCGCGCCGGCCAGTGCAATTACGGTAATGAAAAAAAGCAGTTTCTTGATCAAGGTTACTCTCGTTCTATTTTTTGAACCGTCAACGACGCGAATTGCTCGACATCTCTATAATAAGCCCGTAATGATAATGCTTTCGATGGCCGATCACTGTATTTTATGAACTCCTGGCATCAATTCCTGACGTCCGACGGCGCGACCGCCCTCACCCCCGCCCAGCTTGCGGAGGGATTTGCAGCTTCCCTGACCGATCTTGGGGTCATCTCCGTCACCGGAGAGGATGCCGCGAGCTTCCTGCACAGCCAGCTGACCAACGATGTGCAGCATCTTACCCCTGCCGAGGCGAGGCTGGCGGGCTATTGCTCACCCAAGGGCCGCCTGCTGGCGACTTTCCTCATGTGGCGCGATGCCGAATCGGTGTTCCTGCAGCTTCCGCGCGAGCTCCAGCCCGCGCTCCAGAAGCGGCTGTCGATGTTCGTGCTGCGCGCAAAGGCCCGACTGGCCGACGCCACGCCGGAGGCGACCATCGGTTTAGGCGGCACCCGTGCCGGCAAGGTGCTCGAGGGCCTGTTCGGGACCTTGCCGGCAGCGCCATACGGCAAGATCGAGCACGCGCTGGGAACCCTGATCCGCCTGCCCGACAGTGTCGGCAGCCCGCGCTACCTGTGGCTGGCCGCGCCTGGCGCCGGCGAACAGTCCTGGGCGGCGATCTCGACGCTGGCACTGGGCGGCGCCGGCAGCTGGCAGCTGGCGGCGATCCACGCCGGCGTGCCGCAGGTGACCGCGCGCACCCAGGAACAGTTCGTGCCGCAGATGGTCAATTTCGAACTGCTGGGCGGCGTCAACTTCAAGAAGGGTTGCTATCCGGGCCAGGAGATTGTCGCGCGCAGCCAGTACCTCGGCAAGCTGAAGCGGCGTACCGCACTGGCCAGCATCGAAGGCCAGGCCGCGGCGGGTGACGAAGTGTTCTCGCTGGCCGATCCGGGCCAGCCGTGCGGCATGGTGGTCAATGCGGCGGCCAACGGCAATGGCGGCGTCGACGCGCTGGTCGAGATGAAGCTGGGCGCGCTGGACGAGGACGTGCGCCTCGGCTCGGCGGCAGGCGCCAGACTGGACTTCCTGCCGATGCCCTACCCGCTCGACGCACTGGAAGTATGAGCGACCTGTATGTCTACTACCGGGTGCGCCCTGCCAACGCGCAGGCGCTCGCTCCGCTCGTGCGCGGCATGCAGGCCGCGCTCGGCACGGGCCAGCTCAAGCGGCGGCCTGGCGAAAAGGACGGGCTGCAAACGTGGATGGAAGTGTATCCGTCCACCGGCGCCGACTTTCCTGCGCGGCTGGACGCCGCAGCGCTTACAGCGGGCATCGCCCGCTACATCGATGGCGAACGCCACACCGAAGTTTTTACGGACCTGCTGTAAATGTGCCTGATTGTCTTTGCCTGGCAGGTCCTGCCCGGCGTTCCATTGATCGCCGCGGCCAACCGCGACGAGTTCTATGACCGCCCTGCCACCGAAGCCGGACCCTGGCCGGAGAACCCACGCATCTTCGGCGGCCGCGACCTGCAGGGTGGCGGCACCTGGATGGGCATTACCCGGGACGGTCCGAACGGCTCGCGCTTTGCCGCGATCACCAACGTGCGTGCGCCGCAGGACTACCGCAGCGACGCGCCCACGCGTGGCGCGCTGGTCGCGGACTACCTCGGCGGCGAGATGAGTGCGTCAGAATTCATCGAAAGTATCCAGGAACGCGCCAGCGAGTACAACGGTTTCAACCTCGTCATCGGAGACAGGGACAGCCTGGTGTGGTTCTCCAACCGCGCCGGTGGCGATGGGCGCAATGGCAAGCGCCTCGATCCGGGCATCTACGGCATCTCGAACGGGCTGCTCGACGATCCGTGGCCGAAGGTCGTGCGCACCAAGGCGCAGTTCGCGAGCCTGCTGTGCCAGGGCGCGCC
>DASWYE010000187.1:0-2577 GCA_036405115.1 Telluria sp. | reverse complement strand
TGGTGGAGCCAGGCGGGATCGAACCGCCGACCTCCTGCATGCCATGCAGGCGCTCTCCCAGCTGAGCTATGGCCCCACGTGCTGGCAGGAGCGGAATAATAGCCAGCCTCTTTCCGATGCGCAAGCTTTCGTAACGAAAATTTTCACGACTGGCGAACGTTGCGGCATGCGGGTGAAATACGACGCTTGAAAAACAACGGGGCCACGCACGGCGCATGATTGGTTTGTCGGTGAAGGAATGGGCGGCGTGGGCACCGGGCCTGGTGGACCAGTCCGCGTGGTCGGCGTGGGCGCAGGCTCCGTGGCTGCCGATGGGAGAGGAAACGCCGGCATTGTCCGAAGTCCCGGCCATGCAACGCCGGCGCATCGAGCGGCTGGGACGCATGGCGATCCAGACCGCGTTCTGGTGCCAGCGCGCGCACGCGGGCGGTGTGCCGATGGTGTTCGCGTCCCGGCATGGGGATGTCGCGCGTTCGATGGAATTGCTGGAGGCGTTGGTTGCGGGCGAATCCCCATCGCCGACGACGTTCGGGCTGTCGGTGCACAACGCCATCGCGGCGCTGTATTCCATCCTGCGGGGCGAGCGCGGCAACTATGTGGCGACGGCGGGGGGTATGGCCACTGTCGAGACGGCGTTCATCGAGGCGGCGGCGCTGCTCGCCGATGGTGCGCCCGAAGTGCTGTTGGTCGTTTATGACGCACCGTTGCCAGCGGTCTACGGCAGCTTCGCGGACGAGCCGGATGCGGGCTTCGCGTGGTGTTGGCGACTGGTCGGTACCGATCCGGCACTTCCGACCCTTCGATTGGCCTGGGGTGCTGAGGAAGGCGAAGGCGAGGGCGTTCCTGCGTCGTTGCCTCATGGGCTGGACGTAATGCGCTTCCTGTTGGCGCGCGAAACGCAGATGGCGTGGCGCGGCGATGGCGTGCGCTGGCAGTGGCGGCGCGATGCGTGAGCGGCTGGATCATGCGTGGCGGGTGGCGGGCACCGGCCTGAGCTTCCTCGCGTTCGGCGTGGGTGGCCTGATCCTGGGGGTGCTGGTGCTCCCCCCTCTGCTCTGGCTGGTGCGCGATGCGGCGCGCCGTCGGCGCTGGTCGCGCCGCATCGTCCAGCGCAGCTTTGCCGCGCATGTCGAACTCATGCGCCGGCTCGGTGTGATGACCTATGAGATCCGCGGGCGTGAGCGGCTGGCGCGCAACGGCCTTCTGGTGCTCGCCAACCATCCCACGCTGATCGATGTCGTATTGCTGATCTCCCTGCTGCCGAACGCCGATTGCGTGGTGAAGTCGGCAGTGGCGCGCAATCCGTTCATGCGGGGGCCGGTCCGGGCCGCAGGTTACGTAGCCAACGACGACGGTGCAGGGCTGGTCGAGGACTGCATCGCCGCCGTACGGGCCGGTGGAACGCTGGTGATCTTTCCGGAGGGCACGCGTACCACGCCGGGGCAGCCCCTCAAGCTCCAGCGCGGCGCGGCGAACATTGCCGTGCGCGGCGCCCTGGATGTCACGCCGGTACGCATTTCCTGCGCGCCTCTGACGCTGGGGAAAGGGGAGAAGTGGTATCGTGTGCCGGCTAGGCGGTTCCATATGGTGATCGATGTTCAGGAAGACCTGCCGATCGCCCCGTTCCTGAACGGAACGGACGGGGGGGATCCGTCGGCAGGGGGAGAGGCGCTGGCAGCCCGGCGACTCACGGACTATCTGGCCAACTATTTTGCGGGAGATCCATCGCGTGCAGGCACTTGAGCACGAGATCAAGGAATTGATCATTTTGTCGCTGTCGCTGGAGGACATCACCCCGGACGACATCGATACCACCGCGCCGCTGTTCGTGGAGGGCTTGGGCCTCGATTCGATCGATGCGCTCGAGCTGGGACTGGCGCTGCAGAAGCGCTATGGAGTCAGCCTGTCGGCCGACTCGCAGGAGACCCGCCGGCATTTCGCCAGCGTGCGGGCACTGGCGGATTTCGTCGTCGCCCAGGGCAAGGCTTGAGCGACGGCAGGACTGGCAAGATGACCAAGAACGAACTCTTTGAACGGATCGTCACGATCCTGCACGACAGCTTCGAGATCGACACGGCGCGGATCACGCCCGAGGCGAAGCTCTACGACGACCTGGACATCGACAGCATCGATGCGGTCGACCTGATCGTGCAACTCAAGCCGCTACTGGGGCGGAGCCTCCAGCCTGACGCGTTCAAGTCGGTACGCACGGTGCAGGACATCGTGGACGTGCTGTACGGACTGATCCGCGACGAAGCCGCCTGACGCAGGCCGCCCCGTGTCCCGGATAGGCGCGGCCATCTTCGTGGTGCTGTCGGTGGCGTACCCCCTGGTGGTGTACTGGGCCATGGGCCGTTTCGAGCCCCGCTGGCTGGCGGTACTGCTTCTAGTGCTCGCATTGCTGCGTGCAGTCGCGACCCGGCAAGCCGTGTGGCTTGTCGCAGCGGCCGGCGCCGCGCTGCTTGCCCTGCTCGCCACGGTCTCCAATGAAGCACTTCCGCTGAAGCTATATCCCGCGCTCGTCAATGCGGTGATGCTGGCCGTGTTCGCCACCAGCCTGGCATTCCCGCCGTCGGC
>DASWYE010000186.1:0-10452 GCA_036405115.1 Telluria sp. | reverse complement strand
GCGGCGCGGCATGTTCCACAACAATGTCAAGAATGTCACGGACGCTGGCGGTCGCCGCGTCGATCGAATGGGAGGGAAGCGCTTGCATTCGCCCATTATATCGGCCGTCACTCGTGGAAGACGCGATCCTCTATCCGCCGGTCCGGAATGAGCCACAGCAGCGTCACGCCGATGTAGACCGCAAAGCCGATCCATGGATTGGCGAAAGCGAGCGCAAGACCCAGCAGGTACAGGACCAGTGACATGCGACCCTTGCGGCCTGAACCGATCGCTTCGGCCAGTTCCGGGTTCTCCGCGTGATGGCGGGTCAGGCTGCGCACGACGAAGGTATCGGGGGTTCGCGGTCATCGTCCGGCTGCGACGCGATCTGCTGGAGCAGGTACAGGCGCTGGTAGATGCCGTTCGCAATGCGCATCAGCTCCTCGTGCGTGCCTTGCTCGTCGATGCGGCCGTGGTTCAGCACCACGATGTTGTCGGCATCGCGGATGGTGGACAGGCGGTGCGCGATAGCGACGATGGTGACCCGCCCACGCAACTCGACCAGTGCGCGCTGCACGATCTGCTCAGTTTCGCTGTCGATGTTGGAGGTGGCCTCGTCGAGCAGCAGGATGCGCGGGCTGCCTGCGAGCGCGCGCGCGATCGCCAGCAGCTGCTTCTGGCCGGTCGACAGGCGCGAGCCGCCTTCGCCCAGCGGCGTCTCGTAGCCCTGTTCCAGCGCTTCGATGAACTCGTGCGCATGCGCCGCGCGTGCCGCCGCCACGATGCGATCCATCGGCAGCTTGCGGCCCATGTCGATGTTCTCCCTCGCGGACGCTGCCAGCAGGAAGGGATCCTGCGGCACCAGCCCGACTTCGGCGCGGAACTGCTCGTTGCCGACCGCGTCCAGCGGATGCCCGTTGATCTCGATCGCGCCGGGCGCAGCCGGGTAATAGCGCAGCAGCAGCGACAGCAGCGTGGACTTGCCGCTGCCGGTGTGGCCGACAATGCCGTAGAACGCGCCCTGCGCGATCTCCAGGTTGAGTCCATGCAGGACCGGTTGTTCGGCCTTGTATGCGAAATCGAGGTTGCGGATACGTACTGCGGGCGCGTCTTCGGAAAGGGCGGCGAAAGCCGATGGCGCCCGGCTGTGTTCTGGCGCCTCCGGCTCGTCCAGCAGCTCACCCACGCGTGCGCTTGCGACCACTGCCTGCTGCAGACTGGAGAACTGCATCGTAATCTGGATCATCGGGTCGATCACGCGCGCGATGTAGCTGATGAACGCGTACAGGACGCCCACTTCCACCATGCTCATCTCGCGACGGCCGAAGAAGAAGATGACAGCTGCGAGCAGCACCACGTTCAGCATGTCCAGCGCAGGACGCAGAAGGAAGGCGTTGGCGCGCAGTTCCGCGAGGCGGGCGTGGTAGTGGCCGGTGTTGGTGACATCGAAGCGGGCGGCGAAGCGCTGCTGCGCATTGCTGGCCTGGAGCACGCTCATGCCGCCGATCGACTCGGCCATCTGCGCATTGATCTCGCTGCGTAGCTCGCGGGCGCGCGTGACGGCCGGCGCGGACAGCCGCTGGTAAAGCCACACGATGCCCAGCACCGCCGGCACCAGAGCCAGCACGATCAACATCAGGCGCCAGTCGAGCCAGGCCATCGCCACCGTGGTCCCGAGCAGCACGATGCCGCTGTCGAGCATCACGAACAGCACCTGGATGTACAGGTTCTTGACGGCCTCCGTATCGTTGGTGATCCGGCTGACCAGCTGGCCCGTGATGGCGCGGTCGAAGAAGGACATCGGCAGGCGCAGCACGTGCGCATACACGCGCTCGCGCAGGCGCTGCACGGAGCGCATGGCCAGCCCGGACAGGCGCACCAGCTGTAGGTAGCGCAGCACGGTCGAGACGCAGCCGGTCAGCAGTACACCTGCCAGCAGCAATCCCATGCGCTGCCAGTCGTAATCGCCCGGAAGCAGGTGGTCATCGATCAGCGCCTTGCCCAGGATCGGCCCGAGCACTTCCAGGCCGGCTGCGATCACCAGGCCGGCGCTGGCCCACAGCAGGTGCTTGCGGTCGGGCGCAGCGCTGGAAGTCAGCAGCCCGATCGCGCGCTTCGCTTGCGCACGTTGCGACTTGCGCGGGGTCTGCTCAGGATTCATCAAGGCTTGCCTCCAGCTGCTGGTAGCGCCACTGGCTTGCGTACCAGCCGGCTTGTTCGAGAAGTTGCTCGTGCGTGCCACGTTCCGTGACGCGGCCATGCTGCAGCACGATGATCTGGTCCGCTTCCGCTACCGCCGACAGCCGGTGGCTGGCGATGACCGCCGCGCGCTCCGGCCGTTTGCGCCTCAGTTCGGCGAGGTGTTCGAGGATGCGTGCTTCCGTCCCGGTGTCGACCGCCGAAAGCGCGTCGTCGAGCAGCAGCAGCGAATTGTCGGCCAGGAGCGCGCGTGCGATGGCGACCCGCTGGCGCTGGCCGCCGGACAGGGTGATGCCGCGCTCGCCCACCGGCGTCTCGTAGCCCTGCGGGAAGCGCAGGATATCGTTGTGGATGTCCGCCATGCCCGCCGCATGCTCGACCTGGGCGCGAGTCGCATCCGGACGCGCCAGCGCGATATTTTCGGCGATTGTGGCAGAGAACAGGAAGGACTCCTGCGGCACCCAGCTGACGGCGGAGCGCAATGCAGCGAGCCTGTACTCGTCGAGCGCCGCCCCGGCCCACAGCACCTGGCCCGCGTGCGGCGTAGCCTGGCGCTGTAGCACCCGCAAGAGCGTCGACTTGCCGCTGCCGGTCGGTCCGACCACGCCGAGCGTGTGTCCCGGCTCCAGGCGTACCGACACCGCCGACAGCGCGTCCGCCTGCTGGCCCGGATAGCGGTAGCTGACCTGGTCGACCACCAGCGGACCTGGCGGCACCTGTTCGATGGTGCCGTGGTCCACGACTGAAAGCGGCTCGTCGAGCAGCGGCTGCAGGCGCGCGAGCGCGGCGCGGCCGCGTTCGACCAGGGCCAGCACCCAGCCGGCTGCGAACATCGGCCAGATCAGCTGGCCGAGGTACATGCTGAAACTGGTCAGCGCGCCCACCGTGAGCTGGTCTTCCAGCACGAGATAGCCGCCTACGCCCAGCGTCAGCGCGGACGCCACAGCCAGCGTGAGGCCAACCGCCGGCTCGTAACCGGCTTCCCATCGCTGCGCGTCGTAGCTGGCGCTGGCCGCGTGCGACGCCAGCTCGCTGAACTGGCCGGCGCTGCGTGCTTCCAGCCCGAGGGCGCGCAGCGTACGCACACCGGCGATGGTTTCCTGGACATGGTCGTTCAGGGCCGAGAAGCGCTTGAGCGAATCGGTGGACGCCGTGTGGATGTGCGTGGAGATGCGCCAGAACGCGAACGCCATGAAAGGGAAGGGGATCAGCGCCACCAGCGCCAGGCGCCAGTCCACGCCGAGCAGCATGATGCCCAGCACCGCCACCAGCGTGACCGCGCCGTCGAAACCGGCCAGCATCGCCTCGCCCGATGCCATCTCGATGGCATCGATGTCGTTGGTGGCGAGCGCCATCAGGTCGCCCGTGCGCTGCTTCTGGTAGAACTGCGGTCCCTGTGCCGACAGGCGCGCGTAAAAGCGCTTGCGCAGCTCGAGTCCCAACTGGTACGAAGCCGCGTACAACCGCAGGCGCCAGCCGACGCGCAGCAAGTAGATCGCCAGGCCGAATGCGAGCAGCGTCGCAATATCGAGCAGCAGGTCGTTACCCCGGAGCGAATGGGCGGCGAGTCCATCGATCATCGCGCCCACCTTGCGCGGGATGAGGACCCCAAGGACGGCAATCCCGACCAGCATCAGCGCCGATGATACATACGCGCGCCAGTGGCGCACCACAAACCCGCCGATCAGCCTAGATAACGTCATCCACCATTCCTTGTATGCGGAGCCCGGACAAAAGAAGCGGGCCGAAGCCCGCTAATTTACTACTTTTGGGTGTGATGCGTGCCAGGCGCCGCATGTTTTTACTTGCGCGGCACGCCCTTGCGCTGGTTGAACCCCTGGCTGTGCGATGACGGAGGGGGCGCCGCTTCAATCGGCTTCACCTTCGGCAGGGCGACCGGAGCATCGGTCGCGGCAGGCGCCGCCGCAGCGATCGGTGCACCAGGATGGGCGTCCGTGACAATCTGCGCTGCCGCTTCCGCAATCGGAGTCCGGTGCGCCGGCGGTTCCGCCGCATGCGGGTGGGCTACCGGCTCCGGCGCGGGCGTCCGGTCCTCACCGACGTCGCTGTTGTCGTGGCCCCGGGCAGTGGCGCCGACCTGCTGCAGCATGGATGGCTGGTCAGCGTGCGCCGTATTCGGGCTGCTGGCCACGTCGGGGCCGGGCTGCGGCGCCGGCGCGGTGGCGTTCCGTGTGCCGCCGCCCAGCATCTGGCGCCATGCCGCGCAGGCCTGGTCCACGGCTGCGCGGCTGGCATCGAGTTGTAACAACGCGAGCCTGCCGGTGTTTTCGACCGCTGCCATCGCGATCGAACCGAATAATTCGAGCTGCGCCTCGATGGGGGCGCGGGTTGCCGACGAAATTTGTTCAGGTATGGTCTGCATGATGCTCCTCTGTTTATGATGCGCTGCAAGAAGGTGCAGTCTAGCCGAGATAAAGAGAACCGAATGTACAGTACGACTGGCTATCGTGCATTGCAGCAAAACAAGCTCGGACAATCCATTACAATCGAGTCAACACAGCAATGGAGCGCACATGGACCTCGTGATTCGCAACGCCACACTCCCGGACGGACGCACAGGCATCGACATCGCCGTCCGGAGCGGGCGCATTGTCGCCGTCGAAGCGCACAGCAGCGCCACCGGCCAGCGCGAGATCGACGTGCAGGGCGACCTGGTTTCGCCGCCGTTTGTCGACGCGCACTTCCACATGGACGCCACGCTGAGCTACGGCCTGCCGCGCGTGAACGCATCCGGCACCCTGCTCGAAGGGATCGCACTCTGGAGCGAATTGAAGCCCGAACTGACGCAGCAGGCGCTGGTGGAGCGCGCGATGCAGTACTGCGACTGGGCGGTCGCGCGCGGCCTGCTGGCGGTCCGCACGCATGTCGACGTCTGCGACGACCGCCTGCTGGCTGTGGAAGCGCTGCTCGACGTGCGCCGCCGCGTAGCGCCGTGGATCGACCTTCAGCTGGTGGCCTTTCCGCAGGACGGCCTGCTGCGCAGCCCGCGCGCGTTCGACAACCTCCAGCGCGCCATCGCCATGGGCGTGGACGTGGTCGGCGGGATCCCGCATTTCGAGCGCACCATGGCCGAGGGAGCCGAATCCGTCCGGCTGCTGTGCGAGTTCGCCGCCGATCGTGGCCTGCGCGTGGACATGCACTGCGACGAAACCGACGACCCGCTGTCGCGCCATATCGAAACGCTCGCGTACCACGCGCAGCGACTGGGACTGCAGGGCAGGGTGGCGGGGTCGCACCTGACCTCCATGCACTCGATGGACAACTACTACGTCAGCAAACTGCTGCCGCTCATCCGCGAGGCAGGCGTGGCGGCCATCGCCAACCCGCTGATCAACATCACCCTGCAGGGGCGGCATGACACTTATCCCAAGAGGCGAGGCATGACGCGCGTGCCCGAGCTGCTGGCTGCCGGCGTCGACGTCGCATTCGGCCATGACTGTGTGATGGACCCCTGGTACGGCCTGGGTTCCGGCGACATGCTGGAGGTGGCGCACATGGGATTGCACGTGGCGCAGATGACCGGGCAGCGCGACATGCAGCAGTGCTTCCTGGCCGTGACCGAAACCCCGGCGCGCATTCTTGGGCTGGAGGGTTACGGCATCGCGCCCGGGTGCCACGCCGATTTCGTGGTGCTCGATGCCGGAAGTCCGGCCGAAGCGATCCGCCTGCGGGCAGCGCGCCGCTATGTCATCCGGCGCGGCGAAGTACTGGCCGAATCGCCGCCGGCGCATGCGCGGCTCGTGCTGCCGGGTCGTCCGGGTATCGTGAATTTCCGCCTCGGACGGTGACTGCACGCGTCGCCGATGCTATGCTCGCCGGATGACGACCATCCGCGACACCGAACGCCTGACCCTGCGCACGATCACGCTTGACGACGCGCCCTTCTACCTCACGCTGATAAACGACCCTTCGTTCATCCAGAACATTGGCGACCGTGGCGAGCGCACGCTCGAGCAGGCGCGCGAATCGATAGCGCGCCGCATGTTCGCGTCGATGGCCGAACATGGCTACACCATGTACCTCGTCCAGCTGCGCGACGGCACCCCGATCGGCATGTGCGGCCTGGTGCGGCGCGCCACCCTCGACTGCACCGACCTTGGCTACGCCTACCTGCCCGCCTACTGGGGCCAGGGCTACGCCGTCGAAGCCGCGCGCGCCGTGCTCGACCACGCCCACCGCGACATCGGCCTCACGCGTCTGCTCGCCATCGCCTTCCCCGCGAACGCCGGTTCGATCGCCGTCCTGGGCAAGCTTGGCTTCCAGTTCGAGCGCTTCACCCACCTCGACGAAAACGATCCCGGCACCAACATCTACAGCCGCGAGCTCCCCTGATGGGGTCAGGCCTCGATTCCCCTTGGGGTCAGTCACCTTTTTAGGAATAATCCGATAGGGTTCTTCGGACAATGGAGCGTCAGGCGAAAAGATCCGAGAAAACGTGTCGGCGGATTCTTAAAAAGGTGACTGACCCCGAGGGTGTAAAGGGGGGCGACGGTATCAAGGGCTCCAGGGGAAGAACCAGGTGAGCGGCTTGTCGACGCGCGCGGCCCACGATTTTTCGTTGTGCTTGCCTCCCTCGGCGGCGTGGAAGTACAGGTCGACGTCGCGGGCGTAGCCGGCGGAGAGCAGGGCGTCGCGCATGCGCTCGGTGTCGGGCAGGCCGTCGTCGGAGGTGCCGGCGTCAAGGTAGAACTTGACCGGGACCCGCGGCGGCGCCTGCGTCAGCGCGCGCTGGTTCCACCAGAAGGAGCTCGACACGCCCCCAGCCTTGGAGAAGACGCCCGGCTCTTTCTGGGCGATCCACACCGATGCGATGCCGCCCAGCGAGGAGCCCATGATGGCGGTGTGCTCGCGTCCCGGGAGGGTGCGGTAGCTGCGGTCGATGTAGGGCTTGACGGTGTCGACGATGAATTTGCGGTAGCCATCCAGCCGTCCGCCGCCGTACTTGGGATCGCAGCACGGGGTGTACTCGGCGATGCGGTCCGCCGTGTTATCGATGCCGACCACGATCACTTCTTTCATTTTGCCGGTCGCGATCAGGCGGTTGACGGTTTCGTCGATCGACCATTCGGTGCCGTATGCGGCGGTCTTCGCGTCGAACAGGTTCTGCCCATCGTGCATGTACAGCACCGGGTAACGCTTGCGCTGGTTCTCCTGGTAGCTCGGCGGCAGGTAGATGCGCAGCGCACGCTTGTTCTTCAGCTGCGGCGATTCGATCCCGTCGACGATCGTGACCTTGCCGAACGGGGCGCCGAAGAAGGGGTAGATGTCCACCGTGCTCCCCGCCGGCAGCGTGTACACGCCGCCGATCGAGACCTTGTCTCCCAGCGCAGGTTTCATCCGGACCTCGCCCAGCGCATCCGGCCAGCTATACGTCCACACGCCGTCGACGCCGCGCTCCGCGGTTACGCCTTCGGACCACGTCATCGGACCCTTGTCTCCACGGATGGACAAGGCTTGCTTCCCTGCGTCGTAATGGATGCGCACGGTCGTCGCGTGCGCGCCGGCAGCAGCCAGCGACAGTGCCAGCAAGGCACAACGGATGATCTTCATTGTTTTTCCAGGTCGTTGATGGCGCGCAGCCGCACGCCGTAGATGTCGAATTTGTTCGACGGCCCGCCAATGCCGCCGGCCGCGCTGAAGCTGCTGTTACTCCGGAGGTAGCTCATGTTGTAGAAGTCACGCAGCTCCAGCCGGTACTGCACGCCGTGCGCCAACCGTGCAGTGAGGGTAGTGGAGTACACCGGCGGCGCCACTCCTCGTTCGATGCGCGCGTGCGGCAGCTGCACGACTCCTTCCGCGATAACTTCGCCGTGTGCGTCCTTCACGGACAGCCATTTCACGCCGCCGCTGATCCCCAGGTTGATCTGGTTGGCGGCATTGTGATAGCGCAGCTGCACGGCGTAGCGTCCCGATGCGGGGACGGTGATTTTATCCACAGCGAAGCTGTCCTCTGGCGCGCCCCATCCCCTGATGCGGCCCGCGCCCGCATCCGCCTTGATGTTCGATTCGACGCGCCGGTCGGTCACTGGAATGTCGATCGCCGGCCCGGTGCACGCCGGCTCGCTATGGTGGCTCCGGTTTCCGGAAGCCGTGAACTGCGCTTCCACGGCATAACACGGCGCGCCGGCAGTGCGCCGGTCCACCCACGCGGATCCTGCCAGGCCGGCCGCAGCCAGCTGCCCGTCGCGATATACGTTCAGCACGACGCCTTGCGCAGGCGGCGCGAATTCCAGCCGCACGCCGCCATTCGCTGCGCGTTCGACTTTGGTAATCCCGGGCTCCGCGGGCGAAAACACGGCAGGAGATTCGACATAGGGATCCGCACCAACCAGCGTGATACCCCGTGTTCCCGGATTCAGGCGCCCGAGCTGTATCTCGATCCGGATGCCCTGTGCATCAAGCTGATCCCAGCGGATGTCGCGTCCGACGTTGCTGCCATTGAGCCGGATGCCGCTCACTTCGAAGTAGCCGTCGCTGTCCGCCGCCGCGGGCAGCTTGATCGTGACGTCCGCCTTCATCCCGCGCAGCACCAGTCCCTGCATGCGCAGGACGTCGGTCTTGCCGAAGGTTTCGCGCCGCAGCCGCGATGTGATGAAGGGCTGCACCCGAATGCCGCTGTCGGTGAGAGTCACGCCAAACACGCTCTCGATCACCATGCCGAGGTAGGCTCCGACGGACCAGAGCTGGCGCCGCGAGTTGATCACGGGCCCGATCAGGTCAGGATTCTTCTCGTCCAGCAGCAGCGCCTGGCCGCTCAGCCACTCGAGGTTCTCCATGTTCGATACATTCAGCGCCGCGCCGCGCACCAGGGACGCATAGGCGGCATCGGCCACGCTGACGTTACGGTGCAGCGCAGCCGCCTTCAGGCCGTATGCAGTCACGAACGGCCACATGGCGCGATTGTGATACACGGGACGCCCCGGCTGTTGCGGGTAGATGACAGGTGGCCCCATCGGGCCATGCGGATAGCGCGCCAGGATCGACGCGGCCTGCTGGTCGCTGGCGATGCCGGTGACGATGGCCAGCGCCTGCCCGAGCCAGTCGAACTTGTGCATCGGCGTGCCGTCCAGGTGCCCGGCCGTCAGGCTGCTGTACATCCCGGCCTCGTCCAGCCACAGCCTGGTGTTGATCGCGCTGCGCAGTTCGCGCGCCCACGCTGCATAGCGCTGCGCGCGAACACGGTCGCCCTGTTCCTCCGCCAGCTGCGCTGCCAGGGTGAGCGCCTTGTAATGCGCCGCGTTGGTCGATACCGAGATGGAGCTCGCCATGCTGGACAGGTCGTTGACGATCCAGGATGCGTACGATTGTTCGCGCCAGTCCAGGAAGGACTGCTCGCCGGTGTACAGGCCCGTGCGCGTATCGAAAGCGGCGACGCGGTCGATCTCGATCGTGTTGGACAGTGCCTTGAGTGCGCGCGGTACGAACGCTTCGCGTTCCGCCGGCATTAATGCGCGCAGCGCCGCTTCGGCGCCAAATGCCCAGGTGACGCGGTCCGTCGATACCGGCCAGCTGCCGCCACTGCCGGTGTCCTGGATGATCTGGAGTCCGTCCTCCGTGCCCGGGACAACAGCTTCCTTCTTCGTGCCGTCGCGATACCCGGAGAGCTTGAAGTCGAGCGAGTTGCGCACGCGCTGAGGGTCCAGCATCGCCAGGCCAAGCGCCGCCGCATACGAGAGGTCGCGCGTCCACACGTAATGCCATTTTTCGCCGGTCTCGAAGCATTCGCACGGCACCGGCGCGCCGCCGTTGTAGTTGCCGTCCGCGATCTGGCTCACCGAATCCTGCTTCATTTCGCTGGCAGCCAGTGCGAACAGGGCGTCGAATGGCAGGCTGCCCGACCGGACGACCGGCACGCCGGCAGGTTCGGTATAGCGCGAGAACTGCGGCACCGGGTCGCGCAGCTGCATGGTGGTGGAATGCACATAGGTGCGCCGGGGCGCCCCGTCGGACGAGAAGCTGGCGCTCTCGCGCTTGCCGTCCCAGGTCTGGAAGTGCAGGCTGGCCTGCGGGCCGGACGCGGGATGCGGGGGCGGCTCGACACGTCGAGCCGATTCGATGCGCGCCACGCTCAGCACAGGTGCACCCGGCTTCGACACGTCGACGGTAAACCGGTAGCGCGCCGTCGTCTTCACGAACAGGTAGTCTTCAGGGCCCGCACTGGTGGTCATGGCGTACGCCGCGCCAGGCGCGACGCGGACAGGCTTCACCGGGTCGATCACCCACTCGGCACCCCAGTCGGCCTGGCCGACCTTG
>DASWYE010000185.1:0-31572 GCA_036405115.1 Telluria sp. | reverse complement strand
GCGCGACATTCCCGGCTTCGTCAAGGAGTTGGCCAAGTACCGCGTCAACATCCTGCCGGCCGTGAACACGCTGTACAACGCGCTGCTCAACAATCCTGACTTCGCCAAGCTCGATTTCTCCAGCTACCGCGTCTGCAATGGCGGCGGCATGGCGGTGCAGAAGGCGGTCGCCGACAAGTGGCTCAAGCTGACCGGCACGCCGATCATCGAGGGCTATGGCCTGTCGGAGACGTCGCCGGTGGCCACCGCCAACCGCTGCGACATCAAGGAATTCACCGGCACCATCGGCCTGCCGTACCCGTCCACCGAGATCCGCATTCTCGACGATGCCGGCAACGATGTGCCGCACGGCCAACCGGGCGAGATCGCGATCCGCGGCCCGCAGGTGATGGCAGGCTACTGGCAGCGCGACGACGAAACCGCCAAGGTCATGACCGCGGACGGCTTCTTCAAGTCGGGCGACATCGGCATCATGGACGACCGCGGCTACACCCGCATCGTGGACCGCAAGAAGGACATGATCAACGTGTCCGGCTTTAACGTGTACCCGAACGAAGTGGAGGCCGTGGTCGCGATGCATCCGGGAGTGCTGGAAGTGGCCTGCATCGGCGTGCCGGACGAGCACTCGGGCGAGGCGGTCAAGCTGTATGTGGTCCGCAAGGATCCGGCGTTGACGGCGGAGGAATTGCTGGAGTTCTGCAAGCAGGAGCTGACCGGCTACAAGAAGCCGCGCTACATCGAGTTCCGCACCGAGCTGCCGAAGACGAACGTCGGCAAGATCCTGCGCCGCGAACTGCGCGACACCCAAGCCGCCGCTTAACATTCGTCATCCCCGGCCGCCATCGGCCGGGGATGACGGGAGTGCTAAACTCGTTCGGGGCCGGGGCGGCCGTCGCGCACGCGGAACGATGCCAGCGTCGCGATGCCGGAGCGCTCATCGGCCACATCATCCAGCCCCATGAACATCGTGCGCGTCCCGCCGGGCGTGAACTCCATCAGCATGTAGCCGCGCCGGTCGCTGCGGCCGTACTTCACGTGCGGGTTCATCTCCACATACTGTTCCGTGCGCGCCTGCGGCCGCGAGCTCGACGTGACCGAAGTGCCGACGAACTCCGTGGCCACTACAGGATTCGCGCGCGACACCGGCCGGCTGAAATCCGCACGCAATTCGTTGGCATAGAAGGTGTGCACGTCCCCGCCCAGCACGACCGGGTTCGATACACCACGCAAGGACTCCAGCAGGCGCGTGCGCGCCGCGCTGTATCCGTCCCACCCGTCGGTCCAGAACCTGCCGTCCACCGCACGCACGATGCGCGCCTGCGTCGACTGCGCCATCAGCGTCTGCTGCGCGATGATGTTCCAGCGCGCCGGCGACCGGCGCAGGCCTTCGTCCAGCCAGCCCTCCTGCTCGCGCCCCAGCAGCGAGCGCTTGGGATCGGCCAGCGCCGCACATGCGTGGCGCCACACCGAGCTCGAACCTCCGCGGCTGGTTGGCGTGCAGGCCTGCACCGAGCGGTACTGGCGGCTGTCCAGCACGTGGAAGCGGGCCAGCCGTCCCCAGTCGTAGCGCTGGTAGATGCGCGCATTGGCGAAGTCGTTCGCGCGCGCGATCATCCGCACCGGCATGTGTTCGTAGAAGGCCTGGTAGGCGGCCGCGCGGCGCTGCCGGAACTGTGCATCGAGCCGTTCGTCGCGGTCGCCTGCATAGTCGTTGGCCACCTCGTGGTCGTCCCATGTCACGATCCACGGCGCAGCGTGGTGCGCCGCTTGCAGGTTGCGGTCGCTCTTGTACTGCGCATAGCGACGCCGGTAATCGTCCAGGGTGAAGCTTTCGGACACGCGCCGGGCCCGCGACGGATGCCGCAGGTGGTACGCGCCCCACTCGTAGATATAGTCACCCAGGAAGGCGACCAGGTCGGGGCTGGCGCTGGCGATATGACGGTGCGCCGCGTAGCTGCCGAACTCCCAGTGCTGGCACGATGCCACTGCAAGGCGAAGGCCCGGGGGCAGGGCGCCCGCCGCCGGCGCAGTGCGCGTGCGTCCGACCGGGCTCACCGCATCGGCGAGCATGAAGCGATACCAGTACCAGCGGTCGGGAGAAAGGCCGCGCACGTCCACGTGCACGCTGTGGGCCAGCTGCGGCAGCGCTGTCGCGCTGCCCTTGGCGACGATGCGGCTGAATCCCTCGTCCGCCGCCACTTCCCAGCGCACCGCCAGCGCCAGTGGCGCGGCCGGCGTGGCGTCGAGCGGATCGGATATGATGCGCGTCCAGATGACTACGGCATCCGGGAGTGGTGCGCCCGATGCGACGCCCAGGCCGAACGGGTAGCGCTCATCCGGAGCACGCGCGCGCAATGCCTGTCCCGGCAGCGCGAATCCCGCAGCGGACAGCGCCACGTATCGCGCGGTCTGCGCCAGGAACAGGCGGCGCGCTGCCTCCATTGGCTCAGTCGAGCAGCGACTCGATCGGTGGCAGCTCGCGCGGCTTGCGGTCCTCGCCGGTGGCGACGTAGGTGAGAGTCGCTTCCGTCACCTTGACCACGTGCGCCGACATGCGGTTTCGCTCCGCATACACCTCGACGTTGACCGTGACCGACGTGCGCCCCTCGCGCACGACCTCGGCGTAGAAGGTCAGCAGGTCGCCCACGAAAACGGGCTGCTTGAAGACGAAGGAATTCACCGCGATGGTGGCGACGCGTCCGTTCGCACGGCGCGTGGCCGGCAGCGAACCGGCGATGTCCACCTGCGCCATGATCCAGCCGCCGAACACGTCCCCGTACAGGTTGGCGTCGGACGGCGCCGGCATGACGCGCAGCATCGGCATTTTTCCTTCCGGAAGACGTACGCGCTCGGCGCCGGGGGCATTGGTTTCGGTGGTGGTCATCGCAAAAATCCGTGAAAGGCTACAATCGTTCGATTGTTTCATACTTCCCGGACCCTTGCCATGCGACGCCACGCTTCTTCCGACCTTCCGCTTCCTCCGCAGCAAAGCGGGCCCCGCGACGACTGGGCCACGCTGCGCAGCCTGCTGCCCTACTTGTGGGCGTTCAAGTGGCGCGTGATAGCTGCGCTGGCGGCGCTGATCGCCGCCAAGATGGCCAACGTCGGCGTGCCGGTCGTGCTCAAGCGCCTGGTCGACGACCTGACCATCAAGCCGGGTGATCCGCAGGCGCTGCTGGTGTTGCCGGTTGCGGTGCTGGTCGCCTATGGCCTGCTGCGCCTGTCCACCACCGTGTTCACCGAGCTGCGCGAGTTCCTGTTCGCGCGCGTGACGCAGCGGGCGGTGCGCAATATCGCGCTCAAGGTGTTCCGCCACCTGCATTCGCTGTCGCTGCGCTTCCACCTGAACCGCCAGACCGGCGGCATGACGCGCGATATCGAGCGCGGCACGCGCGGCATCAGCACCCTGATCTCGTTCACGCTGTTTAACATCCTGCCGACGCTGGTGGAGATGACCCTGGTGCTGGGCTACCTGTTCCTCAACTACGACATCTGGTTCAGCGTGATCACTGTGGTGGCGCTGGTTTCGTACATCGCCTTCACGGTGATCGTGACGGACTGGCGCACGCACTTCCGGCGCACCATGAACGAACTGGACTCGAAAGCCAGCACCAAGGCGATCGACTCGCTGCTTAACTACGAGACCGTCAAATACTTCGGCAACGAGGACTACGAGGCCAAACGCTATGACGAAGGGCTGAAGCACTTCGAGGCGGCCGCGGTGAAGTCGCAGACTTCGCTGTCGATGCTCAACACGGGGCAATCCGCGATCATTGCAGTGGCGGTCACGCTGATCCTGTGGCGCGCGACCGAAGGCGTGATCGCCGGCAGCATGACCCTGGGTGACCTGGTGCTGGTCAACGCCTTCATGATCCAGCTGTACATTCCGCTCAACTTCCTTGGTGTGATCTATCGCGAGATCAAACAGGCGCTGGCCGACATGGAGCGCCTGTTCTCGCTGCTGGGCCAGAACCGCGAAGTGGCCGATGGCGCCGATGCGCGCAAGCTGGAAACAGGCGGCGCCGAGGTGCGCTTTTCGCATGTGGACTTCAGCTACGAGGCCAAGCGGCAGATCCTGTTCGACGTCGATTTCACCATTGCGCCCGGCACCACCACGGCAGTGGTGGGGCACAGCGGTTCGGGCAAATCGACGCTGTCACGGCTGCTGTTCCGCTTTTACGACGTCAATGCCGGCAGCATCACCATCGACGGCCAGGACGTGCGCGACGTCACCCAGGATTCGCTACGGCACGCGATCGGCATCGTCCCGCAGGATACGGTGCTGTTCAACGACACGATCGAATACAACATTGCCTATGGCAGGCCGGGCGCGACGCACGAACAGATCGAAGCGGCCGCGCGGGCTGCGTCGATCCATGACTTCATCGTGAGCCTGCCGGACGGCTACCAGACCATGGTGGGCGAGCGGGGGCTGAAACTATCGGGCGGTGAGAAGCAGCGCGTAGCCATCGCGCGCACGCTGCTGAAGGACCCCGCCATCCTGGTATTCGACGAGGCGACATCGGCGCTCGATTCGAAGGCCGAGCAGGCGATCCAGGCGCAGCTCAAGGAAATCGCGAAGAGCCGCACCACGCTGGTGATCGCACACCGCCTGTCGACGGTCGCGGACGCGCAGCAGATACTGGTGCTGGACCATGGCAGTATCGTGGAGCGGGGAACGCATCAGGCGCTGCTTGCACAGCGCGGCCTGTACGCGCAGATGTGGGAGCGTCAGCAGGCACGCCGCGACGAGGAAGTCGCCAGCCAGGGGTAGAAAAAAGGCCTTCCGATTGGAAGGCCCTGGACAGGGTATCAGGTGAGCCGTGCGGTGGCGACATCCTTGTTGGTCGGCATATCGAGTTCCCCTTCCCACTTGGCCACCACCGCGGTGGCCACCGCGTTGCCGACCACGTTGGTCGCCGAGCGCGCCATATCGAGGAAGTGGTCGATCGCGAGCAGGAGCAGCAGGCCGGCTTCCGGAATGTTGAACTGGTTGAGGGTTGCTGCGATCACCACCAGCGATGCGCGCGGCACACCGGCCATGCCCTTCGAGGTCAGCATCAGCACCAGCATCATGGTGATCTGGGTGCCGAGGGACATTTCGATGCCGTAGGCCTGCGCGATGAACACGGTCGCGAAGGTGCAGTACATCATCGAACCGTCCAGGTTGAACGAATAGCCGATCGGCAGGACGAACGAGGCGATACGGTTCTTGACTCCGAAGCGCTCCAGGCCCTCCAGCGTTTTCGGGAAAGCCGCTTCGGACGAAGCGGTCGAGAAGGCCAGCAGCGTCGGCTCGCGCACCTCCTTCAGCAGGCGCACGACGCGCGGGCCCAGGAACATGAAGCCGAGGCCCGCCAGAATGATCCACAGCAGTACGATCGCGAAATAGAATTCGCCCATGAACACGCCGTAGGTGGAAAGCACGCCCAGGCCGCTCTTGGCGATCATGCCGGAGACGGCGGCAAACACGGCGATCGGCGCCAGGTTCATCACGTAGCCGGTCAGCTTGAGCATGATGTGCGCGACGCCGTCGAGCGCATCGACCACGACCTTGGCGCGGTCGCCAATGGCAGCGGCAGCGGTGCCGAAGAACAGCGAGAACACAACGATCTGCAGGATCTCGTTCTTCGCCATGCCGTCCACGATGGAGCTCGGAATCAGGTGCGTGACGAATTCCTTCATGGTCAGGCTGGAGGTGGAGATGCCGGATGCCGCATCCACCGCTGGCGTCAGTCCCATCAGTGCGTCGCCCGGACGGAACAGGTTCACCAGGATCAGGCCGAGCGTCAGCGAGATGATTGAAGCCAAAACGAACCAGAGCATCGCCTTGGCGCCGATGCGGCCTACTTCCTTGGCGTCGCCCATTTTCGCGATGCCGACTACCAGGGTGGCGAATACCAGTGGCGCGATGATCATCTTGATCAGGCGGAGGAACATGGTTGAAACCAGCGACACTGCATCGGAGTAGCCGGCCGGATTTGCCGTGCCGGCGTTGATCAGGTAGCCTGCCAGGACACCGAGCACCAGGCCGGCGAAAATATAGACGGTCAGGCGGTTTTTCTGTGTCATTGGCTGCTTCCTGTCGTTACGGATTGGAGTTGGGCGGGCCCGGAACTGGTCAAAATAGCGGGTTCCGCAGTATCCTAGGCGCTGGGGGTGGTGTCAAGCAGGCACCATCCGGCCCTGTCAACACAATCGCCCATGATAGAAATCCAAAACGTAAGCAAGTGGTATGGCCAGTTCCAGGTACTCGCCGATTGCAGCACCCGAGTAGATAAAGGCGATGTGGTCGTGGTGTGCGGCCCTTCCGGCTCCGGCAAATCCACCCTGATCAAGGCGGTCAACGGCCTCGAACCGTTCCAGCATGGGCAGGTGACGGTCGATGGCGTATCGGTTGGCGACCCGAAGACCGACCTGCCGAAACTGCGCGCGCGGATCGGCATGGTGTTCCAGAATTTCGAACTGTTCCCGCACCTGTCGGTACGCGAAAACCTGACACGTGCGCAGGTCAAGGTGCTCGGCCGCTCGCTCGACGAGGCGACCGAGCGCGGTTTGAAGTACCTCGACCGCGTCGGCCTGCTTGCGCAAAAGGATAAATACCCGAGCCAGCTGTCCGGCGGCCAGCAGCAGCGCGTGGCGATCGCGCGGGCCCTGTCGATGGACCCGGTGGCCATGCTGTTCGACGAGCCGACATCCGCGCTCGACCCCGAGATGATCGGCGAAGTGCTGGACGTGATGGTCGGCCTGGCGCAGGAGGGGATGACGATGATGGTGGTGACCCACGAGATGGGCTTCGCGCGCAAGGTCGCGGACCGCATCGTCTTCATGGACCATGGCCGCATTGTCGAGGACACGCCGAAAGACGCGTTCTTCACCGCCCCGGCTTCCGAGCGCGCGCGCGAATTCCTCGCCCGGATCATCCATTAATCTTGTTCTGCGCCATCGGCCGGTGCGGACTCCGGGGAGCGTGCAGGAGTAAAATGGCGGGATCGGATACATGAGACCTGCAATGAGCGACTTCGAACTCCCCCAAAGCCTGACGATCACCCGGCCGGACGACTGGCACCTGCACCTGCGCGACGGCGCAGCTCTCGCGAGCGTGCTGCCGCACACCGCGCGCCAGTTCGGCCGCGCGATCGTGATGCCAAACCTGAAACCACCGGTCACCACCACCGCGATGGCGCTGGCCTACCGCGAGCGCATCATGGCCGCGCTGCCGGAAGGTATGCAATTCGAGCCGCTGATGACGCTGTACCTGACTGACAATACGCCTCCGGACGAGATCCGCCGCGCTGTCGACAGCGGTTTCATCCACGCGGTCAAGCTGTACCCGGCCGGCGCGACCACCAACTCCGACGCCGGCGTCACCGACCTGACGCGCTGCTACAAGACGCTGGAAGTGATGCAGGAGCTGGACATGCCGTTCCTGCTGCACGGCGAAGTCACCGACGGCGACATCGACCTGTTCGACCGCGAGGCAGTGTTCATCGAGCGCGTGCTGCGCCCGCTGCGCGCCGCCATGCCCGAACTGCCGATCGTGTTCGAGCACATCACCACCAAGGACGCGGCGCAGTACGTGGCCGAGGCGGAAGGTCCGATCGGCGCCACCATCACCGCGCACCACCTGCTGTACAACCGCAACGAGATCTTCAAGGGCGGTATCCGCCCGCACTACTACTGCCTGCCAGTGCTGAAGCGCGAAGAGCACCGGCTGGCGCTGGTGACCGCCGCCACCAGCGGCGACGAGCGCTACTTCCTCGGCACCGATTCGGCGCCGCACGCCATCGGCGCCAAGGAGGCGTCCTGCGGCTGCGCCGGCTGCTACACCGCCCTGCACGCGATGGAGCTGTACACCGAAGCGTTTGCCCGCGCGGGCGCGCTCGACAAGCTGGAAGCCTTCGCCAGCCTGAACGGCCCGGCCTTCTACGGCATGGAGCCGAACCAGGGCACCATCACGCTCAAGCGCGAAACGTGGACGCTGCCGAATACCGTGCCGTTCGGCGAGTCCAGCCTGGTGCCACTCAACGCCGGCGAAGAGATCGGCTGGAAGGTGGCGTAAGCTGGAAACGATCGACTGGAGCCGCGCCTGGTACGACCCGGTTCGTCCCGCTTATGCCCGCCTCGGGCAGGGCGCGCTCCACGATGAACTGAGCGCTGCAGCTGCGGCGCTGGGCCTGCGCAACCACGCTGGGCAGCAGATTCGCTTCGTTCCGCAAAGCGCCCTCCCCGAGGGCACGGCGTACGAAGAATTCATCGGCGCCACCGGCTGCGTGCCAACGCGCGACAACCTGCACGACTATTTCAACGCCCTGGTCTGGCTCACTTTTCCAACGATCAAGCGGCAGCTAAACGCGCTGCAGGCGCAGCAGATCGCCATCGCAGGCGTCGGCAAGTCGCGCGGCCCGGCACGGGATGCTGCCACCATTTTTGACGAGAACGCCGCGCTGATGGTGGTGCGCGACTCGGCCGATGGCCACGACCTGGTCGATGCGCTTCGCTCGCATCAGTGGGTCGACGCGTTGTATGCAGGCCGCGAGCGGTTCGCCGCCGACGCACATCTCTGGTTGTTCGGCCATGCGGCGATGGAAAAGCTGGTCGCCCCGCGCAAGGCGATCACGGTGCATACCCGGATCGTCTGGGCCGGCGACGACTATTTCGCGCTGGCGCACGACGCGCGCCGCGCATGGCTCGACGCCGAAGTTGCGGCGCAATTGGAGCGCGACGGCCTGAGCACCGCGGACTTCACCCCCTTGCCCGTGCTGGGCGTGCCGGGATGGTGGAAGCCGCAGGACGAAGCCTTCTATTCAGACACCACGGTGTTCCGGCCAAAAAGGAGAACCGAATGAACGAAGTACGCTGGGGCATCCTCAGTACCGGCAAGATCGCGCGCGCGTTCGCGGAAGCGTTGCGCGATACGCCAGGCGCGGTTCTGGCCGCGGTTGGCTCGCGCACGCTGGAAGGCGCGCAGGCCTTCAGCGCGGAATTCGGTGGCACGCCATACGGCTCCTACGAGGAACTCGCGCAAGCATCCGACGTCGACGCAATCTATATCGGCACCCCGCACACCTTGCACGCATCGAATGCGATGCTGGCGCTGGAGGGTGGCAAGGCCGTCCTTTGCGAGAAGCCCTTCACCATCAACCTGCGCGAGGCCGAACAGGTGGTTGCTCTGGCACGCAAGCGCAATCTGTTCCTGATGGAGGCGATGTGGACTCGCTTCCTTCCCGCCTTCGACGAAGCAAAGCGCATCCTGGCGTCTGGCGAAATCGGCGAGCCGCGGCAGGTTGTAGCCGATTTCGGTTTCTTTGCCAGCGTCGCGCCCGAACACCGGCTCGTCAATCCCGGGCTGGGCGGCGGCGCACTGCTCGATCTCGGCATCTACCCGCTGTCCGCGGCGGCCTACCTGCTTGGACCGGTCGACAGCGTGACCGCGCAGGCCGTGATGCAGCCGAATGGCGTGGATGCGCAAACGGCCTTCACGCTCAGGCATGCCAACGGTGGCCTTTCCATCTGCAATGCATCGATGCGAGCGCGCACTCCGGTCGAACTGGTGGTCTCGGGCGACCGTGGCTACCTGCGCCTCAACTCGCGCTTTCATCGCGCTCCGTCAATCACCGTCGATACCGAACAGGGGGGCTCGCGCACCATCGAAACGCCGTACCTCGGCAACGGCTATGTGCACGAGATCATTGAAGTGCAGCGTTGCCTGCGCGAGGGCCTGCTCGAAAGCCCGCGCATGCCGCTCGACGAATCGCTGGCGCTGATGGGCGTGCTGGACGAAATCCGCCGCCAGGTGGGACTGCGTTATCCGTCCGAGTGAGCTGACCCGCCGCTAGACTTTCAGGAACTCTTCGCGTCCGCCAAGCCAGCGTGCCAGGTGGGCATCCACGGTCTGTTCGTCTTCCGCGTGGATCAGGCGTTGGGCGACGTCGCGCGCCTGTTCCACCAGCCACTGGTCGGTTTCCAGGTCCGCGAAGCGCAGCATGGCCTGGCCGGACTGGCGCGCACCGAGGAATTCGCCGGGCCCGCGGATCTCCAGGTCGCGCCGGGCAATCTCGAAGCCGTCCTGCGTTTCGCGCATCGTAGCAAGGCGCTCCTTGGCGACTTGTCCCAACGGCCCCTGGTACATCAGCAGGCACACGCTGGCGGCCGAACCGCGGCCGACGCGCCCGCGCAGCTGGTGCAGCTGCGACAGGCCGAAGCGCTCGGCGTGCTCGATCACCATCAGCGATGCATTCGGCACGTCCACGCCAACCTCGATCACCGTCGTCGCGACCAGCACGTGCACCTGCCCCGCCGAGAACGCGTCCATCACTTCCTGCTTTTCCGCCGGCTTCAGGCGGCCGTGGACCAGCCCCACGTACAGGTCGGGCAGGGCGTCGCACAGCGTCGCGTGGGTGTCGGTTGCCGTTTGCAGCTGCAATGCCTCCGATTCCTCGATCAGCGGACACACCCAGTAGACCTGGCGGCCTTCCAGCGCTGCCGCGTGCACCCGTTCGATCACCTCGTCGCGGCGGTTCTGGTCGATCACGCGCGTGACGATAGGGCTGCGGCCCGGCGGCAGTTCGTCGATGACGGACACTTCCAGGTCGGCGTAATACGTCATCGCCAGCGTGCGCGGGATGGGCGTGGCGGACATCATCAGCTGGTGCGGCACCTTGCCGTCCTTGCCCTTGTTGCGCAGCGTGAGGCGCTGGCCGACGCCGAAGCGGTGCTGCTCGTCCACGATCACCAGGCCGAGCTTCGCGAATTCGACCGTGTCCTGGATCAGGGCATGGGTGCCGATCACCAGCTGCGCCTCGCCCGATTCGACCAGATCGGTGGCGGCCAGCTTGTCCTTCTTCTTCAGGCTGCCCGTCAGCCATGCGACCTTGACGCCCAGCGGTTCCATCCACGCGGCGATCTTGCGGAAATGCTGGTCGGCGAGGATCTCGGTGGGCGCCATCAGTGCGGCCTGGTAGCCGCTGTCGATGGCCTGCGCTGCGGCCAGCGCGGCGACCACGGTCTTGCCGCTGCCGACATCGCCCTGCAGCAGACGCTGCATCGGATAGGTCTGGCGCAGGTCGGCGCGGATTTCGCGCAGGACGCGTTCCTGCGCGCCCGTCAGCCTGAACGGCAGGGCGGCAAGGAACTGTTCGGACAGCGATCCGACGGCGGCGAGTCTTGGCGCGCCCTTGGTGCGGCGCGCGCGCTGCGCCCGCTTGAGCGAAAGCTGCTGCGCCAGCAGCTCGTCGAACTTCATCCGCACCCAGGCCGGATGCGAACGTTCGACCAGGGCATGGGTGTCCACTTCCTGCGGCGGATAGTGCAGCAGGCGCACGGACGGCTCGAAGTCGGACAGGCTCATGCTCGAGCGCAGCGTCGGCGGCAGCGTGTCGGTCCAGTCGATGCGCTTCATTGCGTCGGCGATCGCGCGTCGCAGGACGATCTGCGACAGGCCCTCGCCGGACGGGTACACCGGCGTGAGCGAAGTGGGTAGCGGCGCGCCCTCGTTGATCACTTTGTATGATGGGTGCACCATCTCGGCGCCGAAGAAGCCGTGCTTGAGCTCACCGCGAGCGCGGATACGCGTGCCCTCGGAAAGCTGCGTGACCTGGCTGCCGTAGAAGTTCATGAAACGCAGCTGCAGGTTGCCGCTGTCGTCCTCGATCGTCACCAGCAGCTGGCGCCGCGGGCGGTAGGTGATTTCATTCTTGACCACCACGCCTTCGACCTGCGAGACGTGGCCGCCGCGCAGGCAGGCCTCGCGGATGCTCACGACCGAGGTTTCGTCCTCGTAGCGCATCGGCAGGTGCAGCACCAGGTCCATGTCCGTGCGCAGCCCCAGCTTTGCCAGCTTGCTTTCGGCGGTCCTGGGGGCGGTTTTCGGTTTGGATGAGGCCATATTGCTGCGTTTTAGGCGTAAAATAGAGGGTTGCCCGTCCGGTGCCGTCATCCCGGCGAAGGCTGGGATCCACAGACAGCAACCGGTGTCTGCGGACTCAGCATGGATCCCAGCTTTCGCTGAGACGACGGGGCTACCGCTAACTTAATTTTCAAGCATGTATTCGCTTTCCGACTTCGATTTTAACTTGCCGCCCGAGCGCATTGCGCAGTTTCCTTTGCCGGACCGCAGCGCCTCGCGCCTGCTGCACCTCGACGGCGCGCAGATCATCGACCGCACCTTCGCCGATATCGTCGACCTGCTCGAGCCAGGCGACCTGCTGGTGATGAACAACACGCGCGTGCTCAAGGCACGCTTCTTCGGCGTCAAGGACACCGGAGGCAACGTCGAAGTGCTGGTCGAGCGCGTGCTCGACAATCGCACCGTGCTGGCCCAGGTGCGCGCCTCCAAGTCGCCCAAGCCGGGCACGAAGATCCAGCTGTCAGAAGCATTCTGGGTCACGGCCGGCGAACGCGCAGGCGAGTTCTTCACCTTGCATTTCGACGCCGACGTGTTCGACCTGATCGAAACCTACGGCCGCCTGCCGCTGCCGCCGTACATCGAGCACGCCGCCGGCGAGTTCGACGAGAACCGTTACCAGACCGTCTACTCGAAAGAGCCTGGCGCCGTTGCGGCTCCCACCGCCGGCCTGCACTTCGACGAGGCGCTGCTGGACAAGCTGCGCGCCAAGGGCATAAAGACCGCCGAGGTCACGCTGCACGTGGGCGCCGGCACCTTCCAGCCGGTGCGCGTTGAAAAGCTGGACGAGCACAAGATGCACACCGAGTGGTACACGATCCCGCAGGCGACCGTGGACGCGGTGCGTGCGGCCAAGGCTGCCGGCAAGGCCATCGTCGCCGTCGGCACCACCAGCCTGCGCGCGCTGGAGTCGGCCTCGCAATCCGGCCAGCTGGAAGCCGGCAGCGCCGACACGGCCCTGTTCATCACGCCCGGCTACAAGTTCCGCACCGTGACGCGCCTGATCACCAACTTCCACCTGCCGAAGTCCACGCTGCTGATGCTGGTCTCGGCCTTTGCGGGCTTTGAGGAAATCCGCGCGGCCTACGCGCACGCGATTGCCAGCGAATACCGCTTCTTCAGCTATGGCGACGCCATGCTGTTGACCACCAAGGAAATCTACTGATGCTTGAATTTACCCTCCTGAAGAAGGACACCAGCGGCCTGTCGCATGCGCGCCGCGGTCGCCTGAAGCTCAACCACGGCACCATCGAGACGCCGATCTTCATGCCCGTCGGGACCTACGGCTCGGTCAAGGCGATGTCGCCGGTCGAGCTGAAGGAGATCGACGCCCAGATCATCCTCGGCAATACCTTCCACCTGTGGCTGCGCCCGGGGCAGGAGGTGATGAACAAGTTCGGCGGCCTGCACCGCTTCATGGGCTGGGACAAGCCGATCCTGACCGACTCCGGTGGTTTCCAGGTGTTCTCGCTGGGCGCGATGCGCAAGATCACCGAGGAGGGCGTCAAGTTCCAGTCGCCGATCGACGGCAGCAAGCAGTTCCTGTCGCCGGAAGTGTCGATGCAGATCCAGAAGGCGCTGAACTCGGACATCGTGATGCAGTTCGACGAGTGCACGCCGTACGAGATCGACGGCCGCGCCGCCACCGCCGAGGAAGCGGCCAAGTCGATGCGCATGTCGCTGCGCTGGGCGCAGCGCTCGATGAACGAGTTCAAGGCGGGCGAGAACCCGAACGCGCTGTTCGGCATCGTCCAGGGCGGCATGTACGAGAACCTGCGCGACGAGTCGCTGGCCGGGCTGGAGGACATCAACTTCCCGGGCCTGGCGATCGGCGGGCTGTCGGTGGGCGAGCCGAAGGAAGACATGATGCGCATCCTGGCGCACGTCGGCCCGCGCCTGCCCGAGAACAAGCCGCACTACCTGATGGGCGTGGGCACGCCGGAAGACCTGGTCGAGGGCGTGGCCAACGGCGTCGACATGTTCGACTGCGTGATGCCGACCCGGAACGCGCGCAACGGCTGGCTGTTCACGCGTTTTGGCGACATCAAGCTGAAGAACGCGCGCTACAAGGATGACCAGCTGCCGCTGGACGAGACCTGCACCTGCTACACCTGCCGCAACTTCTCGCGCGCCTACCTGCACCACCTGCAGCGCTCCAAGGAGATCCTGGGGGCGCGACTGAATACCATCCATAACCTGCATTACTACCTGCAGCTGATGCGCGAGATGCGCGCGGCGATCGACGGGGACGAGTTCCACGCTTTCCGCCTGCGCTTCAACGCCGAGCGCGCCCGCGGCATCTGAACGTCTTCCCCGCGAATGCGGGGACCCCTGTTGAGCTTGATTATTTGCAAACCCGTCCCCATTTGCCGGCTCAGCATGGGTCCCCGCGAAGGGGGGCCGCCATCGGCCGGGGATGACGAGGTGGTGTCATTACCTAATATGCAAATATCCCGTGCGCGCAACGGGTGCTAGAATACAGCGCTGTTTTTTCAACCTGACAATGTGGAGTACCCGTGTTCATTTCTAACGCTTATGCGCAAGCCGCAGCTGCGCCAGCCGCCGCCACCAGCAGCCTGACGACCTTCCTGCCACTGATCCTGATGTTCGTGGTGATGTACTTCCTGATGATCCGTCCGCAGCAGAAGCGCGCCAAGGAGCAGAAGGCGATGATGGACGCGCTGACCCGTGGCGATGAAGTGGTCACCGCCGGCGGCCTGCTGGGCAAGGTGTCCAAGGTCACCGACGCGCACGTCACGCTGGAAGTCGCAACCGGCGTCGAGATCGTGGTCCAGAAGAACGCAGTCACGATGCTGCTGCCGAAAGGCACCCTGAAGTCCATCTGATAAGACACCCATGAATCGCTACCCCGTCTGGAAATACATCCTGATCGTCATCGCGCTGCTGTTCGGCGCGTTGTACACGGCGCCGAACTACTTTGGCGAGACCCCGGCCCTGCAGGTCACCTCCGGTAAATCCACCGTCAAGGTGACCGACGATACCGCGGCCCGCGTCGAAGCAGCCCTCAAGTCCGAAGGCATCGCGCATGACGGCATCAGTGTCGAAGGCGAGGGTGCGACGCGCTCCGTCCGCGCGCGTTTCAACTCGCCGGACGACCAGTTCAAGGCCAAGCTGGCGCTGGAACATGACCTGAACCGCGATCCCGCCAACGCGGACTACATCGTCACCGTCAACCTGGCCAAGAACACGCCGCAATGGATGACCGCTGTACGTGCCGTGCCGATGAACCTTGGCCTGGACCTGCGCGGCGGCGTCCACTTCCTGATGCAGGTCGACACCAAGGCGGCGATCGACACGCGCATCAAGGGCCTGCAGGCAGGCATCCGCAGCCAGCTGCGCGACAAGAACGTGCGCCACGCCGGCATCGAGCGCGTGGGCGACCGCATCGAGGTGCGCTTCCGCGACGAAGCTACCCGCAGCGCCGCGCAGCAGGTGCTCTCTGCAGAGATCCAGGACCTGGCCTTCACCAGCCTGACCGACGGCGCAGACCTCAAGCTGGGCGTGACGCTCAAGCCGGAGGCCCTGCAGAACATCATCTCCGAAGGCGTCAAGCAGAATATTGCGACGCTGGGCAAGCGGGTGAACGAGCTGGGCACCACCGAGCCGATCATCCAGCAGCAGGGCGCCGACCGCATCGTGGTCCAGCTGCCGGGCGTGCAGGACGCGGCGCACGCCAAGGACATCATCGGCCGTACCGCCACGCTGGAACTGCGCATGGTGGACGAGACCATCCTGCCGGGCACCGAATCGGCATCGAGCGTGCCGTTCGACTCCGAATTCTTCAGCGCGGCGCAGGGCGGCCCGCTGGTCGTGAAAAAGGAAGTGGTCCTGACCGGCGACTACATCTCGAGCGCGGTGGCGAGCTTCGACCAGAACCAGCGCCCGGCGGTGTCGATCGACCTGAACGGCGACGGCGGCCGCCGCATGCGCGAGGCGACCCGCGAGCGCGTCGGCAAGCGCATGGCGATCCTGCTGAAGGAAAAAGGCCAGTACACCATCCTGTCGGCGCCGAACATCCAGGAAGAACTGGGCACGCGCTTCCAGATCACCGGCGTGGGCTCGGCGGCCGAAGCGGCCGAACTGGCGCTGCTGCTGCGCTCCGGCGCGCTGTCGGCGCCGATGGAAGTCATTGAAGAGCGCGTGGTCGGCCCGCAGCTGGGCGCCGAAAACGTCGAACGGGGCCTGAAGTCGACGCTGTACGGCTTCATCGCGATCGCCATCTTCATGCTGATCTACTACCACGTGTTCGGCTTCTTCAGCGTGTTTGCGCTGGCGGTCAACGTGCTGCTGCTGCTGGCGATCCTGTCGACCCTGCAGATCACGCTGACGCTGCCCGGCATCGCCGCTATCGCGCTGGCGCTGGGTATGGCGATCGACGCGAACGTGCTGATCAACGAGCGCATCCGCGAGGAGCTGCGCGGTGGCGCCACCCCGCAGGCCGCGATCTCGGCCGGCTTCGACCGTGCATGGGCCACCATCGTCGACTCCAACGTCACCACCCTGATCGTCGGCCTGGCGCTGCTGGTGTTCGGTTCGGGTGCGGTGCGCGGTTTCGCGGTGGTGCACACGCTCGGCATCCTGACCTCGATGTTCTCGGCGGTGTTCGTTTCGCGCGGCATGGTCAACCTCTGGTACGGCCGCAAGAAAAAGCTGAGCAATATCTCCATCGGCACCGTGTGGAAGCACGGCGACGCGAAGAAATAAGGACGGGATAGAACAAGATGGAATTTTTCAAGATCAAGCGGGACATCCCGTTCATGCGCTACGCGTTGGTGTTCAACGTGATCTCGGCGCTGACCTTCGTCGCTGCGGTGTTCTTCCTTTGGAAGAACGGCCTGCATTATTCGGTCGAATTCACCGGCGGTACCGTGGTGGAGCTGTCGTATCCGAAGGCGGCTGACCAGGAAAAGATCCGCGCGACCTTGCGTTCGATCGGCTATGAAGCGCCGGAAGTGACCAGCTTCGGCACCGCGCGCGACATCCTGCTGCGCCTGCCGCCTGCCAATGGCACCGGCGGCACCGACGCGCAGCGCGTGTTCGGCGCACTGTGCCAGGCCGAAGGCGGAACCGCACGCCAGGTCCAGAACACCGGCGAGACGACCGTGCGCACCAACTGCGTGAACGCGGCCGGCCAGGAAGTCCTCTCGCTCAAGCGCGTCGAGTTCGTCGGCCCGTCGGTCGGCGAAGAGCTCGCGCAGAACGGCCTGAACGCGCTGGTGATGGTGGTGATCGGCGTGATGGCCTACCTGGCCCTGCGCTTCGAATGGAAGTACGCAGTCTCGGCGATCATCGCGAACCTGCACGACGTGGTCATCATCCTCGGCTTCTTCGCCTACTTCCAGTGGGAGTTCTCGCTGACGGTGCTGGCGGCGGTGCTGGCGGTGCTGGGTTACTCGGTCAACGAATCGGTCGTCATCTTCGACCGGATCCGCGAAAACTTCCGCAAGCAGCGCAAGATGACGGTGCACGAAGTGATCGACAACGCGATTACCAGCACCATCTCGCGTACCATCATCACGCACGGCAGTACCCAGATGATGGTGCTGTCGATGCTGCTGCTGGGCGGGCACACGCTGCACAATTTCGCGCTCGCGCTGACCATCGGTATCCTGTTCGGTATCTACTCGTCGGTGTTCGTGGCGGCGGCAATCGCCATGTGGCTGGGGGTGAAGCGCGAAGACCTGATCAAGCCGGTCAAGGAACGCGACGAAACGGACGGCGCAGTCGTCTGATCGACGCTAGCGCAGACTGGAAAATGCCGCCGGCCTCGCCGCGCGGCATTTTTTTTTCGTCCAGGCTGCGCAGAACCGCGAAGAACGGCACAGAACGGCACAGGACGGCACGGAACGGCCCAGAACGGCCCAGAACGGCCCAGAACGGCCCGGATTGAACCAGATCGGGCAGGATAGACCCGGATCGACCCCGATCGCGCCAGATCGGGACAACGAGGACTGGTGAATTTGGGTCCTGTATTGAGGGAACTCTGAAAAAAGTGCGATTTTTTCCCGGAAAACGCTGTTTTCCCCCGGTTTCGGCAAAAATCTTTCGACTTGTGTGCGCCAACGCACGGAAGCATGGTTGTCGAAATCCTATGATGGACTCGTCTCTTTCAGGACATCCCTAGTTTTGGACTTCAGCCCGCTCCCCAGCGGGCTTTTTTTTGTTCCGACTCGTTTGATTGCCGGCATTTTGCAGCGCGCCGCGCCAGGCGTATCGTCAGGATTCCCCCGACGGTTTTGAAAGGATGTCCCCATGAGACCCAGCCGAATGATGGCGATCGCGACCACGCTCCTGTTGGCCGTCGCATCCGCCTCCGCCGCGGAGTTGAGCAACCGCGACAAGGACTACCTGCGCGAGCGCGCCAGCCTGTTCATGGCGGACGTGCGGGCTGGCGAGCTTGCCAGTCACAAGGCGCAAACCGAGCTGGTGCGCGCCTTCGCCTACCGCCTCGTGAACGATCACAAGCGTTCGCTCGAACACATCCGCAAGCTTGCCGCCGCGCGCAAGGTCGAGCTGCCAGCCGCGCCCAGCGAGCGCGACCTGAAGACGGTCACGGAGCTGGAAGGAGTCACCGGCACCAGGTTCGACAAGCGCTACATCGAGCGCGCGATCCGCCAGCACAAGGCCGGCACCAAGGCCGACCGCCAGCGCAGCCAGGGTAGCAAGGATCCGGAGCTGCGCGCCCTGGCCACAGCGTCGTTCGAAGTGGAGGATCTCCACCTGGCGCTGGCCAACCGCGCCCTGGCGAATGTGCCGGTCGAATAGGAATTGTTGCGACGCGCCGTGAGGAGGAGCGCGGGCGCGCCTTCAGCGTAGCGCCTCGGTGAGCGAGCGGACCTCGCCCGCGGATTCATCGAGGATGCCGGCCAGCGTGCCGTTCCCGTGGGTGAAATCGATGGTCACGGCGGCCTGGTGCGAGGTGGCATCGGGATGCTGGTGCAGCGGCGAGGGCACGGGGGACAGGTCGTTGGCCAGCATCAGCGTGTCGCCCAGCGTTGCCGGCGGCAGCACGCGGATGCCTGCCCACATCGCCTCGATCGCGTCCAGCACCTGGTGCGGCACGCCCAGCTTGAGCAGCACGGCGCGCCCGACCTCGACCTCGCCATGCTCGATCCATTCGTCCGCTTCGCCCTCCAGCAGGCCCGGATATTCCTCGGCGCGCGACAGCAGGTAGAAGCCGCCGATCTCGTGCACGATGCCGGCAAACAGCGCAGTCTCCGGATCGACCCGGGTGACGCGGCGCGCAATGACCATCGACAGCGCGGCCACGTGCGCCGAGTGCTCCCACAGGCGGTTCGACATCTCGCGCAGGCCAGGGTCGCGCACCGCGCTGTTCAGCTGCCGCACGATCACGGAAGCGACCAGGGCGTTCAGCGTGCGGAAGCCGACGCGCTGGACGGCGCTTTTGACGCTGGTGACCTCGTGGCCGGCGCGGTTATAGGCGGCGGAATTGGCAATCGCCACCGTGCGCGCCGCCAGCAGCGGCTCGGCCTGGACCAGCCGGGTGGCCGCATCGATACGGCAGCCGGGATCGCCCAGCGCGTCCTGCAGCTTGAGCGCGGCATTGACGTGGGTGGGGAAGGCCAGCTCGCCGCGGCTGGCCTGCGCGGCGATATTCCTGAAGGCTTCGAGTCGGTGCATGAAAAAATCATACCCCAGAAACCAACAGGAAAAGATGCCTTAGGGCACTAAATTTGCGCTAGCTCGTCCTGCCGGCCCGCCAGTGTTGCGTGGAGCCGTCAGGGCTCGCCGAAGATCGCGTCGTAGCCGTCCTGCGGCCCGTCCGAATCTTCCAGCTCGTCTTCCAGCCCCATGTCGTCAAGCTCCTCGACCGCGTTCATGAAGCTGTTCGGCTTGGTGGCGCCGATCAGGCGATAGATCTCGCCGTCCTCGTTGCGCAGCCCGATGAGCATCTTCTCCTTGCGCACTTCCGCCTCGCTGGCCTGCTCCAGCAGGATGTTGGCGATGATGGTCTTGTCGTAATCGGCAGGCTTCTTGCCTTCAAGTAGCACAGTTTTCAAGTTTATTCCTCTTTGTGTTCATGTTGGCTGGCGCCGGGCAGCTGTTCTGTCAGGCGCAGCGGCGGCCTGCCGCAGTAGCGTTCACCCGTGATGGCCTCATTATATCTGTGCTGACAAAACACCATCATTGCCATGTCGCCAAGGAGTCGCCCTGCAACTCCGGTATCATAGCGGGGCATCCAATCCCGGACCGTCCATGCCCGTACCCGCAGCCCATGCCATTTGAAGACCTTGCGCGCCTCGCGCAGGAAAAGCCGCTGCGCGTGCTGCTGATCCATGCGGGCGAACCGGACGCGCTGACCTGGTCCGGCCTGTACCAGCCGCTGCGCCTTGCCGCCAAGATACTCGGTCCCGAGCGCCTGCACGTGGACGTGCGCCACCCCGACAAATTCGCTTCCGAAGCGCAGCGCCACTGGCACCTGGTGCTGCTGGTGGCCGACGAAGCCCAGGCCGCGCTGCGCCCGGCCCAGCTGCGCGTGGTGAGCGAGCGCTGCCGCAGCGCCCAGTTCTGGGGCGGCGTCGGCGCGGGCGTGCTGTGGCTGGCCGACTGCGGCGCCCTGAACGGCGTGCGCAGCGCCTTGCCGTGGGCCCTGTACTCCGAGGTCGACACGGCCGCCGAGCATGCCATCCTGATCCCCAACCTGTACGAAATGGACGGCAACCGCCTGACCTGTTGCGGCGGCGCGGCCAGCATCGACTTCGCCCTGACCCTGGTCGAAGCCCTGTTCGGCGCTACCGTGCAGGCGCAGATCAAGGAGGCGCTGTGCGTCGACCGCGTGCGCGGCCGCGAGGAGCGCCAGCGCGTCGCCCTGCAGGCGCGCTTCGGCACCCTGCAGCCCAAGCTGTCCGAGGCGGTCACCCTGATGGAAGCGAACATCGAAGAGCCGCTCTCGACCGACGACATTGCCGGCCTGGTCGGCCTGTCGCGGCGCCAGCTCGAGCGCCTGTTCAAGCAATACCTGGACAGCCTGCCCTCGCGCTACTATCTGGAACTGCGGCTGAAGCGCGCGCGCCAGCTCCTGCTCGACACCAACTATTCCATTGTCCAGGTCGGGCTGATGTGCGGCTTCTCGTCCGGCTCCCACTTCTCGACCGCCTTCGGCGCCCTGTTTGGCAACACCCCGCGCGAAGAGCGCCAGCGCAAGCTCTCCGCCCCCTGAGCATTCGGCCAGCCAATGTGGGGTCTGACCCAATTTGTTCTTGCGGAAACAGTGAAAAGCGAAAAATGCTGTCGCAGTTTCAAAAGAATCTTCGACTTGCGTTTCCTATAATGGCTCGATCCGCCATTGCGAACACGGCAGTGGCGACGTCGACCAACCGGATGAGGACCGCACATGAACGCAATGACCGAGACTGCCACCACCCGCCCTGTCACCCGACAGACTTTCGACGATGTGCTGGTGCCGACCTACGCCCCCGCGGCCATGGTGCCGGTACGCGCTTCCGGGCTGGACCTGTGGGACCAGTCCGGCAAGCACTACCTCGATTTCACGTCCGGCATCGCGGTGTCCAGCCTCGGCCACTGCAACCCGAAACTGGTCTCGGCCCTGACCGAGCAGCTGAACAAGGTCTGGCACCTCGGTAATGGCTACACCAACGAGCCGGTGCTGCGCCTGGCGCTGGCGCTGACCGAAGCGACCTTCGCCGATCGCGTGTTCTTCTGCAATTCGGGCGCGGAAGCGAACGAAGGCGCCCTCAAGCTGGCGCGCAAGTACGCGCACGAGAAGTTCGGCCCGCACAAGTCGCGCATCATCTCCTGCCTGTCCTCGTTCCACGGCCGTACGCTGTTCACCGTGTCGGTCGGCGGCCAGCCGAAGTACACCGAGGGCTTCGAGCCGCTGCCGCAGGCGATCGACCATATCCGCTACAACGACATCGAGTCCGCGCGCGCCGCGATCACCGATGACGTGGCAGCCGTGATCGTCGAGCCGATCCAGGGCGAGGGCGGCGTGATCCCGGGCGACACCGCCTTCCTGAAGGCGCTGCGCGAGCTGTGCGACCAGGCCGGCGCAGTGCTGATCTTCGACGAAGTGCAGTCCGGCGTGGGCCGCACCGGTTCGCTGTACGCCTACATGCAGCACGGCGTGACCCCGGACATCCTGACTTCCGCCAAGGCGCTCGGCAACGGCTACCCGATCGGCGCCATGCTGACCACCAACGAGATCGCCCATCACTTCGGCGTCGGCTCGCACGGCACCACCTACGGCGGCAACCCGCTGGCGGCCACCGTCGCGCTGAACGTGATCGAGACCATCAACCAGCCGGCCTTCCTGGCGCGCGTGAAGGAAGCCGCGGCGAAGATCATGACCAACCTGGACAAGCTGTCGGCCGACTACCCGACGGTGTTCGGCAAGGCGCGCGGCGCCGGCCTGCTGATCGGCCTGCCGCTGCAGGAAGCCTACAAGGGCCGCGCCAAGGACTTCACCAAGGCCGCCGAAGCGCTCGGCCTGATGCTGCTGATCGCCGGCACCGATGTGATCCGCATGGCGCCCGCGCTGGTGGTCTCCGACGAGCAGATCGCGGAAGCGGACCGCCTGCTGCGCCAGGCCGTCGACACCATCGTCAACGCAGCCTGACAGGCCGGCAAGCGGCCCGCCGGCACGACCGGCGGACCGCGCTTGCGTCGTTCAACGCTTATCCAGCGGAGTCCACATGTTTGTTGTCCGTCCCGTAGCACACGCGGATATCGACGCCCTCGAATCGCTCTCGCACGAGGCGACGCCGGGCGTGCACACGCTGCCCAGGACGCGCGAGCAGATCGCCGTCTCGGTGGAACTGTCGATCGCATCGTTCGCCGCCCACGTCGACATTCCCAGCGAAGAGTCGTACGTGTTCGTGCTGGAGGAAGCCGGCACCGGTGCGATCGCCGGCACCGCCACGATCCATGCTTCGGCCGGCTCCAACGGCACCTATTTCGCGTTCCGCAATGACGTGATCCAGCAGGTCTCGCGCGACCTGAACGTGAGCCACAGCGTGCACGCGCTGACGCTGTGCTCCGAGCTGACCGCCTATTCGCGACTGTCCGCCTTCTTCGTGCGCGACCGCGTGCACGCAGGGCCCGAGGCGGCGCTGCTGTCGCGCGCTCGGCTGCTGTTCGCCGTCCTCGCGCCGCACCGTTTTGCCGACCGCTTCTTCGTGCCGCTGGCCGGCATCACCGACCAGGACGGCAACTCGCCGTTCTGGAACGCGCTGGGCCGCAAGTTCTTCAAGATGGACTTCCTCGACGCCGAGCGCGTGATCGGCGGCGCCCGCAACCGTACCCTGATCGTCGAGCTGATGCCGCACTACCCGGTGTACGTGCCGCTGCTGCCGGGCGATGCGCAGGCCGCGATGGGCCAGATCCACCCGGACGGCGAACTGGCCTTCCGCCTGCTGGCCGAGGAGGGCTTCGAGGCCGACGAGTACATCGACATCTTCGACGGCGGCCCGATCCTGCAGGCGCACAAGAACAGCCTGCGCACCTTTACCGGTTCCATGGTGCGCCGCGTGTCCGACGAACCCGCCGCGTTCAGCGAAGTGTCGTCGGCCTATGCGGTAGCTGCCGGTACCGGCGCCCACTTCCGCGCCGCCATCATCGAGAGCGCGGCGCTGGAGCAATCCGACACCGTGACCCTGTCCACGCAGGCGCGCCGCGCGCTCGGCGCATCCGTCGGCGACGCGGTCGCCTGCGTCCGCATTTAAGGAGCCACCCATGCTGGTAATCCGTGCAATCAAAGCCGGCGACCTCGATGCCCTGATGGAGATGGCGCGCGCCGCCGGCAGCGGCATGACGACGCTCAAGCCCGACCGCGCGCTGCTGGGCGAGCGCGTCAACACCGCGGTGGCCTCGTTTGCGGAAGAGATCCCGCCCGAAAAGCGCGACTACATGTTCGTGATGGAAGACCAGTCGAACGACATGATCGCCGGCGTATGCGCGATCAAGGGCTCGGTCGGCCTCGACGAGCCTTTCTACAACTACCGCATCGGCACGCTGGTGCATTCCAGCCGCGAGCTGAACGTGTTCACGCGCATGGAGACGCTGTACCTGTCGAACGACCTGACCGGGTCGACCGAACTGTGCTCGCTGTTCCTGCGCCCGGAATACCGCAGCGGCAACAACGGCAAGTGGCTGTCCAAGAGCCGCTTCCTGTTCATCGCCCAGTTCCCGCACCTGTTCACCGAGCGCCTGATCGCCGAGATGCGCGGCTACCAGTCCGAGGATGGCCGCGTGCCGTTCTACGAGGGCCTGGGCCGCCACTTCTTCAAGGCCGATTTCAATCACGTTGACGAGCTGACCGGCATGGGAAAGAAGTCCTTCATCGCCGAGCTGATGCCGCGCCAGCCGATGTATGTGGACTACCTGCCGCAGGATGCGCGCGACACCATCGGCCGCGTGCACACCAACACCGTGCCGGCGCGCCGCCTGCTGGAAGCCGAAGGCATGCACTTCGAAGGCTATGTCGACATCTTCGACGCCGGCCCCGTGCTGCAGGCGCGCATCACCGAGCTGCGCGCCATGCGCGAGAGCGAACTGGTGACGGTCGACCCGCAGGCCCGGTCCGAGGATACCGAACCACTGATCGTATCGAACACCGCGATGCGCGACTTCCGCATGATCCTGGCGCGCGCCAATCCGGTCGGCGGCAGGCTGGCGCTGACGGACCAGGAGCGCGAGCAGCTGCATTGCCAGGCGGGCGAACAGGTCCGCACGCTGACACTCAACGTAAGGAAGAAATAAATGGCTCAACTTTCCAACTTCATCAACGGCGAGTGGCTGGCGGGCTCCGGCCGCGAACTGGCTACCATCGATCCGTCCACCGGCCGCCAGACCTGGACCAGCAACGAGTCGACCGCGGACGACGTGGCGCGCGCGGTGCAGGCAGCGCGCGGCGCCTTCGACGCATGGGCCGAGCTGGACGTGCAGGAGCGCATCGCGATCACCCGCAGGTTCCGCGACCTGCTCAAGGAAAGCGCCGAGGACCTGGCCGCGACCATCGCCGAGGAAGTCGGCAAGCCGCTGTGGGAAGCGCGCACCGAAGTGACCACCATGGCCAACAAGGTCGACATCTCGGTGCAGTCGTATGAGCAGCGCACCGGCTCCACGGCAAGCAAGGTCGCCGACGGCAATGCCGTGCTGCGCCACCGGCCGCTCGGCGTGTTCGCCGTGTACGGGCCATACAACTTCCCCGGCCACCTGCCCAACGGCCACATCGTCCCGGCCCTGATCGCCGGTAACACCATCGTGTTCAAGCCGAGCGAGTTCGCGCCGCGCACCGCGGTCAAGACCGTGCAGCTGTGGGAAAAGGCCGGCCTGCCGAAGGGCGTGCTGAACCTGGTCAACGGCGGCCGCGATACCGGCATCGCGCTGGGCCAGGATGCCGGCATCGACGGCGTGCTGTTCACCGGCTCCAGCCAGACCGGCGCCGCGCTGCACAAGCAGTTCGGCGGCCAGCCGGGCAAGATGCTGGCGCTGGAAATGGGCGGCAACAATCCGCTGGTGGTGTGGGACGTGAAGGACATGGACGCCGCCGTGCACCACGCGGTGATGTCCGCATTTATCTCGGCCGGCCAGCGCTGCACCTGCGCGCGCCGCCTGATCGTCAAGGATGGCCCGGAAGGCGAGGCCTTCGTCAAACGCCTGGTCGAAGTCGCGTCGAAACTGTCGGTGGGACCGTCGAATGCCGAGCCGCAGCCGTTCATGGGCCCTGTGGTGTCGGCGGCTGTAGCGAAACGCCTGGTGCAGGCGCAGGCGGAGATGGCCGAAAAGGGCGGCAAGGTGCTGCTCCAGATGACCCAGCCGGACCCGAACGCGGGCTTCGTCACCGCCGGCATCGTCGACACCACCGACGCGCAGGGCATCGCGGACGAGGAATGGTTCGGCCCACTGCTGCAGGTGGTGCGCGTGAAGGACTTCGACGCCGCCATCAAGGCCGCCAACAACACCGAATTCGGCCTGGCCGCCGCGCTGTTGTCGACTGACGAGGCGCTGTGGACGAAATTCAGCATCAAGGCGCGCGCCGGCATCGTCAACTGGAACCGCCCGACCACGGGTGCGGCCAGTTCGGCGCCGTTCGGTGGCGTCGGCAAGTCCGGCAACCTGCGCCCGAGCGCCTACTATGCGGCCGACTATTGCGCCTATCCGGTCGCATCGATCGAAACTTCGGAGCTGGAGCTGCCGGCCAAGCTGTCGCCGGGCCTGACCCTGTAACCGGGAGGATCGCATGACTGCACGCGAATTCAATTTCGACGGACTGGTAGGTCCGTCGCACAATTACGCCGGGCTCTCGTTCGGCAACGTGGCGTCGTTCTCGAACGTGAAGAGCGCGTCGAACCCGAAGCAGGCCGCCCTGCAGGGCCTGGCCAAGATGCGCGAGCTGTCGCGCCGCGGCTTCGCGCAGGCGCTGCTGCCGCCGCAGGACCGGCCCAACTTCCGCCTGCTGCGCCGGCTCGGCTTCACCGGCACAGATGCGCAGGTGCTGGAGAAGGCCTACAAGGAGTCGCCAGTGATCCTGGCGTGCGCGTATTCCGCGTCCTCGATGTGGACCGCCAACGCGGCCACCGTGAGCCCGTCGGCAGACACCCACGACAAGCGCGTGCACTTCACGCCGGCCAACCTGAACAACAAGCTGCACCGCTCGGAAGAGCACCTGCAGACCGAGCGCACGCTGCGCGCCATCTTCAGCGACGACAAGTACTTCTCGGTGCACCAGGCCCTGCCGTCGACCGGTGCCTTCGGCGACGAGGGGGCGGCCAACCACACGCGCCTGTGCGCGGCGCACGGCAGCCGCGGCGTCGAGTTCTTCGTGTATGGCCGCGTCGAGTTCGACCCGGCCGCGCCGCAACCGAAAAAATACCCGGCCCGCCAGACCTTCGAGGCATCGCAGGCGGTCGCGCGCATGCACGGCCTGGAGCCGGAGCGCACCGTGTTCGCCTCGCAGAATCCGGACGTGATCGACATGGGCGTGTTCCACAACGACGTGATCGCGGTCGGCTCGGGCAACGTGCTGTTCTACCACGAGCTGGCGTTCGCCAACGAGGCGGCCACGCTGGCCGACCTGCGCAATGCGCTGGCACTGGACAACGCGGAACTGGCGCCGGTGCGGGTGCCGGCCGCCGACGTGACGGTCGCCGACGCGGTGGCCAGCTACCTGTTCAACAGCCAGCTGCTGCTCAAGCCGAACGGAAAGATGGCGCTGGTGGTGCCGCAGGAGTGCCACGAGAACGCGGCGGTCGCGCACTACCTGGATGGCATGGTGGGCAGCGGCGGCCCGATCGAGGAGCTGATCCATTTCGACCTGCGCCAGTCGATGCGCAACGGCGGCGGGCCTGCGTGCCTGCGCCTGCGCGTGGTGCTGAGCGCCGAAGAGGCGCAGGCGATGCACCAGGGCGTGGTCATGACCGAAGCGCTGTACGCGAAGCTGGTCGCGTGGGTGGAAAAGCACTACCGCGACCGCGTGGAGCCGCATGACCTGGCCGACGCGCAGTTCGCGCGAGAGTGCCGGGAAGCTTTGCAAGACTTGACCCAGGTGCTCGATTTGCCGGGTCTGTACGACTTATAATTCCGAGGTTTATTCCGACGGGCGAACCCCGTTGCATTTCCGACAGCATAGCCAAGCCATAAGCCGACACTGGGCGATCGGACACTACAAAATAGTATGGAGAAGCAGATGAATCAACAGCCAAACGATTTGCGTCAACAGACGCTGGACCTGGTCAATGCGAGCAAGCCCGCCGGCGACAGCGGCCAGGTGCAAAGCCTGATCGCAGCCTGGCTCGGCTCGCTCGACGACGAAGACCTGGCTGGCACCTCGCCAGCCAGCCTCGCGCCAGTGCTGTGGGAAGGGTTCCAACAGGCGTCCAAGCGCATCGTGCCAGGTTGCCTGGTCGCGCAGATGCGCTACCAGGACACCAGCGGCGCCGGCGCGACCGCGCTGCTGATCCTGAACGACGACATGCCCTACCTGGTCGATTCGATCGTGATGGCCCTGCGCCGCCAGAAGGTGGGTGTGGCTTCCGTGCTGAACGCCGTGCTGCCGGTGCGCCGCGACGCCAACGGCGTGGTGACTTCCGTGTGCGAAGCCGGCTCGCCGCTGGAATCGATGATCGTCTGCCTGCTGTCCGAAGAACTCGACCCTGATGCGCTGTCCGCGCTGGTCGGCAAGATCCAGATGGTGGCCAGGGACGCCGCCGTGGTGCGCCGCGATGCGCTGGCGATGGCCGACCGCCTCACTTCGGTGGCCGCAGCTTCCGCCCAGCAGGGCCAGGAAGGCCAGGAAGTCGCTGCCTTCCTCGAGTGGGCCAAGAACGAAGGTTTCGAGCCGTTCGGTTACGCCTACTACTTCGTCAAGCCGGGCTCGAACGAGCTGGAACGCGACATCCCGAGCCGCATCGGCGTGCTGCAGGATACCGCGCATCCGGTGTACGGCACCTGCCTGGCCAACATCCCGGGCCAGCTCGATGCGCTGGGCGCGCGCCAGCACCCGCTGTCGATCGTCAAGGCCGACGTTGAGGGCACGCTGCACCGCGACACCCCGCTCGACTTCATCGGCGTGCGCGCCAATGACGAGAAGGGCAACATCGTCGGCGAACACTGCTTCGTCGGCCTGTTCACCCGCGCCGGCAACTCCACCCCGCTGGCGCGCCTGCCGTTTGCGCGCGGCCGCGTCACCAAGGTGCTGTTGCTGGCCGGCGTGCGCCAGGAAGGCTTCCGCGCCGAGAAGTTCATCGAAATCCTCGAATCGCTGCCGCGCAACGAAGCACTGGAAGCCGAGCCGGAATGGCTTGCACAGGTGTGCAGCTCGGTCGTATCGCTGTACAAGCAGCCGCGCGCCAAGGTGTTCGCGCGCCGCGACGTGTACGGCCGCCACATGAACGTGCTGGTCTACCTGCCGCGCGAGCGCTACTCGGCAGCGCTGGTGCATTCGCTGTCGCAGGCACTGGGCGAAAGCTCGGGCGCCACCGACGTGCGCACCCAGACCCTGGTGGCCGACGGCCCGCTGGCCCGCGTGTACCTGATCGCGCGCGGCGCCCGCCATCCGCTCGACCTGCAGCACGACATCGAACAGCCGCTGATGGCAGTCCTGGGCGGCTGGCACAACACCTTCGATGCGCTGACCGGCCACGTGGAAGACACCGGCCTGCGCAACAACCTGCGCAAGCTGGGCGCTGCCCTGCCGGTCAGCTACGTCGCCGCGACCGACCCTGAAGTGGCGTTCCGCGACCTGCAGAAGATCCTGTCGAACGGCTCCGACGACCACGTCGCCGTGCGCATCGACACCGGCGCGAACGGCGCCACCATCCGCATCTACTCGGTCAACAAGGTGCCTCCGCTGTCGCGCCTGCTGCCGTCGCTGGCCAACGCCGGCATCGGCATCGAGCGCGAGCACTCGCACTACATCACCATTGACGGCAAACGCCACTACGTGACCAGCCTGACCGCCGACGACGCCAGCGACAGCAAGCTGTCCAACCCACAAGTGGTGCGCGTGGCCGAAGAACTGTTCGAGTCGCTGTTCAACGACCAGGCCGAAGACGGCCGCATGAACGGCCTCGTGATCGAAGGCGGCCTGTCGGTGCGCGAAGTGCAGCTGGTGCGCGCCTACATCAGCTACTGGCGCCAGGCCGGCTCCAAGTTCACCGTGCGCTATATCGCCGACTGCCTGCGCCGCCAGCCGGCGCTGGTCAAGGAACTGGTGGAAGCCTTCCTCAAGCGCTTCAACCCGCAAGGCGGCGAAGCCGCACGCAGCGAAGGCGGCGCAATGCTGGCCTCGATCAAGTCGCGCCTGGCCAGCATCAACCATGCCGACACCGAGGAAATCTTCGCCGCGCTGATCGAGCTGGTGGGCGTCACGCTGCGCACCAACTACTTCCAGAACAACCAGCAGGGCGACAAGATCATCTTCAAGTTCGACACCTCGAACCTGGCGCTGGTGCCTGAGCCGCGTCCGTACCGCGAGATCTTCGTGTTCTCGCGCCGCTTCGAAGGCGTGCACCTGCGCGGCGGCCCGGTCGCCCGCGGCGGCCTGCGCTGGTCCGACCGCATGGAAGACTACCGTACCGAAGTGCTGGGCCTGGTCAAGGCGCAGATGGTCAAGAACGCCGTGATCGTGCCTGCGGGCGCGAAGGGCGGCTTCGTCTGCAAGCAGATGCCGGTCGACGCGGTGCGCGAGCAGATCGCGGCCGAAGGCGAGGCATGCTACCGCCTGTTCATCTCCAGCCTGCTGGAAGTGACCGACAACCGCGTGCGCGGCGAGATCGTGCCCCCAAGCGACACCGTGCGTTACGACCAGGACGACCCGTACCTGGTGGTGGCAGCCGACAAGGGCACCGCGACCTTCTCCGACATCGCCAACAGCATCGCGGTATCGCGCGGCTTCTGGCTGGGCGATGCATTTGCGTCGGGCGGTTCCAACGGCTACGACCACAAGAAGATGGGCATCACCGCCAAGGGCGCATTCGAGGCGGTCAAGCGCCACTTCTATGAACTGGGCCACGACATGGCGACCCAGCCGTTCACCGCGGTCGGCGTGGGCGACATGTCCGGCGACGTGTTCGGTAACGGCGCACTGCTGTCGAACCAGATGAAGCTGCTGGCCGCCTTCGACCACCGCCACATCTTCCTCGATCCGGCTCCGGACGTCGCGGTCTCGTTCGCGGAACGCCAGCGCATGTTCGCGCTGCCGCGCTCCTCGTGGGAAGACTACAACAAGGACCTGATCTCGAAGGGCGGCGGCGTATTCCCGCGTACTGCCCGCACCATCGAGCTGTCGCCGGAAGTGCGCGCGGCGCTCGACATCGCCGAGACCTCGCTGACCCCGCAGGAACTGATGCACCGCATCCTGCTGGCGCCGGTGGACCTGTTCTACAACGGCGGCATCGGCACCTACATCAAGGCGTCGAGCGAAACCCACGCACAGGTCAAGGACCGCGCCAACGACAACATCCGCGTTGACGGCCGCGAACTGCGCGCCCGCATCGTGGCCGAAGGCGGCAACCTGGGCGCGACCCAGGCCGGCCGTATCGAGTTCGCGCTGCACGGCGGCCGCATCTTCACCGATGCGATTGACAACTCGGCCGGCGTGGACTGCTCCGACCACGAAGTGAACGCCAAGATCTGGCTGGACACCGAAGTCAACGCAGGCAAGCTGTCCGAAGAGGACCGCAACAAGCTGCTGTTCGACATGACCGGCGACATCGAAGACCTGGTCCTGCGCGACAACACCCTGCAGACCCACCTGCTGACCCGCGAATGGCAGGCGCAGTCGAACCCGGACGTGGTCGACGGCTATGCGGCGCTGATCACCGCGCTGGAAAAGGAAGGCGCGGTCAACCGCGAGCTGGAGCAGCTGCCGACCGACACCGTGCTGGCGTCGCGCAAGGAAGCGGGCATCGGCCTGACCACGCCGGAACTGGCGGTCGTCATCGCCAACGTCAAGAACCGCTACAAGCGCACGCTGTCCGCGCTGCCGCTGGTGGACGAGCCATGGGCCGAGACCGTGCTCAAGCCGTACTTCCCGGCCATGATGGTGGAGAGCCGCAGCGCGCTGGAACATCCGCTGGCGAACGCGATCCTGGCAACCGTGCTGGCCAACGAGTCGGTCAACCGCTGCGGTCCTCTGATGCTGCGCGAGATGGCCATTTCGCACA
>DASWYE010000184.1:0-18955 GCA_036405115.1 Telluria sp. | reverse complement strand
GCCGCAGCCAGGCCGAGGATCGGCACCGCGATTTTCCAATTCAGGGGTTCGCTGGTCGGGCTGACCAGGCGTTGGATGCGTGTCATGAGATTTCCTCCGTGGGCCGCATGGGCCAGGGTTGGGGTAAGGAGCTGGAGACGGTCCAGCTCCGATAATGCAAGTGCCAGGCGCCGCGGTTCGCCCAGCATGCTTGCGGCTAAATCATCTGCAATCTGTTCGCGCTCGGCGCGTACCCGTCCGGATAGCCACCAGACGGTCGGGTGGTAGAACAGCACGATCTCGATCGCGCCCTGCACCAGGTTGACGAGGTAATCGTGGCGGCGGATGTGCGCCAGCTCGTGCGCCACCAGCGCTTCCAGCAGCTCCGGCGGGATGCGAGCGATCAGCGCGGCCGGCACCAGCACCACCGGGCGCCACCAGCCGGCGGTGACGGGGCTCGTCAGGTCGTCGACGATGCCAAGCGTGACGGGGCGACCGATGCCGAAGCGCTGCGCCATCCGGCTCAACTGCAATTGCAACAGCGGGTCGCGGCGCGAGTGCCCTGCCCTGCTGCGGCTGCGCACCCAGGCCAGGCCGAGCACCATGCGCAGCGCGAGCAGGCCGGCGCCGCAGGCCCACAGCGCCAGCACCAGCGGCAACCGGTCCTGCAACGCATCGCGCCACCCGGCCAGCTGCGCCGTCGCGGCCAGCGCGACCGGGGGCATGGCGGCAGGCTCGCTTGCGGCCAGCGGCAATATCGTGGCGGTGACGGCCGCCGGCAAAGGAGTGGCGGACATGCGCAGGATGACACCGGACAGCGGCAGTGCGATGCAGAGCAGGAGCGCGGCGCAACCGACCAGGTAGCGGGCTTGCGGCCGGGCGCTGCGCATCAGCGAGAACAGCAGCGCCGCGCCCCAGCCGACCAGCATGTCCTGCCAGACGAAATCCAGCAGTGCCCAGGCCAGGCTTGGCATGAAGGTGGACAGGAAGTCTGCAAGTGGCGGCATCGCGCGCTCCGTTGTTGTTGAAAGCAGAATAAATTGTCTAGATCGATTTGTCTAGAACTTTTTTTCTAGTTCGTTGCGAGGTGTCGGGATGGTGAAAACATAACCCTGATGGGGCGCCGCTGCGAGGCGGGTGCGACAGGGTGCAGGATTCGCGGGACAGCTTGCAGGATCGCCCGCTGGGACGTGGCTTGCCACTCCGATTTGCTCGGCATGGGTCCCCGCGTGCGCGGTGATGACCCTATAATGGTTGTTTCGCAAAAAACATATAGCCACATCATGGAATTAGCCAAGTCTTTCGAGCCTGCCGATATTGAAAAGTTCTGGCGCACCGAGTGGGAACAGCGCGGGTACTTCACCGCGACCACCGACGCGGACAAGCCCTCCTTCTGCATCCAGCTGCCGCCGCCCAACGTGACCGGCACGCTGCACATGGGCCACGCGTTCAACCAGACCATCATGGACGGCCTGACCCGCTACTACCGCATGCGCGGCTTTAACACGGCGTGGGTGCCGGGCACCGACCACGCCGGCATCGCGACGCAGATCGTGGTGGAGCGCCAGCTCGACGCGCAGAAGATCTCGCGCCATGACCTCGGCCGCGAGAAGTTCCTCGAGAAGGTGTGGGAGTGGAAGGAAAAGTCGGGCAACACCATCACCGGCCAGATGCGCCGCATGGGCACCTCGCCTGACTGGAAGCGCGAATACTTCACGATGGACGAGACGCGCTCGAAGGTCGTGACCGAAGTGTTCGTGCGCCTGTTCGAGCAGGGCCTGATCTACCGCGGCAAGCGCCTAGTCAACTGGGACCCGGTGCTGGGCACCGCGGTGTCGGACCTGGAAGTGGTGTCGGAAGAAGAAGACGGCTCGATGTGGTACATCCGCTATCCGCTGGCGGATGGCAGCGGCCACCTGACGGTCGCCACTACCCGTCCCGAGACCATGCTGGGCGACGTCGCCGTCGCGGTCGATCCGACCGACGAGCGCTATGTGCCGCTGGTCGGCAAGATGCTCAAGCTGCCGCTGTCGGACCGCGAGATCCCGATCATCGCCGACTCCTATGTGGACAAGGAATTCGGCACCGGCTGCGTGAAGATCACGCCGGCGCACGACTTCAATGACTATGCGGTCGGCCAGCGCCACAACCTGCCGATGCCGTCGATCCTGACGCTGGACGCGAAGATCAGCGACGATGCACCGGCCGCCTACCGCGGCATGGACCGCTTTGCCGCGCGCAAGCAGATCGTGGCCGACCTGGACGCACAGGGCCTGCTGCAGGAAGTCAAGCCGCACAAGCTGATGGTGCCGCGCGGCGACCGCACCGGCGTGGTGATCGAGCCGATGCTGACCGACCAGTGGTTCGTGGCGATGTCCAAGCCGGCGCCGGACGGCACCTTCAACCCGGGCAAGTCGCTGGCCGAAGTCGCGCTGGAAAAGGTCGCGAACGGCGAGATCAGGTTCGTGCCGGAGAACTGGTCCACCACCTACAACCAATGGCTGGGCAATATCCAGGACTGGTGCATCTCGCGCCAGCTGTGGTGGGGACACCGCATCCCTGCATGGTTCGACGACGCCGGCAATATCTATGTGGCGCGCGACGAAGCGGCTGCCAAGGCACAGGCTGCGGCACGCGGCGTCACGGGTGATCTGCGCCGCGACGAGGACGTGCTCGACACCTGGTTCTCGTCCGCGCTGGTGCCCTTCTCCACCATGGGCTGGCCGGAAGAGACGGTCGACATGAAGACCTTCCTGCCCTCGTCGGTGCTGGTCACCGGCTTCGACATCATCTTCTTCTGGGTGGCGCGCATGGTCATGATGACCACGCACTTCACCGGCAAGATCCCGTTCGAAACCGTGTACGTGCACGGCCTGGTGCGCGACTCCAGCGGCCAGAAGATGTCCAAGTCGAAGGGCAACACGCTCGACCCGATCGACCTGATCGACGGCATCGGCATCGAGGAACTGGTAGCCAAGCGCACCACCGGCCTGATGGACCCGCGCTCGGCACCGAAGATCGAAAAGGCGACCCGCAAGGAATTCCCGGAGGGGATCCCGGCCTACGGCACCGATGCGGTGCGCTTCACCATGGCCAGCTACGCCTCGCTGGGCCGCAGCATCAACTTCGACCTGGGCCGCGCCGAAGGCTACCGCAACTTCTGCAACAAGCTGTGGAACGCGACCCGCTTCGTGCTGATGAACACCGAAGGCAAGGACTGCTCGCCGAGCGATGCCGACCTGTCGATGGCCGACAAGTGGATCATCTCGCTACTGCAGCGCGCCGAGAGCGAAGTCGAGAAAGGCTTTGCCGACTACCGCTTCGATAACATCGCCGCCGCGATCTACAAGTTTGTGTGGGACGAGTACTGCGACTGGTACCTGGAAGTGGCCAAGGTGCAGGTACAGAACGGCAGCGAAGGCCAGCAGCGCGCCACCCGCCACACCCTGCTGCGCGTGCTGGAGACGGTGCTGCGCCTGGCGCATCCGATCGTACCGTTCGTGACCGAGGAACTGTGGCAGACCGTGGCGCCGATGGCCGGCCGTCCGGTCGACCCGAATGGCGACTCGATCATGCGCCAGGAGTATCCGCTGCCCGACTTGTCGAAAGTGGACGAAGCGGCCGAACAGTGGATGCTCGAGCTGAAATCGCTGACCGACGCGACCCGCAACCTGCGCGGAGAGATGAAGCTGGCGCCGTCGCTGCGCGTGCCGCTGATCGTGGAAGCGTCAAGCGCCGACAAGCAGCGCATGGCCGGCTTCGCGCCGTACATCCAGTCGCTCGGCAAGCTGTCCGAAGTGCAGATCGTCGACACCCTGCCGGAGTCGCCGGCGGCAGTGTCGGTGGTCGGCACCACCAAGCTGATGCTCAAGGTCGAGATCGACGTGGCCGCGGAACGCGAGCGCCTGTCCAAGGAAATCACCCGCCTGGAAGGCGAGATCGCCAAGGCCAGCGGCAAGCTGTCGAGTGAGAGCTTTGTCGCCCGCGCCCCGGCTGCGGTGGTGGAACAGGAGCGCGAGCGGGTCGCGAACTTCTCGGCCACGCTGGCAAAGATGCGCGAACAGCTCGCGAAACTGCCAGCTGCCTGACGGCAGGCCAGCGTAACGAAAACCGGGATTTCCTTAATCCCGGTTTTTTTTTATTCAATACCGATCGGTTATGCTGTCAATTCCACAACCCGTCCGGTACACGCCACGATGATGGCACCACCCGCGCCCCGCCTGCGCCCGGTTCGCCGGTTCGGCGGCGCCTACCTCCACGCCAGCGTGCTGCGCCGTCTGTCGATCTTCCTTGCCGTTAGCCTGGTACTCGTGTGGGCCGCCGTCGCGGCGGAACGCGCCAACCTGCGCCGCAATGCCGAACAGGAGAGCAGCCGGGTGGTACGCAACATGGCGCTCGCCTTCGCCGAAGAAGTCGGCACGACCATCAGCACCGTCGACGTGGCCCTGCTTGCCCTGCGCCGGCAGTGGGGCGGCAACCGCGACGAGTTCGCGGACGTGGTGCGCGAACTGAATCGCGAACTGACCAGCAAGGTGATCTTCCAGGTGGCGGTGACCGATGCCGGTGGCAGTGTGCAGTTCACCAGCGCCGGGCTGGCAGGTAGCAGCGTCGGCCTGCGCGACCGTGACTACGTGGCCGCGCTGCTGCGCGATCCGGCCGACCGCCTGATCATCAGCCGGCCGCTCACGGGCCGGATGACCGGGATCACCGGTGTCCAGTTCGCACGGCCCCTCTACGGTCCCGGCGGAAAGCCGGGCGGCGTGATCCTGGCCTCGGTGGCGCCTGAATACCTTTCGCGCTTTTACGATCACGTCGACCTTGGCACGGATACGTCGGTCACGCTGGTGCACGGCGGGGTCGTGCTCGCCCGGAACGCCGGCGCCGGCGGCCGGCTCCATGTCGGCGCGGAGCTTGCGGGCCCGCCCTTCGATACCGCGAGCAAGGAGCCCGGCGGCGTGTACCGGCGCGTCAGCCGGCTGGACGGGATCGAGCGCATCTTCGGATGGAAACGCCTGCCACAATATGACATGGTGGTCAGCGTCGGCCAGTCGCTCCGGGAAGTCAACAGCCGCTATGCAAGCCAGCAGCGCCACGCCGTGGCAGCGGGAGTGGCCATCTCGTCGATCATGCTGGCCCTTGGCTGGTGGGCGATCGCGGCCAATCACAACCGGTCCAAAGCGCTGCGGGCGCTGGCCAGCGCAGAGGCCCGCTGGAAGCGCGCGCTGGACGCCGCCGGAGCGGGCGTATGGGACTGGGACCTGCGGTCAGGGAAGGTGGTCCTGACGCCGCAGGCGCAGGCGGTGCTTGGCATCGGCACTGGATCCACATACTGGGGCACCGGCTCGGTCGATGGCCCGGTCCACCCGGACGATGCGGCGCAGGTCACGGCGGCGCTGGGAGACATGCTGGCAGGCCGCAGCGCCGATTTCCGGGTCGAGCACCGGATCGTCCGCGGAACCGGAGAGGTGGCATGGGTGCTGGGCCGGGCGCAGGTGGTCGAGCGCGACGACCAGGGCGCCGCGGCGCGGGTGGTGGGCACCGTCGTCAACATCGATGCGCGCAAGTCGCACGAGGAACAGGTACGCCACCAGGCCTGCCACGACGCGCTCACCGGGCTGGCCAATCGTGTGCTGTTCGGCGACCGCCTGGAGCACGCGATCCAGCTGGCGCGGCGCGCGCAAACGCGGCTGGCGGTCATCTACTTCGACCTCGACAAGTTCAAGCCGGTCAACGACACCCACGGGCACGGCGTCGGCGACATGCTGCTGGTCGAGGTGGGACGCCGCGTCCAGGGCGGGCTGCGCCAGTCCGATACGCTGGCGCGCCTGGGCGGGGACGAGTTCGCAGCACTGCTGCCGGACTGCCGCTCCGCCGAAGACGCGCTGACGGTCGCGAACAATATCCTGGCGCTGCTGAACCAGCCGTTCGTGGTCGACGGCCATACGCTGGACATTTCGGGCAGCATCGGCGTCAGCCTGTTCCCGGATTGCGGCGCGGATGCGGCAAGCCTGGTGCACCATGCCGACCTGGCGATGTATCGCTCCAAACAGGAAGGTCGCAACCGGGTCACGCTGTCCGAAGCGGCCACAGCCTGAATTGGCCATGGCGTGCCGCAGTTTGCTACACTGCATTTCCAATAAAAACGGGAGACGCCCAATGCGTGCCATCGTCCAGGCCGGCCTGCTTGCGCTGCTGGCCTTGCCACCCGCCCTGGCGGACAACAGCTCTCCGGTGGGGCTGTGGCAGAGCATCGACGACATCAGCGGCAAGCCCAGGGCCCTGATCCGCATCTCGGAACACAAGGGCGTGCTCGAGGGGCGCATCGAGAAGCTGTACCGCGCGCCCGGCCAGGACCAGGATCCCGTCTGCGATAGTTGCGAGGGCGCGCGCCACAACCAGCCAGTGATCGGCATGGTCTTCATGTCGGGGCTCAAAAAGGATGGCGACGAATACAACGGCGGCGAGATACTCGATCCCGACAACGGCAAGGTCTATCGCAGCAAGCTTGCGCTGCGCGATGGTGGCAGGCAGCTGAGCGTGCGCGGCTACATCGGGGTGCCGCTGCTGGGGCGCTCGCAGACCTGGGTGCGCCACGAATAGTTCCTCCCGGTCGCCCCGAAATGTGTCGCGCGCGCCCGCCAAATTTGCAACGTCCTCCATTTTTCGTCGCATTCTTGCCCACCGGCAATGAAAAGCGTGCTCGCTTACAACAGAGTGATTTTGTCGTTGCAATTTATTAATGATCGTTACTATGATCATCGTGTTTCCATCGCGAGGAGCAAGCCGGATGAACACCCCAACACCGTCTTACCGCGCACGGCCTGCGCCCCCGGCCCGACCGTACCCGCTACGCGCCTGAAGCGCCGCCGGCGTCTCCAGATTCCACGAATTCCTCCGAACCCAGACAGCGACGGCTGGATCCTGCTGCCTGACTATTCCTGGCCACATCGTGTACTCACAAACGCAAATCGATCCGGTAGTCAGTTTCCGAAATTCCCAGGGCGAGGCCGTGCGCGGCACGATCGTGAACCTGCAGCGCACCTCGCTGGTCATGGAAATCTACAACCCCTATTCCATCGTCCAGGTCAGCGAGGTGCTGCTCGAGCTGACCGTGCGGATGGGCGCGCGCGTTGCCTATGCGGGACGCGCGGTGGTGATCAGCATGGTCAACACCGGCCTGACCGCGCTGGTGTCGGTGACGCTGGTGGAGCAGTGGTGCGAGTTGTCGGGAACCCCGCTCGCGCCCGAATCGGTCAGCTCCCGGGCGCGCGCCTTCGTGCGCGACTGGCGCGAGCGGTTCTGCATCCGGCGCGATTACCAGCTGCTGGTGAACGAGGCGCGCGCCTACCTGGCGGACGTGTCGCGCTGGGTCGAGCAGGTCGACATGTCGGACGACCTGCCGAAGGAAGGCGGCAAGCTGCGCGCCGACTTCTTCGAGGAGCTGGCCACGCCGCTGATGGAAAGGACACGCCACTACTTCAGCGAACTGGAAGGCGAATCCGCGCTGATCGAGGAGGAGCACCACCCTGCGCACCGCGCCTTCGCGCAAGCCGCGCTGCACCCGCTGGTGCTGCGCGCCCCATGGGTATTCCGCACCTTTACCAAGCCACTCGGCTATGCGGGCGACTACCAGATGGTGCACCAGATGGTGGAGGATCCGCGCCAGGGCCCCAGCACCTACTTCCAGGTCGTCAACAGCGCCTTCCTCAACGGGGCCGCTGTGCGGGCGCACCGTAACCGGATCGACCTGCTGGTCGCCTTCCTGACCCGACAGGCCGACGCCGCCAGGCAGGCCGGACGCCCTTTCAGGATCTTGAATGTGGGCTGCGGCCCGGCCATCGAGATCCAGCAGTTCGTGCAGTCCTATCCCGAACCGGAGTGGCTGTCGTTCCAGCTGCTCGACTTCAGCACGGAGACGCTGGCGTGGACGCGCGAGCGGCTGACCGGCCTGGCAGCGGCCGACGGCAAGAAGCTGCGTATCGACTACACGCACGACTCGGTGCACCAGCTGCTCAAGCGGCGCACTACGGCGGATGCGCCGCAGGAGCGCGAATTCGACGCCGTGTATTGCGCCGGCCTGTTCGACTACCTGTCCGACAAGGTCTGCAGCCGCCTGACCGAGCACTTTGCCAGCCGCACCAGGCGCGGCGGTGAACTGCTCGTCACCAATGTGCACCCGTCGAATCCGGACCGCCAGTTCGTCATGAGCCACCTGCTCGAGTGGTACCTGATCTACCGCGACGAAGCCGGCCTGCACGCGGTGCTGCCGCGCGACTCGCTGAACCACAAGCTGTATGCGGACGCCACCGGTGTGAACGTGTTCGCCGAAGCGACGGTCCGCTGACATGGTACGCAGGCCCAGCGCCAGTTACGAAGCCGAGGTGCGCGAGCACCGGCTGGCATTCAGCCGCGGCGTGGCCTGGGCCGCCATCGCGCTGATCCTGCTGGGCACGGGCCTGGACTACGCGCTCTATCCCGACCAGCAGCTGCTGTTCGGCCAGGCGCGCCTGCTGGCGTCGATCCTCATGCTCGGCGTGATCCTGCTGATGGGTACGCGCTGGGGAGAGGCGCGTTCGCTCGAGCTGATCTTTGCCGGACTACTGCTGCCGCAGGCGATGATCACGTGGATGATCGCGCAGACCGAAGGCGCGGCCTCGCTCTACTACGGCGGCCTGCCGCTGGCAATCTTCGCATCCGGCCTGGCGCTGCCGTTCACCGTCTGGCAGAACATCAGTTTCGGCGCGCTGTCGATCCTCATGTACCTGGCCGCCTGCTCCACGCATCCGGAAACCTTCCGGCCCAACGGGCCCCTGATGGTCAACACGCTGTTCCTGGTGATGGCGACCGCGGTCAGCGCCGTGTGCACCTACTTCAACGAGCGCGCCCGCCTGAACATGTTCCGGCTCAAGGCGGAAGTGGCGGCATCGAACGCCCAGCTGGCCAGCACCAACAGGGACCTTGCCGAGATCAAGGGCCAGATGCTGCAACAGGAAAAAATGGCGGCAATCGGCACGCTGTCGGCGGGCTTGCTGCACGAAGTGAACAACCCCGTCAATTTCTGCATGATGGCGATCGACGTCGGCATGGAGGACCCGGCTGCACGCGCCAGTGCCTCGCTGATGGAATGCCTGGCCGACGCCAGGCAGGGCATGCAGCGGGTGCACCATATCGTGGCGGACCTGAAGAAGTTCGCCTACCGCAAGGCGGACAGCGAGGTACAGCCGGCGCACTTCCTGTTCGAGAAGGCGCTCAGCTCCGCGCTGCGCCTGGTCGGGCACGAAACCCGCGGCATCCGGGTCAATTGCACCCTGCCCGGCGATACGCTGGTGTCCGGCGACGAGGCGGCCGTGTGCGGCGTGCTGATCAACCTGCTCGGCAACGCGGCGCAGGCCGTGCACGAAGCGCAGCGCCAGGATGCGGCGATCGACGTCGACGCCAGCTGGCAGGGCGAGCGGCTGTGCGTGACAGTGCGCGACAATGGCCGCGGCATCGCACCGGAGCTGCTCGGCCGCGTGTTCGAGCCGTTCTTCACCACGCGCGAAGTAGGCAAAGGACTGGGCCTGGGCCTGTCAATCAGTTACAGCGTCATCCAGCGTCATGGAGGAACCCTGCGGGTGGAAAGCAGCGCCGGCGAATGGACCAGGTTCATGTTCGACCTGCCGCGCGCCACATAGGAGATATCGAATGCAAGCAAACGATCGCAATATCACCGTCCTGTATGTCGACGATGAAGCCCTCGCGCGCAAGTATTTCGCTTCCGCGATCGAGTCCGATTACACCGTGCTGACGGCACTCAGCGTCAAGGGCGCGCTCGATGTGCTTTGCGCGACCCGCGGCGCAGTCGACATCCTCGTCACCGACTACCGCATGCCGGGCGAGAACGGCAGCGAACTGCTGCGCCAGGTGCGCGAAGAGTATCCCCATATCGTGCCGATCGTGCTGACCGCTTACGCCGAAAAGGACGTGCTGCTCGATACGGTCAACCGCGGCGAGGCTTTCCGGATCCTGGAAAAGCCGCTGCAGCGCGAGCAGGTGCGCGCCGCCTTGCGCGAAGCCAGCGTGCGCGGGCGCGCCCGCATCGCCCGCATGCAGAAGATGGACGCAATCGGCGAAACGCTGGCTTTCCTCGCGCATGAGCTCAACACGCCGCTGGCGGCGATCTCGAATTTTGCGCGCGGCATGCGGCGACGCGCGCCCGGCGAAATATCGGCGCAGGATCTGGGTGAAGTCAGCGCCGCGATCCAGGACAATGCGCGCTATTGCATGTCCATGCTGGCCGCGTTCGTGGAGTCGCTACGACTGGCCAATGCCGCCACGCCGTGCGCCGCGGCAGGACCGGGCGCCAGCGCCAGCCAACAGGTCGCAACACTGCTCGACACCTACCCGCTCACCAAGGCCCAACGGGCGTCGATCCTGGTCGAAGTGAAGGAGGATTTCGATATCTCCGCCCTGCCGAACTGCGTCTCGCTGGTGCTGTCCTCCATCCTGAGCAATGCCATGCGCGCGCTGGCGGACCACCATGCGCCGCAGCTGCGCTTTACCATCAGCGCCACGCCGGAACCGCGCATCCTCATCTGCGACAACGGCCCCGGCATCCCTGCCGAGATCCTCGAGCGGCTGCTGATCGACCCGGTCAGCGGCCACGCTGCCAATGGCGGCAACGGCTGGGGCCTGATCTTCTGCAATCGCGTGATGCAATCGTTCGGGGGCAGCGTGACGGTCACGTCGGACCCCGGAAAATCGACTGTAATTGCGCTCAACTTCCCAGCACTGAAGAAGGACTAAAGCGATGACTGAGCTACCCAATCCCGCTCCGGCTATCCTGTTCGTGGACGACGAGGCGACTGCCGTCAAATACTTCCAGCGCGCCCTCGGCGACCTCGCTCCGGTGGTGACCGCAAGCTCGGTCGAGGAAGGCAAGCGCCTGCTGGACACGCACGCCGACAGCATCCGCGTGCTGGTCTCCGACCAGCGCATGCCCGGCGCGTGCGGCAACGAGCTGCTGTTCCACGCGCGCGACCGGTACCCGGGCGTGGTGCGCATCCTGACGACAGCCTATTCGGAACTTGAGCAGACGGTCGATGCGGTCAACCAGGGCCAGATCCACCGCTACATCCAGAAACCGTGGGAGATTACGGCGCTGCGCATGGAGCTCAAACAGGCGCTCGCGCTGGCCGAGCTGCAACGGGAGCACGCGCTACTGATGCGCGAGAAGATGATGGTGCGCCAGCAGCAGACTGTGGGCAACCGCATCGGCACGCTGTATGCGCTGTGCGCGAGCCTGCTGGAAGAGCGGCATACACTGCCGGTCGAACCCTACCTGGCCGCAGCAGCGCACGCCACGCTCTCGGAGCAGCAGCCCGACTGGCTGCTGGTCGATTACTGCGACCTGGTTGCCGCCGAGGCGCAGCGCAGCGCCGCGTTCGGGCGCGCTGTGCGCGACCGGCTGTCACAAATGGAAGAGAAGCAACCGGGGGCGACGCCGGAACTTGTGATCACACTGCTCTCGCAGGTGTTCGGGGCGACGCTGGCGCCGGCCGAAGGCGGCTGCGTATTCCTCGACCGGCGCCAGCTGACCGAGTACCTGGAAACGGCGGCGGGCGTTCCGGTATCGGAACAGCATGCCGCCTGGCTGGCCAGCCTGCTATGGCTGGCGCGCCGCGGTTGGAGCATGGAGTTGCAGCCTGCGGGCGAGGAACTGCGTGCCCGGCTGGTGCCCGGCGCGCCGCCCCTGTCCACGCCGCAGCTGGCCGCGTGGGTCGACCAGTTCTAGCAGGATGGGACCGTCCCTGAAAGGGCCCGTCCCCCGCTCTTTAGCTCAATCCCAGAGGTCGCCGGTGGGGCTGGTGCGCGGCGCGGCGACGCCGAAGTGCTGGTAGGCCAGCGGCGTGGCGATGCGCCCGCGCGGCGTGCGCTGCAGGTAACCCTGCTGGATCAGGAACGGCTCCAGCACATCCTCGATCGTGTCGGCCTCCTCGCCGATCGCCGCCGCCAGGTTCCCGACTCCCACCGGCCCGCCGCCAAATTTGAACAGCACCGCTTCCAGCAGCTTGCGGTCCATCAGGTCGAAGCCGACGCGGTCCACGTCCAGCATCGCCAGCGCCGCGTCGGCGATCTCGCGCGTGATATTGCCGTTGCCCTTGACCTCCGCGTAGTCGCGCACGCGGCGCAGCAGCCGGTTGGCGATACGCGGCGTGCCGCGCGCCCGGTTGGCGATCTCGATCGCGCCCTCGTCCACGATCGGCGCGCTCAGCAGCGCCGCGCTGCGCGACACGATCCGCGCCAGCTCATCGGGCTTGTAGAACTCCAGCCGCGCCACGATGCCGAAGCGGTCGCGCAGCGGATTGGTGAGCATGCCGGCGCGCGTCGTGGCGCCGACCAGCGTGAACGGCGGCAGGTCGATCTTGACCGAACGCGCGGCAGGGCCCTCGCCGATCATGATGTCGATCTGGTAGTCCTCCAGCGCCGGGTACAGGATCTCCTCGACCACCGGCGACAGGCGGTGGATCTCGTCGATGAACAGCACGTCGTTCGGTTCGAGGTTGGTCAGCATCGCGGCCAGGTCGCCGGCGCGTTCCAGCACCGGGCCGGAAGTCTGGCGCAGGTTCACGCCCATCTCGCGCGCGATGATGTGCGCCAGTGTGGTCTTGCCCAGGCCGGGAGGTCCGAACAGCAGCGTGTGGTCGAGCGGTTCGGCGCGCTTCCTCGCCGCCGAAATGAAGATCTCGAGCTGGCCGCGAATCTTCTCCTGGCCGACGTATTCTTCGAGCTGCTTGGGCCGCAGCGCGCGCTCGATCGCCTCTTCGTTGGGCGAAGCGGGCGTCGCGCTGATGACGCGCTGCTCGGTGAAACTGTCGGTCTGGATGCTCATTGCTTAGCCTTTGGAGAGCGCCTTCAGGGCGAACTTGATGCCGTCGGAAACGCTGCTGCCGGCCGGGAGGTTCTTCACCGCGGCCAGCGCTTCCTTGTCAGAATACCCCAATGCGGCCAGCGCGTTGAGGATGTCGGTTTGCGTGTCGTCGCGCGGCGCGCCGCCGACCACGCCGATGTCGGCGCCGAGCTTGCCCTTCAGTTCCAGCAGCAGGCGTTCGGCGGTCTTCTTGCCGATGCCGGGCACTTTCACCAGCCGACCGGCTTCCTGCAGCGTGACGGCCTGCGCCAGGTCGGCCACTGTCATGCCGGACAGGATCGACAGCGCGGTGCGCGCGCCCACGCCGGTGATCTTGATCAGCTGGCGGAACACCGCGCGCTCGGACACCGTGCCGAAGCCGAACAGCAGGTGCGCATCCTCGCGCACCGCCAGGTGGGTGTACAGCACCACCTTCTCGCCGCTGTGCGGCAGGTTGTAGAAGGTGGACATCGGCACGTCAACTTCGTAGCCGACGCCATTGCAGTCCACCAGTACTTGCGGCGGGGTTTTGTCGAGCAAAATCCCGGAGAGACGACCAATCATCGAGAGCCTTGGAATGGGTTATACGAGGCGGCCGCGCTTCATGCGCAGGCCTTGCAGCTGGGGCGAAACGGTGCCTAGCAGCGCCAGCGCATCATGGCTGTTCGCGTGGCAGATTGCAACCCCGAGCGCGTCGGCGGCGTCGGTACCGGGCAGGCCTGGCAGCATCAGCAGGCGCGAGACCATGTCCTGCACCTGCGCCTTGGCGGCCTTGCCGGTGCCGACCACGGCCTGCTTGACCTGGGTGGCGCTGTACTCGGCCACGCCAAGGTCGGCGCCGACCAGGGCGGTGATGGCGGCGCCGCGCGCCTGGCCAAGCAGCAGGGTCGACTCGGGGTTCACGTTGACGAAGACTTTCTCGATCGCCGCGCAGTCGGGCTGGTAAGTGCGCGCCAGTTCGGTGATCCCGTCGAGGATGATTTTCAGGCGCGGAGGCAGCGCGCCGCCGGTGCCGGTGGCGATGGTGCCGGAAGCGATGTAGCGCAGCTTGCTGCCTTGTTTTTCGATGACGCCAAAGCCGGTGGTGCGCAGGCCCGGGTCGATGCCGAGGATGATCATGGTTGAATACTATACTCGGGGCTGTCCCCGTGCGGGACAGTCCCCGGCTTATTAGTTCGCATGCCTCCGTCACCCCCGCGGACGCGGGGGCCCCTGCTGAGGGTCCGGATTCGGCGATGTGGGCTTGCGGCGGACTCAGTATGGGTCCCCGCCTTTGCGGGGATGACGAGATGGTGGCAAATCAGTGGCGGAAGTGGCGGGTGCCGGTGTAGAGCATGACGACGCCGCGCTCGTCGGCCGCGTCGATCACTTCCTGGTCGCGCATCGAGCCGCCCGGATGGATGACGCAGGTCGCGCCGGCATCCACCACCACGTCAAGGCCGTCGCGGAACGGGAAGAAGGCGTCCGACGCCACCGCCGAACCGGCCAGCGACAGGCCGGCGTTCTGCGCCTTGATCGAGGCGATGCGCGCCGAGTCGATGCGGCTCATCTGGCCGGCGCCCACGCCCAGCGTCATGCCGCCGGCGCAGAACACGATCGCATTCGACTTCACGTACTTGGCCACGCGCCATGCGAACAGCATGTCCTGCAGCTGCTCCTGGGTCGGCTGTTTTTTCGTGACGACGCGCAGTTCCTCCAGGCCTACGTCTTTCGCGTCCGGCGACTGCACCAGCAGGCCGCCGCCGACGCGCTTCAAGTCGTACTGGTTGCTGCCCGCGCCCAGAGGGATTTGCAGCAGGCGCACGTTCTGCTTGGCCGACATGATCGAACGCGCTTCCTCGGTGAACGACGGCGCGATCAGCACTTCCACGAACAGCTTGGACAGCGCCTGCGCGGCGCGGCCGTCCACTTCGACGTTCAGCGCGATGATGCCGCCGAATGCGGAGGTCGGGTCGGTCTTGAGCGCACGCTCGTAGGCATCCAGCGCGTCGACGCCGATCGCCACGCCGCACGGGTTGGCGTGCTTGACGATCACACAGCCGGCCGGCTGACCCAGGCCGCCCAGCGTCTTTACGCACTCCCAGGCCGCGTCGGCATCGGCGATGTTGTTGTACGAAAGTTCCTTGCCCTGCAGCTGGGTGTAGTTGGCCAGCGAACCGGCGGCGGGCGCCAGGTCGCGGTAGAACGCGGCAGCCTGGTGCGGGTTCTCGCCGTAGCGCATGTCCTGCACTTTTTCAAACGACATGTTGATCGTCTGCGGGTACTGCGAACGGGTCGCGTGCTGCTTGTCCTCGCCGAGGCTGGTCAGGTAGTTGGTGATCGCGCCGTCGTACTGCGCGGTGTGCGCGAACACCTTCTTGGCCAGCATGAAGCGGGTATCGTAGCTGACCGCGCCCGGTGCGGCGCCGGTGCCCTTCATCTCGGCCAGTACGCGGCCGTAGTCGGCCGGGTCGCACAGCACCACCACGTCGCGGTGGTTCTTGGCGGCCGAGCGCAGCATGGTCGGGCCACCGATGTCGATGTTCTCGATCGCGTCTTCCAGCGAGCACTCTTCCTTCGCCACGGTCTGCTGGAACGGGTACAGGTTCACCACCACCATATCGATGGTCGGGATATTGTGCTCGGCCAGCTTGGCCACATGCTCGGGGAAGTCTCGGCGCGCCAGGATGCCGCCGTGGACCTTCGGGTGCAGCGTTTTCACGCGGCCGTCGAGCATCTCAGGGAAGCCGGTGTAGTCGGCCACTTCGGTGCAGGCGACGCCGTTATCGAGCAGCAGCTTGGCGGTGCCGCCGGTGGACAGGATATTCACGCCGAGCGCGGACAGCGCGCGCGCGAAATCGAGGACGCCGGTCTTGTCGGAGACGGAGATGAGGGCTTGTTTGATCATGAGGGTGGCCTGGTTGTTGTGAATTCTTGTGTGCGCGCCGCGTGCCGTGTCGGCCGGGGCCCGCGCGTCCGAAGCACGGGCCACCCGCGTGCGGTCGGAGCTTTACAGCAGTCCGTGTTCCTGCAGCTTCTTGCGCAGCGTGTTGCGGTTAATCCCCAGCATCTGCGCGGCGTGCGACTGGTTGCCGTCGGCGCGCGACATCACCACCTGGAGAATCGGCTTCTCGACGGTCAGCACCACCATGTCGTAAATGTTCGACGGCTGCTGCTCGCCCAAGTCGTTGAAATACTCTTCAAGGCTTTTCTGGACGACTTCCTGGATGATCTCTTTGCTCATGATGCGTGACGTGCCTGTATTGGATTTCCGCTTGCAGCCGCTGCGTTCATGCTGCCAACGCGTGTTCGAGTGCTTCGGAGGGGCGGTATTGTAACCGCTCCCCGTGTTTATGTTGAGACCCAAAAAAACGGTCCACCGCGGCCAGCTGCTCCGCCGTGGATTCCAGCAAATTCATCTGCTGGCGAAATTCCTCGCCGCCCGGCAGGTCCTGCACGTACCAGCCGATGTGCTTGCGCGCGGTGCGCACGCCGAGGAATTCGCCGTAGAAGGCGTAATGCGCCGGCAGGTGCTCCTGCATCAGCGCGCGCACCTCTTCGACCAGCGGCGCGGGCAGCAGTTCGCCGGTGCGCAGGTAATGGTCGATCTCGCGGCAGATCCACGGGCGGCCTTGCGCGGCGCGCCCGATCATCACCGCATCGGCGCCGGTGTAGTCGAGCACGAACTTCGCTTTTTCGGGCGTGGTGATGTCGCCGTTGGCGACCACCGGAATCGAGACGGCCTGCTTGACCGCGCGGATGGTGTCGTATTCGGCGTCGCCCTTGTAGCCGTCGGCGCGCGTGCGCCCGTGCAGCGTGAGCATGGCGATGCCCGCGTCTTCCGCGATGCGGGCGATGCGCAGCGCGTTCCTGTTTTCGCGGTCCCAGCCGGTGCGGAACTTGAGCGTGACCGGCACGTCGACCGCCGATACGACCGCGTCGAGAATGCGCTTGACCAGGTCCTCGTGCTGCAGCAGAGCCGAGCCGCACCAGGCATTGCATACCTTCTTGACCGGGCAGCCCATATTGATATCGATGATCTGCGCGCCCCGCTCCACGTTGAAACGGGCGCAGTCGGCCAGGTCCTGCGGGTCGGCGCCGGCGATCTGCACCGCCTTCGGCTCCATCTCGCCGGCGTGGTCGGTGCGGCGCGACGACTTCTCGCTGGCCCACAGACGCGGATTCGAGGCTGCCATCTCGGACACCGCGTAGCCGGCCCCGAGCTGCTTGCACAGCTGGCGGAACGGGCGATCCGTCACACCGGCCATCGGCGCGACGAAGACGTTATTGCGAAGGATGTGTGGTCCGATTTGCACGAGCGGGACAAATAGCAGCGGGAACCCACTATTTTATACGAAGCACTGCTCAAAAACTAAGCAATATTTTCCACCCTGTTGCTTTCCCCCCTTTGGGGTCAGTCACCTTTTTAGGAATCGTCCGGTACGACTCCTAGGAGTCGCTCGAAGCAGACGAATCCGCAGAACCTCATCAGCCGATTCCGCCAAAAGTGCCTGACCCCGAGGGCCCTGTAGTGGCAGGGACTCCGGACGACAACAATGGGGTCAGTCACCTTTTTAGGAGGTGTCTGAACGCGATTGTCGGAAGATGGCTATGCGGCGGAGTCCGAAAAAGTCGTTCGGAGAATTCTGCTAAAAGTGCCTGACCCCACGGGGGGTTAGAGTTCGTCGAGGGATTTGGACAGGTGGGCGGTCTCGCCCCAGCTGTCGAGCAGCAGTTTGCCGTCGACGACGCGGAATCGGTTGATGCTGGCGTTGCGGATCGGGAAGCTGCGCGGCGATTCGAGCACCATGCCGTGGGCGGCGCGATAGGCGCATTCGAGCACGCCGCCATGCGCGACCAGCGCCAGCGATTTGCCGGGATGGCGCGCGGCCCAGTCGAGGATGGCGCCCAGCGAGCGCTCGTAGAAGGCGCGGAACGATTCGCCGGCGCGATCACCGGCCGGGGGTACCGAGTCGACCTGGCGCGCTTGCCAGGCTTCCCAGTCGTCCGGGTAGCGGCGCGCGATCTCGGCGTACAGCAGGCCTTCGAAGGCGCCGTAGCAGCGTTCGCGCAGGCGCGCATCGCGCACGACGTCGAGGCCGTGGTGCCGCGCGACCGCGGCCGCTGTCTGGTGGGCGCGCTGCAGGTCGCTCGCGCCGATGGCGTCGATACGCTCGCCGGCCAGGGCGGCCGCCAGCGCTTCGGCCTGGCGTTCGCCTTCGGCGTTCAGTGCGATGTCGGTGTGGCCTTGCAGGCGGCGGTCGGCGTTCCAGGCGGTTTCGCCATGGCGGATCAGGATGATGGATGTCATTGGGTACGGCGCGGGAGCGGACTCGCGCCCGGCTCGGCAGGGGTACCCGCGTCGGCAGACATGACAAGGGGGAGGCGAATCAGGATGAAGGATGTCATCGGGTAAGTCGTGGGAGCGGGCTGGCGCCCGGCTCAGCAGGGGTACCCGCTTTCGCGGGTATGACGAGGGGGTGGTGGGTATTGACGATCAAGGCGCCAGCGTTTTCGAGATTGCGGGATGGGTCGAGTACACGCCGATGAGCTGCGCTTCGTCGAGGATGTGGCCCCGGATCGCGAGCCGCGCCTCGGCGCCGGTAAACGTGCCTTCCAGCGGGAAGCGCGGCACGTCCAGCGCATACAGGCGGAAGATGTAGTGGTGGATGCGCAGGTCGTTCCACGGCGGGCACGGGCCATCATAGCCGTAGTATTCGCCGGTCATGTCCGGATCGGTGGCGAACCAGCCGGTGTAGTCGTTCAGCCCCTGGCGCAACTGGTGCAGGGTGCCGTTCTTGACCAGAAACGGCACCTCGGGACCATCCTTGCCGCCCGGCGTGAGCATGTCCGAGAACACACCCGCAGCCAGCGATTTGATCGCGACCGGTATGTCGACCAGCGTCCAGTGGAAGAATTCCGTGCGCAGCAGTTCCTCGGCGATCTCGCGCCCTTCGCGATTGACGTCGGTCCCGACGCTGGGCACGTCGACGTCGATGACGAACAGCGCCAGCGATTCCGTCCCCGGCGGCACCTCGTCCCAGGCAAGGTGCGGATTGCGGTTGTTGCAGAAGCGCAGGTGAGTGTCCGGGTCGTGCGCGCCCAGTG
>DASWYE010000183.1:0-14624 GCA_036405115.1 Telluria sp. | reverse complement strand
AACCACCCAGCGCAAGGCTTCGCTGTACCGCAACGTCCGGTCCTACCACCTGGAACAGGAAGGCGGCAGCCACGCCGTGCTGCGCCAGGCCGAAGAGCTCCTGATGAAGCAGGGTGTCGTGAAGAAGGGCGATATGATCGTGGTGACCTGGGGTTCCCCGATGGGCCAGGCCGGCAGCACCAATGCGCTGAAAATCGTGCGCGTGGGCGAGTTCGACTAAAAAGCGGGGGACAGTCCCGTAGGGACAGTCCCCAGCAATACGGTTTTCTATTGTTTGGAGTTCTACTATGGCACTCGTATCATTGCGTCAACTGCTGGACCATGCCGCCGAAAACGGCTATGGCCTGCCAGCATTCAACGTCAACAACCTGGAGCAGGTGCAGGCCATCATGGCTGCCGCCGATGCGCTCAACAGCCCGGTGATCATGCAGGCCTCGGCCGGCGCGCGCAAGTACGCGGGCGAAGCTTTCCTGCGCCACCTGATCGACGCGGCGGTGGAAGCCTACCCGCACATCCCGGTCGTCATGCACCAGGACCACGGCCAGTCGCCGGCAGTCTGCATGGCCGCGATCCGCTCCGGCTTCTCGTCGGTGATGATGGACGGCTCGCTGCAGGCCGACGGCAAGAGCGTCGCGTCCTACGACTACAACGTCGAGGTCTCGCGTGAAGTGGTCAAGTTCGCGCACGCGATCGGCGTGTCGGTGGAAGCGGAGCTGGGCGTGCTCGGTTCGCTCGAAACCATGAAGGGCGACAAGGAAGACGGCCACGGCGCGGAAGGCACCATGACCCGCGAGCAGCTGCTGACCGACGTCGACCAGGCCGCCGACTTCGTCGCGCGCACCCAGTGCGACGCGCTGGCGATCGCGATCGGCACCTCGCACGGCGCCTACAAGTTCTCGCGCAAGCCGACCGGCGAGATCCTGGCGATCGACCGCATCAAGGAAATCCACGCGCGCATCCCGAACACGCACCTGGTGATGCACGGTTCGTCGTCGGTGCCGCAGGACCTGCTGGCGATCATCCGCGAGTTCGGCGGCGACATGAAGGAGACCTATGGCGTGCCGGTCGAAGAGATCCAGGAAGGCATCCGCCACGGCGTGCGCAAGATCAACATCGACACCGACATCCGCCTGGCGATGACCGCGGCGGTGCGCCAGTACATGTTCCAGAACCCGTCGAAGTTCGACCCGCGCGACTTCCTGAAGCCTGCGCGCGAAGCGGCGATGAAGATCTGCAAGGAACGCTTCTCGCAGTTCGGCTGCGAAGGCATGGCCGACAAGATCAAGCCGATCCCGCTGGAGAAGATGGCCGAGCGCTACGTCAAGGGCGAGCTGGCACAGATCGTCAAGTAAGAAGCAAGCGCCTGCCGCCGCCACGGCGCCGGCAGGCTGTAACATGAAGTGAGCGGACATGGCTGAATACCACGGCAGCTGCTTATGCGGCGCGGTCGCCTGGGTGATCGGGGGCGAAATCGACGACACCAGCAACTGCTGGTGCCACATGTGCCAGAAGCAGCACGGGGCCGCGTTCGCGCCCTACGCGAACATCGCGGACAGCGCCTTCGGCATCACGCGAGGCAAGGATGCGGTGGCGCGGTACCGGTCTTCGCCCAACGTCGAGCGCACCTTCTGCAAGGTGTGCGGATCGAACCTCACCTGGCAGCAGGACGAACACAAGGACCGCATCGGCGTCACGCTCGCGACCTTCGACACGCCGTATCAAGGCGTGGTCACGCGCCAGCTGCACATTGAAAGCAGGCCGGGTTGGCTACCCGGCATCAACGAATACTTAAACTCCAGGGAATCCTAAAGATGGCCGGCATCCTCGAAACAAACCTCAAATCGCTGCCCTTCCTGCATCGCGGGAAAGTGCGCGACATCTACGCCGTCGGTGACGACAAGCTGCTGGTGATCCAGACCGACCGCCTGTCCGCGTTCGATGTGATCCTGAACGAGCCGATTCCGGGCAAGGGCAAGATCCTCACCTCGATGTCGAATTTCTGGTTCAGGAAATTCGCCGACCTGATGCCGAACCACGAGACCGGCATCGATCCGCTGGACGTGGTGGCGCCGGAAGAGCGCGACCAGGTCGAGGGCCGCGCCATGGTGGTGCGCAAGCTCAAGCCGCTCGGCATCGAAGCGATCGTGCGCGGCTACCTGATCGGCTCCGGCTGGAAGGACTACCAGAAGACCGGCAAGGTGTGCGGCATCGCGCTGCCGGCCGGCCTGAAGGAAGCCGAGAAGCTGCCCGAGGTGCTGTTCACGCCTTCGACCAAGGCGCCGGCCGGCGCGCACGACGAGAACATTTCGTTCGAACAGGCCCAGGACATCGTCGGCGCGGACGTCGCCCGCACCGTGCGCGACTACGCGATCAGGCTTTATTCGGAAGCGGCCGCCTTCGCGGCGCAACACGGCATCATCATCGCCGACACCAAGTTCGAATTCGGCCAGGACGAAGCCGGCAAGGTGTACCTGATCGACGAGATCCTGACGCCGGACTCCTCGCGCTTCTGGCCGGTCGAGAGCTATGCCACCGGCATCTCGCCGCCGTCGTACGACAAGCAGTTCGTGCGCGACTACCTGGAATCGCTGAAGGACTGGAACAAGGCCCCGCCCGCGCCGCCGGTGCCGGCCGACGTGATCGACAAGACCAAGGCCAAGTACCTTGAAGCGCTGGACCGCCTGACCGGCCAGAAACTGAAGGTATGACGATGGAAAACGCAGTCAGGCCGCTGGTCGGCATTGTGATGGGCTCCTCGTCGGACTGGGACGTGATGCAGCATGCGGTCGCCATCCTCAAGGAATTCGGCGTGCCGCATGAGGCGCAGGTAGTCTCGGCGCACCGCATGCCGGACGAGATGTTCGCCTACGCCGAAGGCGCCCGCGCGCGCGGCCTGCGCGCCATCATCGCCGGCGCCGGCGGCGCCGCGCACCTGCCGGGCATGATCGCCGCCAAGACGATCGTGCCGGTGATGGGCGTGCCGGTACCGTCGAAGTACCTGCGCGGCGAGGATTCGCTGCTGTCGATCGTGCAGATGCCAAAAGGCGTGCCGGTGTCGACCTTCGCCATCGGCGAAGCCGGAGCCGCCAACGCCGCGCTGGCGGCGGTCGCGATGATCGCCACCACCGACGACGCGCTGGCAGCGCGCCTCGAGGACTTCCGCAAACAGCAGACCGCCGCCGCGAAGGCGATGACCCTCCCCGTATGAGCGATACCAGGCATTCTCCATTCCTGCCGCCGGCAAAGCTCGGCGTGATGGGCGGCGGCCAGCTGGGCCGCATGTTCGCGCACGCCGCGCAGGCCATGGGCTACAAGGTCGCGGTGCTCGATCCGGCCAGCGACAGCCCGGCCGGGCAGGCCGCCGACCAGCTGGTGGTCGCCGGCTACACCGACGACAAGGGGCTGGCGCAGCTGGCCAGCGAGTGCGTGGCCGTGACCACCGAATTCGAGAACGTGCCGGCGCAGAGCCTGTCGCTGCTGGCCGAGCGCGTGTTCGTCGCGCCATCGGCCGACTGCGTCTCGATCGCGCAGGACCGCGTGCTGGAAAAGCGCTTCTTCGTCGACTGCGCGCCGCAGTCGGGCGTGATGCCGGCCCCGCACAAGGTGATCGCATCAAAGGCGGACATCGACGCGATCCCGGACGAGCTCCTGCCGGGCATCCTGAAGACCGTGCGCATGGGTTACGACGGCAAGGGCCAGGTGCGGGTGGCCTCGCGCGCCGACGTGCACACGGCGTTCGCGGCCATGGGCGGCGTGATCTGCCTGCTCGAGAAGATGCTGCCGCTGGCCTACGAGGTCTCGGTGCTGACCGCGCGCGGGCACGACGGCGAATCGGTGGTGTATCCGATCGCCGAGAACGTGCACCGCGACGGCATCCTGTTCACCACCACCGTGCCGGGACCGAACGTGTCGGCCGCCTGCGCCGCCAAGGCGCAGGACGCGGCGCGCGCGATCGTCGCGCAGCTCGGCTACGTGGGCGTGCTGTGCATCGAGTTCTTCGTGCTGGAGGACGGCTCGCTGGTAGTCAACGAGATGGCGCCGCGCCCGCACAACAGCGGCCACTACACGATCGATGCCTGCGTCAGCAGCCAGTTCGCGCAGCAGGTGCGTGCGATGGCGCGCCTGCCGCTGGGCGACGTGCGCCAGCATTCGCCGGCCGTGATGCTCAACATCCTCGGCGACGCCTGGTTCGAGGGCGATAGCGAGAGCGCGCGCGAGCCCGCGTGGGAACAGGTGCTGGCGCTGCCCGGCGCCTGCCTGCACCTGTACGGCAAGGAAGAGGCGCGCCGCGGCCGCAAGATGGGCCACGTCACCTTCGTCGCGCCCACGCTTGCACAGGCGCAGGAGCAGCTGCGCGAAGCATGCACCATCCTGCGTATCGCGCTGTGACCATGAGCGACCAGGACTTCGACCGGGACGCGATCGCGGCCGCCGCGCGCCTGCTGGAGCAGGGCAGGCTGGTCGCGTTCCCGACCGAGACCGTGTACGGCCTCGGCGCCGACGCCGAGAACCCGGAAGCGGTGGCGAGGATCTACGCGGCCAAGGGCCGTCCGCAGGACCATCCCGTGATCGTGCACATCGCGCCGGAAGGCGAGCTTGCGCACTGGGCGGCCGACATTCCGCCCGAGGCCCGGCAGCTCGCTGCCGCGTTCTGGCCGGGACCCCTGACCATGATCCTGCGGCGCGCGCCGGGCATCCCCGACGCGGTCTCCGGCGGACAGGAGACGGTCGGCCTGCGCAGCCCGCAGCACCCGGTCGCGCTGGCGCTGCTGCGCGCGTTCAAGGGCGGGCAGGGCGGGGTCGCCGCGCCGTCCGCCAACAAGTTCGGCAATGTCAGCCCGACCACCGCGCAGCACGTGCGCGACGAATTCGGCGCGGACGGCAGCGTGGACATGGTGCTGGACGGCGGCCAGTCGCAGGTCGGCATCGAATCGACCATCGTCGACATGTCGCGCCTGGCCACGCACGGGCCGGTGCTGCTGCGCCCGGGCCACATCAGCCCCGAAGCCATCGCCGCGGTGATCGACATGCTGCCGGTGGCGCCTGACGCCGCGGCGCCGCGTGCATCGGGCACACTCGAATCGCACTACGCGCCGCATACCCCGGTGGCGATGCAGGACCGCGACACGCTGGTCCAGACCCTGGCCCGGCTGCGCCAGGCCGGTCGCAGCGCCGCGCTGATCCAGTATTCCGGCATCGCCCACCAGGGGCCGGAGACCCGGCTGCCGGCCGAGCCTGAAGGCTTCGCCCACGCGCTGTACGCCTCGCTGCGCGCGATGGACCACTGTGGCGCCGACGTGATCCTGGTCGAGGCGCCGCCGCGCGACGCCGCCTGGATGGGCGTCAACGACCGCCTGCGCCGCGCCGCGCACGGCTCGACCGGCATCGTGCACGGCCTGCTCCAGCGCGACGTCCCGTAGGCACAGTCCCCTTCCGTGGCGGAATCGGCCATGAATTAGTCGATTCCGCCAAATCGAGAGCCTCCGTTTTGGCGGAATCCGCCATGGATTAGTCGATTCCGCCAGCCGCTGGCCCGGTTGTGGCGGCGCCCCCACCGCCTCCGGCAGGCACAGCTTTTCCCTGTACAACAGCTGAGAACGCTGGCATATTAGTTATCAAACGAATAGTACGTGCGTTCGTTTCTTCAATAAGAATGTTAAGGAGACAAAATGCGTCAATCGAATTATGTGCTGGCACTGCTGGCGGCCGCGGTGCTGGCCGGCTGCGGCGACAGCGGCAGCAGCGCGACAGCGAACCGTCCGAACCAGCTGGCTGCCAAGCCGCAGTTCACCCAGCAGGTCGTGTTCGGCGACTCGCTGGCCGACGTGGGTACCTATGCAGTGGGTCCGGTCGCAGCGGCCGGCGGCGGCAAGTTCACCGTCAACGGCGCGGTGACAGGCAAGGCCGACCTCGACGGTCGTACCTGGAGCGAAGTGCTGGCCGCTAACCTTGGCCTGCCGAAGCCGTGCGCGGCGCAAACCGGCCTGGCCGGCCAGGGCCCGTTCGCCGTACCGGTGGTGAATCATCCGGGCTGCTTCGTGTACGCCCAGGGCGGCGCGCGCATTACGCATCCGGTCGGCCCGGGCAACCCGCTGACCGGCGATCCGAATGGTTTCGCGCTGACCGTTCCGGTCGTGACCCAGGTGGCCAACCACCTGGCGCGCACCGGCGGCAAGTTCAGCGCCAATGAAGTCGTCTACGTAATGGCGGGTGGCAATGACCTGCTGATGCTGATGGGGCAATTGGCCGCCAACGCCACCGCCGCCGGCACTTCCGCCGGCGCGACCGCGTTCGCCCAGAGCCTGGTCACGCAGCTGGCGGCCGGCGCACCGGACCCGCAAGCGGCCGCCGTGGCGATCGCAACCGCGATGGCGACCGAACGCGCGCGTCCTGGCAGCACCGACCAGACCGTGGTCGGCGCGGCCGTGCAGGCTGCCGTGATGGCCGGTAACACCGCCGTCGCCAGCCCGGCAGTGTACGGCCCGATGGTTGCCAAGGCGACCGCGGACGGCCAGGCGGCCGGCGCCAAGGCGGGCAACGACTACCTGGCCGCGAACGGACCGAAGCAGGTCCCGGCGATGGGTGAGGCGGGCACGCAGCTGGCCAACATCATCATGACGCAGATCGTTGGCAAGGGCGCGAAGTACGTGGTGGTCAACAACCTGCCGGACGTCTCGGTCTCGCCATCGGCACGCAGCCAGAGCGCCAGCGCGCAGCAGCTGATCAAGGGCATGGCGACCTCGTTCAACACCGCCCTGCGCGCCGGCCTGCCGGAAGATCCGCGCATCCTGTATGTCGACGTGTTCCAGCTGTCGATCGACCAGGCTGCGAATCCTTCGGTGTACGGCCTGACCAACACCACCGGGATGGCGTGCGGCCCGAACCCGGGCGGCACCTCCTCGCTGTTCTGCAACGGCACCAACCTGGTGGCCGGCGACGTCAGCCGCTACATGTTCGCCGACAGCGTCCACCCGACCCCGTACGAGCACTCGCTGGTCGCGAAATACGTGTGGGAGCAGATGTTCCGCAAAGGCTGGCTGTAATATCGCTCGTCCCCGCATTCGCGGGGACCCGTGCTGAGCTACCCGAACGGTAGCTTGGCAGCGTAGCGGTAAAAAAATTGGGGACCCGGCCGCAAGGCGAGGTCCCCATTTTCATTCAGCATGGGTCCCCGCGTTCGCGGGGATGACGCATCGCGCCGTCGGATCAGCTGAAGGCCTGGATGCCGGTCTGGGCGCGGCCCAGGATCAGGGCGTGGATGTCGTGCGTGCCTTCGTAGGTGTTCACCACTTCGAGGTTGACCATGTGGCGGATTACGCCGAACTCGTCCGAGATGCCGTTGCCGCCGAGCATGTCGCGCGCGGTGCGGGCGATGTCCAGCGACTTGCCGCAGGAGTTGCGCTTCATCATCGAGGTGATTTCGACGGCGGCGGTGCCTTCGTCCTTCATGCGGCCCAGCCGCAGGCAGCCCTGCAGGCCGAGCGTGATCTCGGTCTGCATGTCGGCCAGCTTCTTCTGCACCAGCTGGTTGGCCGCCAGCGGACGGCCGAACTGCTTGCGGTCCATGGTGTACTGGCGTGCGGTGTGCCAGCACGCTTCGGCCGCGCCCAGCGCGCCCCAGGCGATGCCGTAGCGGGCCGAGTTGAGGCAGGTGAACGGGCCTTTCAGGCCGCGCACTTCAGGGAAGGCGTTTTCCTCCGGGCAGAACACTTCGTCCATGACGATTTCGCCGGTGACCGACGCACGCAGGCCGAACTTGCCGTGGATCGCAGGCGCCGACAGGCCTTTCCAGCCTTTTTCCAGCACGAAGCCGCGGATCGCGCCTTCGTCGTCCTTGGCCCACACCACGAACACGTCGGCGACCGGCGAGTTGGTGATCCACATCTTGGAGCCGGTCAGCGAGTAGCCGCCATCGACCTTGCGCGCGCGCGTCACCATCGAGCCCGGGTCGGAGCCGTGGTTCGGCTCGGTCAGGCCGAAGCAGCCGATCCATTCGCCGGTGGCCAGCTTGGGCAGGTACTTCTGGCGCTGCGCTTCGGTGCCGAATTCATGGATCGGGACCATCACCAGCGAAGACTGCACGCTCATCATCGAACGGTAGCCGGAATCGACGCGCTCGACTTCGCGCGCGATCAGGCCGTACGCCACGTAGTTCAGGCCCGGGCCGCCGTACTGCTCGGGAATGGTCGGACCCAGCAGGCCCAGCTCGCCCATCTCGCGGAAGATCGAGGTGTCCATCTGCTCGTGGCGGAAGGCTTCCAGGATGCGCGGCTGCAGCTTGTCGGCGCAATAGGCCGCGGCGGCATCGCGCACCATGCGTTCGTCGTCGGTCAGCTGGGAATTGAGCAGGAGCGGGTCGTCCCAGTGGAACTGGGCCTTGCGGTGTGCGTTCATGGCGTCTCGTTATAGGGGGATAAGGGTAGGTTGTATAGGCAACTTAACTGACAATTCTACCGCGTTTAGGTGCTGCTGAACCGGCCGTGGTGGAAAATCAGTGCCGGCTGCTCGGAGTACTCGCAATGCTCGACCTCGCCGACGAAGATCACGTGGTCGCCCTCCGGATAGCGGCTGCGGTTGTGGCATTCGAACCAGGCCGAGGCGCCCTTCAGCACGGGCTGGCCGGTGCGCGAGAGTTCGAATTCGACCACCTTGAACGGGTTCTCGCCGCGGGTCGAGAACAGGCGCGCGACTTCGGCCTGGCCGGCCGACAGCACGTTGATCACGTAGTGGGAGTTGCCGCTGAAGATGGGCATGCTGTTGGCGGCCGAGCCGAGGCTCCACAGCACCAGCGGCGGGTCCAGCGACACCGAATTGAACGAGCTGGCGGTGAGGCCGCGGAAGCTGCCGTCGGCCAGCCGCGTCGTGATGACCGTGACGCCGGTGGCGAACTGGGACAGGGCACGGCGGAACTCGGCCGAATCGAACTGGCGCGCATCGGCGCGGGGGGAGCTTGTGTTCATCGCAGGCTTGGGGAATTTGCACCATTATGCCAAAAAACACGCCTGCCCCTGTGAAAGCGGCCACGTGGCCCTGCGCACGGATGCGTGTGCAACGGTTCGGCGCGCCCGCTGGTCTATACTGTACAGGTAGGCGCTGGCCCATCGGCGGGCCTTCCGCCGCGCCACATTGCAGGAGCACATGACATGGATGAGATAACGGTAGAGACCGCCATTCTGGGCGGCGGATGCTTCTGGTGCACCGAGGCGGTCTACCTCGAGGTCAAGGGCGTGACGAAAGTCGAGTCCGGCTACATGGGCGGCCACACCGACCATCCCACCTACGAGCAGGTGTGCGCGGGAACCAGCGGCCACGCCGAGGTGGTGCGGGTGGAGTTCGACCCGGTGCAGATTTCCTACCGCGACATCCTCGAGATCTTCTTCACCATCCACGACCCGACCACGCTCAACCGCCAGGGCAACGATGTCGGCACCCAGTACCGCTCGGTGATCTTCACCACCTCGCCGGAGCAGGAAGCCACCGCGCGCCAGGTGATGGCCGAGATGGCGCACGTGTGGAACGCACCTCTGGTCACCGAGATCCAGCCGCAGCAGGCGTGGCACCGGGCCGAGGATTACCACCAGGATTATTTCAGGCAGCACCCGCTGCAGGGCTACTGCGCGTTCGTGGTGGCGCCCAAGCTGGCCAAGTTCCGCCAGACCTTTGCCAAGCGCGTAAAGAACGCCGGCTAGGCCGGGGACTGTCCCCAAAGGGGACCGTCCCCACTCTTTAGCCCGCAAGATTGGGGCAGGCAAACTAACGATCAGGGGACAGACCTGCCGCGTTCGCGCCTGAGGGTACGGTCCCGTACATGTAGCGGCGCGACCAGGCATGCTCCGACGCCGGCCGTCCGGCCTTGCCGCATACCACCTGGTACAGGCTGATCATGTCGTTCTCGAACGCCCAGGCGCAACCGGCCAGGTAGACGTGCCAGATGCGGAAGCGGCGCGCATCGGTCAGCGCCATGATCTCGCCGGCGCGCGCCTCGTAGTTCTCGGTCCAGAGCGCGCAGGTGCGCGCATAGTGGCGGCGCAGGTTCTCCACGTCGCGCACTTCCAGCCCGCCCTGCTGCATCGCTTGCAGTACCGCCGACAGGTGCGCCAGCTCGCCATGCGGGAACACGTATTCGGAAATGAATTCACCCCCGCCGTACGGCGTGGCCCCGCCTGCCGCATCGGTGGAGGTGATCCCGTGGTTCATCGCCAGCCCGTCGTCGGCCAGCAAATCGCGCATGCGCCGGAAGTATTCCGGCAGGTGCGCCACGCCCACGTGCTCGAACATGCCGACGCTGGTGACGCGGTCGAAGCGGCCGCGGATGTCGCGGTAGTCTTCCAGCCGGATCTCGACGCGGTCGGACAGGCCGAGCTGGCGCACCCGCTCGCGCGCCAGTTCGAGCTGCCGCTCGGACAGGGTGATGCCGACGCAGCGCGCGCCGTGCTGCTGCGCGGCGCGGATCACCAGCGCTCCCCAGCCGCAGCCGATGTCGAGCAGGGTCTGGCCCGGCTGCAGGCGGATCTTGGCAAGGATATGGTCGATCTTCTTTACCTGCGCCGTGGCCAGGTCCTCGTCGCCGTTTTCGAAGTAGGCGCAGGAATACACCATGGCCGGGTCCAGCCAGGCGGCGTAGAAATCGTTGGAGACGTCGTAGTGGTAGGCGATCGCCTTGCGGTCCTTGTCGCGGGTGTGGCGCAGGTGGTGCACCACGCGGCCCAGCCGGCCTTCAGGCTTGAGCGAAGTGCGCGCCAGCGCGTTGACCACGGAGATCATGTCCTGCGCGCGGCCGGTTACTTCGATCGCGCCTTCGACATAGGCCTTGCCGAGGTTGTACAGCGAGGGCCGCAGCAGGTAGCGCAGGGCGCCGGCTTGCGGCACCCGCACCGTCACGCGCGGCGGCTCCGGGGAGAAGTCATAGCGCTGGCCGTTCCACAGGTCGACCCGCAGCGGCAGCGATTGCCGGCTGCGGATCTCGCGGGTCCAGGAACCGAGTCGGGCGAGGTCGAACATGGGCGCCTCCTGCGGCGCCCGCCGGCGCCATTAAGGTTGCAAACGCTGCCGCGTCCAGCTGCCATCGGGCTGGCGCATGTACACGATGCGGTCGTGGAACCGCGAACTGCGTCCCTGCCAGAACTCGACGCGCTCCGGCACCAGCCGGAAACCGCCCCAGTGTTCGGGGCGCGGCGGATCCTCGCCGAAGCGGCCCGCCACTGCCTCGTAGTTGCGCTCCAGCGCTTCCCGGCTGTCGATCGGCTGGCTCTGGTCCGAGGCGATCGCGCCCAGCCTGCTCTTGAGCGGGCGGCTGCTGAAATACCGGTCGCTTTCCTCCGGCGAGGTACGCTCCACCTTGCCTTCGACCCTGACCTGGCGCTCAAGTTCACTCCAGAAGAATAGCAATGCGGCATGCGGGTTGGCGCACAGTTCCTGCCCTTTCTGGCTGGCGTAGTTGGTATACCACGTAAAGCCGCGCTGGTCGAACTGCTTGACCAGGACGATGCGCGAACTGGGGCGGCCGTCCGGGCCGACCGTGGCCACGCTCATCGCATTCGGCTCGTTCACCTCGGCCTGCAGCGCCTGCTGGAACCACAGCTCGAACTGCGCGATCGGGTCGTCGCGCACTTCCTCCTCGGACAGCGCATCCTGGCCGTAGTCCTTGCGCATGTGCGCCACCCGCTCGCCGGCCGGGACCAGGCCGCGCCGCTCCTGCATGGCGCGGCCCAGCTGCTCCATCTGCGCCGCATCAAACAGGCGCAGCGCCATCGGCGCGATTTGGGTTTCCTCGACCACCATGTGGCGCGCGTAGGCATCCGTGAACTGCGTCACGTCCGCCTGCGCCAGCGCGGCCATGCGGCCTTCGGCGATCTCTGTGAGCGGGCCGCGCAGGCGCTGCCACATCGCTTCCATCTGCCGGTGCTCGTCCAGCAGGGCAGGCACGAGCCGGGCCAGCAGCGCGGTGTCATCGCCGCTGGCGCTGGCCTGCAGCATCGGGATCAGGTCGTGCTCCTCGTCGTCATGGTGCAGCTGCGCGGCCTTCTCGAAGTAGGCCAGGATCGAGCGCGCGGCCTGCTGCGCGTCCTGGTCGGCGCCGTGCGCGGGCAGGTGCGCCAGCAGCTTGCCCAGCGTGGACAGCTGCTTGCGGATACGGTCGTGGCAGTGCTTGAGCACGGCGACAGGCTGGTCGAAGGCCGGAGCGGGTTCTGGAAGGGCAAAGGTCATGGCAGGCGTGGATAAAATGGCATAACGTACATTTTAGAGCAGCCCGATCGGCAGCGTCCGTTAAAATGGCGCCCATGGATGCCAACACGACTATTGCAGCGACCGCCAGCGACGAAGAGGTCGACTTCGAGCGCCGCTTCGGCGGCATCGGGCGGCTGTACGGCGCGCGCGCGCTGGAGCGCTTTCGCAGCGCGCACGTCTGCGTGGTGGGCGTCGGCGGGGTCGGCTCGTGGGCGGTGGAGGCGCTGGCCCGCAGCGCCATCGGCCAGCTGACCCTGATCGACCTGGACAACGTGGCCGAATCGAACATCAACCGCCAGATCCAGGCGCTGGGCGCCACCATCGGCATGCCCAAGATCGACGCTTTGGCCGCGCGCATCGCCGACATCAACCCCTTCTGCAAGGTGAACCTGGTGGAGGACTTCGTCGCCCCCGACAACCTGGACCAGTTCATCGGCGGGCGCGGCTTTGATTACGTGCTCGACGCGATCGACAGCGTGCGCGCCAAGACCGCGCTGATCGCCTACTGCGCCGAGCGCCAGATTCCCCTGATCACGATCGGCAGCGCGGGCGGCAAGGTCGACCCGACCAAAATCGCGGTGCGCGACCTGTCCAAGACCGAGCAGGAGCCGCTGCTGGCCAAGGTGCGCCGGCGCCTGCGCAACGGCCACGGCTTCCCGCGCGGGTCGAAGAACAACTTCCACATCGACGCGGTGTTCTCGATGGAGCCGCTGAAGTTCCCCGAAGGCGACGAAGCCAGCTGCTCGGTCGATGGCGACGACCGCGGCGGCGTGTCCGGCCTTAACTGCGCGGGCTTCGGCTCGGCGATGGTGGTGACCGCCACCTTCGGCATGGCCGCCGTGGCGCACATCCTGAACAGGCTGGCCGACGCTGCTGTGCATCCGAAAGCCGCCTTGCTATCATAGGCAGGTCTTTTTTCTTTATTGGAAGAACGTAAATGATCCGACCACTCGTATTCACCGCACTCGCACTGGCCGCAGCGGCCGCCATGGCACAGGCGCCGGCAACCGCCAACACCGCCCAATCCGCATCTTCTGTCGCCGAGGCCCAGCCGGCTGCAGCGGTAGAACCTGCCCTGCCGCCGCTGGAAAAGATCGACCACGTGGTGGGCAAGGGCGCCATGGCGACGGCCGGCAAGACCGTGCGCGTGCACTACACCGGCTGGTTCTACAAGCCGCTCGCGACCAACCAGCGCGGACGCAAGTTCGACTCCTCGCTTGACCGTGGCGAACCGCTCGAGTTCCCGCTGGGCGCAGGCAAAGTGATCAAGGGCTGGGACCAGGGCGTGGAAGGCATGAAGGTCGGCGGCAAGCGCACCCTGATCATCCCGTCGCACCTGGCCTACGGCAAGAAAGGCGCCGGCGGCGGCGTCATCCCGGGCGACTCCGACCTCATCTTCGACGTCGAACTGGTCGGCGTCAAATAAACCGGACATTCCTGAAGGCTAAATGGGGCCTGTCCCCATTTAGCGCTCAGGCAAGGGCGGCTTGCGCGAGCAGGACCACCAGCGCGCCCAGCACGGCGGAGCCGGCCGCGATCGCAATCGTGCGCTTCTCCTGCGCCAGCACGCCTGGCAGCCCGGGCGCCGCCAGCGGCGCTGCGATGCCGCCGACGGCGCGCGCATGCGCGGCCAGCTCGCGGCTGGCCTGGTCGATCGCGGCCACGTGCCGCTCCACCGCTTCTTCCAGCACCGCTTCGTTCAGCGCGACCAGCGCGAATACCGGGTCGTCGACGTCGATCCTGACTCCGGTCCTTTCGAACACGAGCGTGCGCAGTTTTTGCTGGTCCATGGCGTCCCCGTCCCTTACCACTTGACCTGGTCGAGTTGCGCGAACAGGTCCTTGAACACGACCTTGATGCGCTGCTTTTCCATCACGTTGAAGCGCTCGCTGGCCTTGACTTCGTCGATTGTGAGGCGGGCGGTGTTCATCTTCTTGATGTCGGCGCCGAAGGTGTCGGCGTTGCGTTGCGATAGCACCACCCGGCCGATCACGCGCGCCGAGTTGTCAAGGTAGGTCTGCGATTCGGTGAACACCTTGCCGGAGGCGGAGGCCAGCTTGCCGAAGTGCTCGTTTTCCCAGAGCACCAGCGGCACGTCGGTCGATTTGGCGGTGGACATGAAGCCGGTGGCGGTGTCGTGCAGGGTGTCGCCGCCGCCGACGATGGTGTGGATGTAGACCTTGCGCCCCGAGTCGCGCAGCAGGTCGAAGCAGTCGTTCTCCAGCAGGTAGGACATCAGCGGCGAGAAGGTGTTGGCGCCGTTGTCGACCACGCAATTGCCTTCCTCCTCGAGGATGTCGATCATCAGGGCGTCGAAACGCTTGGGGTCGATGGTGCGGTTGTCGGTCATGACCGGCACGTGCTTCACGTTCAGCGCCTTGTAGCGCAGGAAGGTG
>DASWYE010000182.1:0-22005 GCA_036405115.1 Telluria sp. | reverse complement strand
GGCAATGTGCGCGAAGACTTCGCGCGCGACCTGGACAAGCCGCTCACGGGCCTGCGTATCGGCGTGCCGAAATAATATTTCGGCGAAGGCCTGTCCGCCGACGTCGAGAAGGCCGTGCGCGCCGCGCTCGAGCAGTTCGTTCAGCTGGGCGCCACGCTGGTGGACATCTCGCTGCCAAAGACCTCGCTGTCGATCCCGGTGTACTACATCATCGCGCCGGCGGAAGCCTCGTCCAACCTGTCGCGCTTCGACGGCGTGCGCTACGGCCACCGCGCAAAGGAGTACAAGGACCTGCAGGACATGTACAAGAAGACGCGCGCCGAAGGCTTTGGCCCCGAGGTGCAGCGCCGCATCATGGTCGGCACCTACGTGCTCTGCCACGGCTACTACGACGCCTACTACGTGCAGGCGCAGAAGATCCGCCGCCTGATCGCGGAGGACTTCCAGGCCGTGTTCGCGGACAAGTGCGACGTGATCATGGGACCGGTGGCGCCGTCGGTGGCGTGGGACCTGGGCGACAAGGCCAACGATCCGGTGGCGAACTACCTGGCCGACATCTTCACGCTGTCCACCAGCCTGGCCGGCCTGCCCGGCATGTCGATCCCTTGCGGATTCGGCGAAGGCGAAAAGAACGCGAACCGTCCGGTCGGCCTGCAGATCATCGGCAACTACTTCGCCGAGGCGAAGTTGCTGAATATCGCACACCAGTACCAGCTCGCGACTGACTGGCACACCCGCACGCCAGCGACCATTTAATGTATTGCGGGACAGACCGAGCGCAGCGCAGCTCTGTCCCCAACACTTCAGAGAGACATACTATGCAATGGGAAGTCGTCATCGGTCTTGAGAACCACGTGCAGCTCACGACCAATTCGAAAATCTTCAGCGGCAGCTCGATCCAGTTCGGCGCCGAGCCCAACACCCAGGCCAGCCTGGTGGACCTGGCGCTGCCGGGCGCACTGCCAGTGATGAACAAGGGCGCCGTCGAGCGCGCGATCCGCTTCGGCCTCGCGGTCGGGGCGAAGATCGCGCCGCGCTCGGTGTTCGCGCGCAAGAACTACTTCTACCCTGACCTTCCTAAGGGCTACCAGATCTCGCAGTTCGAGGAGCCTGTCGTCGTTGGCGGCCAGCTCACCTTCGGCTACGAGAAGGATGGCAAGTTCGTCACCAAGACCGTCAACCTGACCCGCGCGCACCTGGAAGAAGACGCAGGCAAGTCTCTGCACGAGGACTACCAGGGCATGACCGGCATCGACCTGAATCGCGCCGGTACGCCGCTGCTGGAGATCGTGTCGGAGCCCGAGATGCGTAGCGCCGCCGAAGCCGTGGCGTACGCCAAGCAGCTGCACGGCCTGGTGATGTGGCTGGGCGTCTGTGACGGCAATATGCAGGAAGGCTCGTTCCGCTGCGACGTGAACGTGTCCGTGCGCCCGATGGGCCAGCAGGAATTCGGCACCCGCTGCGAGATCAAGAACCTGAACTCGTTCCGCTTCATGGAAGAGGCGATCCACTACGAGGTGCGGCGCCAGATCGAACTGATCGAAGACGGCGGCAAGGTGCAGCAAGCCACGCGCCTGTGGGACCCGGACAAAAAGGAAACGCGCGCCATGCGCACCAAGGAAGACGCGCAGGATTACCGCTACTTCCCGGATCCGGACCTGCCGCCACTGGTGATTGGCGAAGACTGGATCGCGCGCGTGAAGCAGGACATGCCTGAGCTGCCGGAAGCGATGCGTGCACGCTTCACCGGCACCTACGGCCTGCCTGAGTACGACGCGCTGATCCTGACGCAGTCGCAGGAAATGGCGCACTTCTACGAAGCCGTTGTGGCCAAGGCCGGCCGCGAAAACGCCAAGGCGGCCGCCAACTGGATGATGGGCGACGTGTCGTCGACCCTGAACCGCGAAGGCGTAGAGATTGGCGACTCGCCGGTGGAAGCGTCGCAACTGGCGCTGCTGGTCAAGCGCATCGCCGACGGCACCATCAACAACAAGGCGGCGAAAGAAGTGTTTGCCGCGATGTGGGCAGCGAAATCGACCGACGAGAACGTCGCCGACACGATCATCGAGCAGAAGGGACTGAAGCAGATTTCGGATACCGGCGCGCTCGAGAAGATCGTTGACGACGTGATTGCGGCGAACGCCAAGTCGGTGGAGCAGTACCGCGCCGGCAAGGAAGCGGCGATCAACGCGCTGATCGGCCAGTGCATGAAGGCCTCGCGCGGCACCGCGAATCCCGCGCAGCTGACCGAACTCCTGAAGAAAAAGCTCGCCGGCTGATCACCTCGTCATCCCCGCGAACGCGGGGACCCCTAGTGAGTTCGCCCAATCGCCATCGTTAGCGATGCCGCACTCTCAGCAGGGGTCCCCGCGTACGCGGGGACGACGGATCAAACGCCGTAGCGGGTACGGTAGGCCGCGACAGCATCCCGGTACTGCGCCAGCTGCGGGTCCGCACCCTCGCCCGACAGGTAGTTGAACAGGTCGTCCAGGTTACCAATCGAGATCACCGGGATCCCGAACTCGCGGCTCACCTCCTGCACCGCCGACCCCGCCGACAGCGCCCCATCCTTGCCTGACTTTTCCATCCGGTCCAGCGCGATCAGCACCGCGCACGGCTCCGCGCCAGCCGCGCGGATCATGTCCACCGACTCGCGCACCGAGGTGCCCGCCGAGATCACATCGTCAACGATGACGACTTTGCCATGCAGCTTGGCGCCCACCAGCGTGCCGCCTTCGCCATGGTCCTTGGCTTCCTTGCGGTTGAACGCGAACGAGGTGTTACGCCCTTTGCCGGCCAGCGCCACCGCGGTCGCCGACGCCAGCGTGATGCCCTTGTACGCAGGCCCGAACAGCATGTCGAATTCGACGCCCGAGTCGAGCAGCGTCTGCGCATAGAAATCGGCCACCTTGCCCAGGGTCGCGCCGTCATGGAACAGCCCCGCGTTGAAGAAGTACGGCGACTGGCGCCCCGCCTTGGTGGTGAACTCACCGAACCTCAGCACGCCCGCCGATACCGAAAACGCGATAAACTGTTGCCGCAAATTATTCACGATGTCCCCTGTGTTGAAAGAAGCCGTATTTTATGCCAAAGATCATCTCCGCGAACCTGAACGGCATCCGTTCCGCCCACAAGAAGGGTTTCTTCACCTGGCTTGAAAAGCAGACCGCGGACTTCGTCTGCGTGCAGGAACTGAAGGCGCAGCTGCCGGACATGACGCCGGAATTCCTTAACCCGTGCGGCTACCACGGCCACTTCCACTACGCGGAAAAGAAGGGCTATTCGGGCACCGGCGTGTACAGCCGCGTGGCGCCCGACCGCGTAATCACCGGCTTTGGTTGCCCTGAATTCGATGCGGAAGGCCGCTACGTGCAATGCGACTTCGGCAACCTCTCGGTGATTTCGGTGTACTGCCCGTCCGGCTCGTCGTCGGAGGAGCGTCAGCTGGCCAAGTTCCGTTTCATGGAGGTGTTCCTGCCGCACCTGGTCCAGCTGAAGGCCGAGGGCCGCGAAGTCGTCATCTGTGGCGACTGGAACATCGCCCACAAGGAAATCGACCTGAAGAACTGGAAGGGCAACAAGAAGAATTCAGGCTTCCTGCCGGAAGAGCGCGCATGGATGACGCGCATCTTCGACGAATGCGGCTATGTGGACGTGCACCGCGGCCTGGACGGCCGCGAAGAGCAGTACACGTGGTGGAGCAACCGCGGCCAGGCCTGGGCGAAGAACGTCGGCTGGCGTATCGACTACCACGTCGCCACCCCGGGCATCGCCAAGTGCGCGAAGACCGTCTCGATCTACAAGGACGAGCGCTTCTCGGACCACGCCCCCCTCATCATCGAATACGCGCTGTAAATCGCCCACCCGTCATCCCCGCGGAAGCGGGGACCCATGCTGATCCGATCAACGCCTCGCAAGTGCGTGACTGCGGTGCTTCAGCAGGGGTCCCCGCGTTCGCGGGGATGACTGACTACCCGATTCGCCAGCCGCCTGGATGTGGCGGAATCGGCCATAAAATGGTCAATTCCGCCAAATCCAAGGCCCAATCGGGTGGCGGAATCGGCCATGGAATGGCGGATTCCGCCATGCATGAGTAGCACGTGACTGTTGCTAAAAGCCTGGGGACCGTCCCCTGCCAGGCAGCAGGCAACTCAGACTTGCAGGGTGCGGCGACTGTCGAAGGTGCGCTCGGCGCCTGTCAGCGGATCGGTGAAGGTGATGGAGCGCGCCAGTAGCTGCAAAGGATGGCGGAAGTCGTCGCCCTTGCACGGCAGCGCCACCGGGTAGAAGGCGTCGTTCAGGATGGGAGCGCCGAGCGATGCCATGTGCAGGCGCAGCTGGTGCTTGCGGCCGGTGTGCGGCTGCAGGCGGTACAGGTTGACGTCGCCGCGCCGCTCGATCACGTCCACAATGGTTTCGGAATTCGGCTCGCCCTCCTCCTCACGCATCACGAAGAACTGGTCGGCGTCGACCATGCGGCTGCGGTAGGTGAACGGGAACGTGCGGCCTTCGATCGGCGCTGCCAGCGCCTCGTAGGTCTTCTGCATCGAGCGCTTCTGGAACATCGACTGGTAGACGCCGCGCGTGGCGCGGTTGTGCGAGAAGATCACCACGCCCGCGGTCTCGCGGTCGAGGCGGTGGATCGGTACCAGGTCCGGCAGGCCAAGCTTGTGCTTCAGGCGCACCAGCAAGGTCTCCTTGACGAAACGCCCGGTCGGAATCATGGGCAGGAAGTGCGGCTTGTCGACCACCAGCAGGTGCTCGTCCATGTGCAGTACCTGCTCCTCGAACGGGATCGGGGTCTCCGGCGGCAGCTCGCGGTAGTACCAGATGCGCATCTGCTTGCGGAACGGCGTGGCCGGCGTTACCGGATCGCCACGCCCGTCCACCACTTCGCCGCGCGCCATGCGCTCGCGCCAGTCCTGCTCGGTCACCGCCGGGAAGCGTTCGACCAGGAAGGCCAGCAGCGAGGGCCAGCGTCCGTCCGGCAGCCACAGGTAGCTGGGCGCGACGCCATCGCGGATCGGTAGGGGTACGAAGGAGTTTGCCTCTGCCTGCCAGCCCATGCTCTGCTGCTCTATCTGATTGCGGTTGTCCGGTAGGCCGGCAGCTTCGCCGGCGTGGTGCCTTTTGCCTTTGCGTACAGCGGCAGCAGCACGTTCATGTGGTCCTGGATGATCGCGATGCGGTCCTCGCCGCCCGGGTGGGTGGACAGCAGCTCGATCGGGGCGCCACGCTGGTCCAGCGCGGCCATCTTGCGCCACAGGGACACGCCGGCGCGCGGATCGTAGCCCGCACGCGCCGCGAGGTCAAGGCCGATCAGGTCAGCTTCGCGTTCCTCGTCGCGCGAGAATTTCAGCACCGCGAGCTGGCCGGCTGCATTGGCCACCCCGCTGGTGATCGACGGGTCGATGCCGGTCCACGCCGCGGCCAGGGCGCCGCCGATACGCGCGACGATGGAGGTGGCGGCCGCCTTGCCGGCGCGCTCGCGGCCGTGCTCGCGCAGCGCGTGCGCGATCTCGTGCCCCATGATCGCGGCGATTTCATGGTCGGTCAGCTGCAGCTTGCTGATGATGCCGCTGTAAAAGCCGATACGCCCGCCCGGCAGGCAGAACGCGTTGACCTGGCTGGAATTGATCAGGTTGACCTGCCACTTCCAGTTACGGGCGTCCTGGTTCCAGCGCGTGGAGTGCGGGATGATGCGGCGCGCGATATTGCGCAGTCGCTGCACCTGCGGATGATCACCCGGGAACAGCGCGCCCTTCTGCTGCGCCTCGGTCATCATCGCAACATACTGCTGGGCGGCCTGCTGCTCGACCTGCTCGGGCGAGATCAGGCGGCCAAAAGGATTCAGCTTCTTGACTGCGATGCCGTCCTGGACGACCGTGTCGGATTGCTGCGCCGGCGCGACGCCCATGCACAGCGACAGCGCCAGCAGCGCTGCAAGTTGCTTGAAGGATCTCATCATCGGCTCCGTAATTTCGTCCGTGAAAGCTTACCCCTGGCGGGCTGATGGTTCAGTGGGACAACGTACACAAGCGCTCATCCGGCCTGGCGGATCTCGCCATGCCGGTGCGGCGCCACCGCGGCCAGCTTGCGCAGCCTGAACACGGCAAGGCTACCGCGCAGGTTGGGCAGGAAGCGCGCCACCTTGCCTTCGGCCATGGCCACGCGGTCCAGCACCTCCAGGCCGCAGGCGCGCGCCAGGTCTTCGAAGTCGTAGATGGTGGCGTAGCGCACGTTGGGCGTATCGAACCACTGGTACGGCAGCAGCTTGGAGACCGGCATGCGGCCGCGCGCCAGCGCCAGCCGGTGCGGCCAGTAGGCAAAGTTGGGGAACGAGACGATCGCCTCGCCGCCCACGCGCACGATATCGCGCAGCAGCGCTTCGACATGCTGCATCATCTGCAGCGCGGACAGGCACAGCACGGTGTCGAACGAATTATCGGCAAACAGGCCGAGGCCCTGCTCGATGTCGTGCTGGATCACGTTGATGCCGCGGGCGGTGCTCTTCAACACCTGTTCGTCGGCCAGCTCGATGCCGTAGCCGGTGCACTGCTTGTCCGATTCGAGATAGCGCAGCATGGCGCCGTCGCCGCAGCCGACGTCCAGCACGTGCGCCTTCTCCGGCACCCAGTGCGCGATGAAGGCCAGGTCGGGGCGCAGGGTCGCCAGGTCTTCGAATTTCATTGCAGCTCCCCCCAGATGCGCTCGTAGTAGGCGCGCACCATGTTCATGTAGCGCGCATCCTCGAGCAGGAAGGCGTCGTGGCCGTGCGGGGCGTCGATCTCGGCATAGGTGACGCTGCGGCGGTTGGCCACCAGCGCTTCCACGATCTCGCGGCTGCGCTCCGGCGAGAAGCGCCAGTCCGTGGTGAACGAGGCCAGCATGAACTTCGTTCTGGTGCCCGCCAGCGCCTTGGCCAGGTCGCCCCCATGCGCGCGCGCCGGGTCGAAGTAGTCGAGCGCCTTGGTGATCAGCAGGTAGGTGTTGGCATCGAAGTATTCGGAGAACTTGTCGCCCTGGTAGCGCAGGTAGGACTCGATCTCGAAGTCGATGCCGAAGTCGAACTTGTAGTCGTTCGATTCGGCGGCGCTGCGCAGCTTGCGGCCGAACTTCTCCGCCATGTCGTCATTCGAGAGGTAGGTGATGTGGCCGATCATGCGCGCCACGCGCAGCCCGCGCTTTGGCACCACGCCGTGCGCGTAGAAGTCGCCGCTGTGGAAGTCCGGGTCGCTCAGGATCGCCTGGCGCGCGACGTCGTTGAACGCGATATTCTGCGCCGACAGCCGCGGCGTGGATGCGATCACCATGCAGTGGCGCAGCCGCTCGGGGAACTGGATGCTCCACGCCAGTGCCTGCATGCCGCCCAGCGATCCGCCCATCACCGCCGCGAACTGCTCGATGCCGAGGCGGTCGGCGAGGCGCGCCTGCGCCGCCACCCAGTCCTCCACCGTCACCACCGGGAACGAGGCGCCGTACGGCTTGCCGGTGGCCGGGTTGTCGTGCATCGGCCCGGTCGAGCCGAAGCAGGAGCCCAGGTTGTTCACGCCGATCACGAAGAAGCGGTCGGTATCGAGCGGCTTGCCGGGGCCCACCATGTTGTCCCACCAGCCGGCGCTCTTCGGGTTGTCGGCGTACACGCCGGCCACGTGGTGCGACGCATTGAGCGCATGGCACACCAGCACCGCGTTCGACCTGTCCGCGTTGAGGGTGCCGTAGGTCTCGTACACAAGCGTGTAGCCGGCAATACTGGCGCCGCTTTGCAGCGCCAGCGGTTCCGCAAAGTGCATCGACTGCGGCGTGACAATTCCAATGGAGGACATGGGTCTTTCTTGAAACGGCGCCTTACAGCGCCTGGAGTTGTTCTACTGCCTCTGCGATCGCGGCCGGCTCCATGGCGCGCAGGATGCGGCGCGTTTTCGAGGTCAGCGCGTTGATGTCGCTGTTGAGAATTTCCGCCTTCACGGACAGCAGCTGCGCCGGATGCATCGAGAACTCGCGCAGCCCCATGCCGAGCAGCAGGCGGGTGAGCTTGACGTCGCCCGCCATCTCGCCGCAAACGGCCACGTCCTTGCCGGCCTTGCGGCCCGCCTCGATGGTCATCGCGATCAGGTGCAGTACCGCCGGGTGCAGCGGGTTGTACAGGTGCGCGACCTCGTAGTCGACGCGGTCGATCGCCAGCGTGTACTGGATCAGGTCATTGGTGCCAATCGACAGGAAGTCGAGGCGCTTGACGAACATCGGCAGCGCCAGCGCGGCGGCCGGGATCTCGATCATGGCGCCGACATCGACATTCGGGTCGAACTTGATGCCGGCTTCGGCCAGTTGGGCCTTGGCCTGCGCGATCATGGCCAGTGACTGGTCGATCTCGAACGCGTGCGCCAGCATCGGGATCAGGATGCGCACCTTGCCGAAGGCGGAGGCGCGCAGGATGGCGCGCAGCTGGGTCAGGAAGATCTGCGGTTCGGCCAGGCAGTAGCGGATCGCGCGCAGGCCCAGCGCGGGGTTGAGCGCGGTGTGCTCCATCTGGTCGAGCGGCTTGTCGGCGCCGATGTCCAGCGTGCGGATGGTGACCGGGCGGCCCTTCATCGCCACCACGGCGCGCTTGTACTGCTCGAACTGCTCGTCCTCGGTCGGCATGCTGTGGCCGTGACCCATGAACAGGAACTCGGAGCGGAACAGGCCCACGCCCTGGGCGCCCGAATCGAGCGCACCCGGGCAGTCGTCCGGCAGCTCGATGTTGGCCAGCAGCGTGACCGCAGTGCCGTCCTTCGTGACGGCCGGGGTCTTCTTCAGCTTGAGCAGCTTCTTGCGCGCCTTGAGCTGGACCGCCTGGCGCCCGCGGTACTGTTCCAGCACCAGCGCGCTCGGATTGGCGATCACCACGCCGGCGTCGCCGTCGATGATGACCCAGTCGTCCTGCTCGATCAGGCGCGAAGCCTGCGACATGCCGACCGCCGCCGGGATGTCGAGCGAACGCGCGACGATCGCGGTGTGCGAGTTCTGGCCGCCGACGTCGGTCACGAAGCCGATGAAGGAGGCATCGCGGAACTGCAGCATGTCGGCCGGAGAGATGTCGTGCGCCACCACGATCATCTGGGGCTGGAACTCCTCGGATAATGCGATCTGCACCGGCTTGAGCTGTGCGGTGCCCATCAGGACCTTCAGCACGCGCTCGGCGACCTGCTGGATGTCGGCCTTGCGTTCGCGCAGGTAAGGGTCTTCGATCTCGTCGAACTGCGCCGACAGCTCGTCGATCTGGGTGACCAGCGCCCATTCGGCGTTGTAGTGGCGGCTGCGGATGATGTCCAGCGGCGCTTCCGAGATCATCGGGTCGGACAGGATCAGGACATGCACGTCGATGAAGGCGCCCAGCTCGGTCGGAGCTTCCTTGGGCAGCTCGGTCCACAGCGTCTGCAGTTCCTTGTGCACGGCCGCAAACGCGGCCTGCAGGCGCGCAACCTCGCCCTCCACCTGCTCTTCGGCGACCAGGTAGTGGCGCACGTCCAGCGCGGCCGGCGTCAGGATATGGGCGCGGCCGATGGCAATGCCGCGCGAGACGGGAATGCCGTGGAGGGTGAACGAAGACATCGGGGCCATGTCCAGCGGCATTACTCGCCTTCGCCGAACTTGTCGTTGATCAGGGCGGACAGCGCGCCGATCGCTTCCTGCTCGTCGGCGCCGTCCGCTTCCAGCGTCACTTTGGCGCCCATGCCGGCGGCCAGCATCATCACGCCCATGATCGACTTGCCGTTCACGCGGCGCGCGTTCCGGGTCAGGAAGATATCGCTCTTGTAGCGGGCGGCGAGCTGGGTGAATTTGGCGGAGGCGCGTGCGTGCAGGCCTAGCTTGTTGGAGATTTCGATTTCGTGCTGGATCATCGTATCTGAAGGGTCAGGCTATAAGTATTGTTATATCGGGTCCGCGCAGCTCAACCCACGCGTACGCGGTTATCCACCCGCACCACGCCGTTCTGGCCGCCGGCCAGCGCCATCTCGACCACCACGTCGAGCGAGTCGCGGCGGTAGGTGATGGCGCGCAGCAGCATCGGCAGGCTGATGCCGGCGATGACTTCGACGTGGCCGGCATTCGACAGCGAGTCGCAGCAGTTGGCCGGGGTGCCGCCCTTGATGTCGGTGATGACCAGCACGCCGTCGCCGTCGTCCACGCGGTGGATCGCTTCGACGGCCAGCTTGTGGACCTCGTCCCGGTCCTGGTCGGGCTGCACGTCGATCGCCTCGAAATGCTCGGTCGGGCCGCGAAATACGTGCTCCACCGCGGTCACGAATGCCTGGCCGAGCGGGGCGTGTGTCAAAAGTAAGATGCCTACCATGGGTTTATCCGTTTACCTGCTGTTCCAGCGCGTCGATGAACATGGCCGCGACGTCGAAACCGGTCTGGTCAAAGATCTCCTGGAAGCAGGTGGGGCTGGTCACGTTCACCTCGGTCAGGAAATCGCCAATCACGTCTAATCCTACCAGCAACAGGCCGCGGGCGGCCAGAACGGGGCCAAGCGCCTCGGCAATTTCGCGGTCGCGCTCGCCCAGCGGCTGCGCCACCCCGGTGCCGCCGGCTGCCAGGTTGCCGCGCACTTCGCCGGCCTGCGGGATGCGCGCCAGCACGAACGGCACCGGCTTGCCGCCGATGACCAGCACCCGCTTGTCGCCCTTGACGATGGCCGGGATGTATTTCTGGGCCATGATGGTGCGGCGGCCCAGGTCGGTCAGCATCTCGAGCACCGCGCCCAGGTTCATGCCGTCGTCCTTCACGCGGAAGATGCCGGCGCCGCCCATGCCATCCAGCGGCTTGAAGATCACGTCGCCATGCCCGGCGTGGAATTCGCGCAGGCGCGTGACGTCGGAAGTCACCAGGGTGGGCGAGGTGTATTGCGAGAACTGGGCGATCGACAGCTTTTCGTTATGGCTGCGGATCGCCGCGGGCTTGTTGAACACGCGCGCGCCCTGCGCTTCCGCCAGCTCCAGCAGGTAGGTGGCGTACACGTACTCCATGTCGAACGGCGGGTCCTTGCGCACGATGATGGCGTCGAAGGCGGACAGCTCGGTGTCCTCCTTCGGGGTGGCGCGGTACCAGTCGTCGGCGTCGCCGGTCAGCGTGACGTGCATGGCGCGCGCGGTGGCCAGGCCTTCCGTCAGGCCCATATCGGACTGCTCGAACGCGTACAGCTCGTGGCCGCGGCGGGCAGCCTCGCGCATCATCGCGAAGGTGGAGTCCTTGTAGGTCTTGAAGCTGTCGAGGGGGTCGGCGAGGAAGGCGATCTTCATGGGTGGGTCCGGTGTCGATATCACCCTGATTTTAGCCGGAAACGCAACAGCCCGCCGGAGCCGCCCCTTGCCCGTCTTCCCCGCGGACGCGGGGACCCCTGCTGAGTTTGTCCCTGAGCTGCGATTGCCGCTGCCTGAACGTCAGTATGGGTCCTCGCATCCGCGGGGATGACGGTTAATAGACCTCGGGATTCGGGTCGGTGCGTTCCATTTCGAGCGAGGCCGCCAGCAGCGCCAGGCGCGCCACCACGCCGTACACGTAGAAGCGGTTCGGCGCGGCCGTCCCCGGCTGCGCCTTCAGGTCCGGCACAGCGTGCTGCTGCGCGAACGCCAGCGGCAGGAACTTCGAACCCGGTGCGTTCAGGTTCTGGTCCACGCCCTTCTCCGCGTGGATGCGGTAGAAGCCGCCCACCACATAGCGGTCGATCATGTACACCACCGGCTCGGCCACCGCGTCCTCGATGCTCTCGAAGGTAGGCACGCCCTCCTGCACGAACATCTCCGACACCGGCACGCCGCCCTTCAGGCGCGGCATGGCTGCATGGCGCGCCGCCAGGTCGCGAATCTCGCTGGCGTCGCGGATGGTCCAGATGCCGGTGCCACAGGTGCCCTGCTCCGGCTTGACGATCACGAACGGCTTGAGCTCGCGCATGCCGTATTCCTTGTACTTCTTCTTGATCTTGGAGAGCACCTGGGAGACGTTGTCGGCCAGGCACTCGACGCCATCGTTCTCTTCCAGGTTGACCCCCGAGCACTTGGCATGGAAGGGATTGATCATCCACGGATCGACGCCAATCAGCTTGCCGAATTTCTTCGCCACTTCGTCATACGCGGTGAAGTGGTTGCTCTTGCGGCGAACCGCCCAGCCCGCGTGCAGCGCCGGCAGCACCGCCTGCTCGTGCAGGTTCTCGAGGATCGGCGGGACGCCCTCCGACATGTCGTTGTTCAGCAGGATGGTGCACGGGTCGAAATCGGCCAGGCCGAGGCGGCGGCCGTTGGGCGAACGCACCAGCGGTTCGACCACCAGCATGTTCCCGTCCGGCAGCGCCAGCGGCGTCGGCTGCGTGACCTCGGGGTCGAGCGAGCCGAACCGCACGTGCAGGCCGGTCTGGCGGAAGATCTGCATCAGGCGCGCCAGGTTCTGCAGGTAGGACGGGCCGCAGGGCCGGGTCTCGGGAATTACCAGCAGGTTGCGCGCGTCCGGGCAGTATTTATCGATCGCCGCCATCGCGGCCTGCACCGCCAGCGGCAGCATCTCGGTGGCCAGGTGGTGGAAGCCGCCCGGGAACAGGTTGGTATCCACCGGCGCCAGCTTGAAGCCGGCATTGCGCAGGTCGACCGAGGCGTAAAACGGCGGCGTATGTTCCTGCCATTCGAGGCGGAACCAGCGCTCGATGGCGGGCGTGGCCTCGAGGATCTTCTTTTCCAGGTCGAGCAACGGGCCGGTCAGGGCCGTGGCGAGATGGGGAACCATGCAGTTGCGTCCTTATGAGTCTGTCAGTTATCAAACACACATATCGGGCCGGATTGCTCGATTAAAAGGCCGCGGTGCAATAAATGCGGTTCATCCCTACCCGTCTGTCATGATACCAGCAGCCCCTTGCCAGTGCGACCATGGTCCGCCCTGCAATGCAAGCCGGTAGCGGCTAGAATGAATGGCAACGCCGGCGCCCTGTCCGGCCAGCGCTTCAAGGAGAATCGAATGGAATGCCCAGTCTGCAAGAACGTGCAGCTTTTGATGTCCGACCGCCAGGGCATCGAGATCGACTACTGCCCCAACTGCCGCGGCGTGTGGCTGGACCGCGGCGAGCTGGACAAGATCATCGAGCGGTCGATGGGGCAGCAAGCTGTTGCGGCGCCGGCGCCCGGCACCGACTGGGGCCGCTCGGCCCAGCCGCAAAGCAGCTACCCGCAGCACCAGCATGCGTCGCACCAGCCGCCGCAGCACCAGCATGGCTACCCGCATCCGCAGCACGGCTACCACAAGAAAAAAAAGCGCGAGGGTTTCCTGGGCGAGCTGTTCGACTTCGACTGACATCGTCACCCCCGCGAAAGCGGGGGCCATGCTGAGCGAGCGGATGAGGCACCGGTGAGCTCTTTAGCGGAGTCCGCATGGGTCCCCGCTTGCGCGGGGATGACGGCTGGTGGTTTGCAATCCCCCTACGCGTGGTAGGCGGACTCGCCATGGCTGGTGATATCCAGCCCCTCGCGCTCCTCCTCCTCGGGCACGCGCAGCCCCAGCAGCAGGTCCGCAAGCTTGTAGGCCGCCAGCGCCACCAGCGCCGACCACGCGATGGTCACCCCGACCGCTTTCGCCTGCGTCAGCAGCTGTCCGGCGATCGAATAGTCCCTTGAGGCCTGGTTGGCGACATAGTCGAAGATCCCCTGCCCGCCCAGCTCCGGCGCGGCGAACACGCCGGTCAGCAGCGCACCCACGATGCCGCCCACGCCGTGCACGCCGAACACGTCCAGCGAATCGTCCGCGCCGATCATGCGCTTGAGTCCGTTTACGCCCCACAGGCAGGCCAGCCCACCAATGAAGCCGATTGCCCGCGCGCCGCCCGGCCCGACGAAGCCGCAGGCCGGCGTGATCGCCACCAGCCCCGACACCGCGCCCGACGCCGCGCCCAGCAGCGAAGGCTTGCCCTTCACGACCCACTCGCCGAGCACCCACGACACCGTGGCGGCCGCGGTGGCCAGCAGCGTGTTGATGAAAGCCAGCGCGGCGATGTCGTTGGCTTCCAGCGCGGACCCGGCATTGAAGCCGAACCAGCCCACCCACAGCAGCGACGCGCCCACCATGGTCAGCGCCAGCGAATGGGGCGCCATCGACTCGCGCCCGTAGCCGATACGCCTGCCGATCACGATCGAGCCGACCAGGCCCGCGACTGCGGCGTTGATGTGCACCACGGTACCACCCGCGAAATCGAGCGCCCCCATCTGCCACAGCCATCCCGCGCCCTCGGTGGTCGCTGCCAGCGTGGCGGCGTCGGTGATCGCGTCCGGGCCGGCCCAGAACCAGACCATGTGGGCCACGGGGAGATAGCCGAAGGTGAACCAGAGCGCGGTGAACAGCAGGATCGCGGAAAAGCGCGCGCGCTCGGCAAAGGCACCCACGATCAAGCCGCAGGTAATGGCCGCGAACGCGCCCTGGAAGGCGACGAAGATGAACTCTGGGATGACGACGCCCTTGCTGAAGGTGGCGGCGTAGCTGAACGCGCCCCTGGCCGGATCCCAGATCCCTGCCAGGAAGGAGCGGTCGAAGCTGCCAATGAAGGGTGAACCGGGTGTGAACGCGAGCGAATAGCCGTAGGCGAACCACAGCACGATCACGACGGAGAAGATCATCAGCACCTGCAGGAGCACCGAGACCATGTTCTTGGACCGCACCAGGCCGCCGTAGAACAGCGCCAGCCCGGGGATGGCCATCATGATCACCAGCAGCGTCGCGACGAACATCCATGCGGTATCGCCCCGGTCCGGCACTGGCGCCCCAGCCTGCGCCCAGGCATTTGAGGCGCCTGCCAGCGCCAGCGCGGACAGGGTGGCGAGGACGCGCAGCCATTTCGGGATAAGTTTGCTCATGGCTGTTCTCCTCACAAGGCGTCGTTGCCGGTCTCGCCAGTGCGGATGCGCACCACCTGCTCGATGTTGCTCACAAAGATCTTGCCGTCGCCGATCTTTCCGGTCCGGGCTGCCTTCTCGATGGTCTCGATCGCCAGGTCGGCCAGCGCGTCGTCGACGGCGGCCTCGATCTTCGTCTTGGGCAGGAAGTCGACGATGTATTCGGCGCCCCGGTACAGCTCGGTGTGGCCTTTCTGGCGGCCGAAGCCCTTCACTTCCGTGACCGTAATGCCCTGGACATTGATATCCGAGAGCGCCTCGCGCACCTCGTCCAGCTTGAACGGCTTGATGATGGCGGTGATCAGTTTCATGCGCTACTCCTGGAATGTGGTGGTAATGGTCAGGACGACTCCGGTCTTGCCGAGGTTGCGGCCGCCGGGACCCATGTAGGCGTCGGTATTCGTGCCCGCCACGGCCAGCGACACCGAGCTGGCGCCAAACGCCCTGGTCAGGCCGATGCGGTAATCGTTGTAGCTCAGCTCCCCGTGCCCATCCACGCGCTGGCGGCCCGCATGCAGGTTGAGCACCAGCCCCTCGCGCAGCGGCAGGTTGACCCCAATGTCGAGGTAGCCGCTGTGCTTGCTGCCAGGGGTGCCAAACAGGTTGCTATAGGCGTGCGAGTACTTCAGGTAGGCCGGACCGTAGCCGCCCTGGACATACAGCTCGCGCGTATTCGGGTTGACGGCCAGCCCACTGGACGGATACACATAGGCCAGCAGGCCAAGGTCATAGCTGAACTTGCCGAGGGAGCCGCGCCGGCCGGCATAGATGTCCATTTCGAGCCGGGTATCTCCGCCCGCATCGTCGGTCCAGCGGATGCTGGACAGCCAGGTCCCGGCGTAGAGCCCGGACCGGCTGTGCACGAGGTCGGCGCCGCCCTGCAGTGCAGGCCGCAGGCGCGACTGGGAGAGGCCGCGAAACCGGTAGTCGCTGGTGAGCGCGGCGTTACCACTGACCTGGAGGGCAGGCGCATCCTGCGCAGCGGCGGCAGTGGCGAGCAGCGCCGGTAACAGCAATCCCATCGGTAGGGTACGGAGCAGCATGGTATTCATCACCTCTCCTTGAGTTTTGTTTACAATCGTGGCTGGCATGCGAAAGCATCCGCTAACCGTTTAGCAGGAGTCGTGCCAGCTCGATCCGCAAGCAGCGCACCACCATTGGCGCCAGCCTGCAATGCACCAAATGAAGGCCGCTTTGCACCGCGACAGTGCGGCCGAAAGGACAATATGGACATGAACAGCTTCTTCAACGACCTGCAAGGCAAGATCAACCAGGTGATCGACAACTCGCCGGCCAAGGACATCGAAAAGAACGTCAAGGCGATGATGACCCAGGGCTTTTCCAAGCTTGACCTGGTGACGCGCGAAGAGTTCGACATCCAGGCGCAGGTGCTGGCCAAGACCCGCGCGCGCCTGGAAGCGCTCGAGCTGCGCATTGCCGAGCTGGAAGCACGCCTGGCGCCGCAAGAACCCTGAACGCGGCGCGTGCAGACGTCCGCCAGCGCCGTGCGCCACGACGTCCTGTTCACGGGCGGGGGCGAGGTACGCGAACAGTTCCGCCAGGTCGACTGGGCGGCGACGCCGCTCGGACCCTCGCCGGCATGGCCGGCCGCGCTGCGCAATACCCTCTCACTGATCCTCGGCTCGCGCTTCCCCATGTTCGTGGCATGGGGTCCGCAACGCCACTTCTTCTATAACGACGCCTACGCCTACCTGCTGACCGACCGCCATCCGGCCGCGCTCGGCCAGCCGACCGAGCAGGTGTGGCCCGAACTGTGGCCCCAGGTCGGCCCGCTGCTGGAGCGCACCTTCTCCGGCGAGTCGATCATGGGCGAGGACGTGCGCCGCACCTTCCGGCGCAAGGACGGCGTTTACGAAAGCACCTTCACGCTCGCCTATTCGCCGGTGCGGCTGGATGACGGTTCGGTGGGTGGCGCCTATTGCGCCATCTTCGAGACCACGGCGCGCCTGAACATCGCGCGCCGCCGCGATTTCCAGCTCGAGCTGGCGGACCGGTTGCGGCCGCTCGGCAGCGTGCGCGAGGTGCTCGCGGCGGCGACTTCCATGTTGTCCGAACACCTGTGCCTGGCGCGGGCCGAGTTCCGTGCCCACGCGCAGCTCGACCGCCCGCTGGTACTGGCAGATTTGCGCGACGATCCGGCCTGGAGCAAGGAAGGCGCCGGCGCCATGATCGCGGTCCCGGCCGGCCGGCCCGGCGTCCTGCTGGCGTTCGACGGCACGCCGCGCAACTGGACCGAGGACGAGGTCCAGTTGATGAAGGAAGTGGCCGAACGCGTCGGCAACGCGGTAGAACGCGCCCATGCCGAGGAAGAGCTGCGCCATGCCGAGGAGCGCCTGCGCGAAGGCATGAACGCGGCGCGCATGATGGTGTGGGAGTGGGAGCTGGCGACCGGCAATGCGAGCTTCTCTAACAATGCCCGCGACATCCTCGGCACGCAGGTGAGCAGGATGGCGGAAATCTGGAACGCGATGCCCGAGCGCGACCTGGAGCGCATACATCGCGCCTATGCCGAGGCGGTCGAGTGCAGCGCCAGCTACCAGGAAGTGGTGCAGTTCCGCCGTCCCGACAACGGCGAGGCCGTATGGCTGGACGTGCGGGGCAAAGTCAGGTGCGACGCGCAAGGCGTGCCTGTCTCGATGCGGGGCGTGACCGTGGATGTGACCGAGCGCATGCGCACGCAGGTCGACCTGGAGCGCGCACAAGCGCGCCAGTCGTTCCAGCTGAACCTGAGCGACCAGCTGCGCACCTTGTCCGAACCGGCGCGCATCTTCGCCACCACCACGGAAATGGTCGGCCGCCATCTCGGCGTGTGCCGCGTCGTGTGCGGCAACTACGACTGCGAACAGGGAACGCTCACCTTCCACTCGAATTACACCGACGGCTCGGTGGCGGAACTGCTCGGCACCTATCCCGCGGTAGCCTTCGGGAGCGAGAATTTCGCCGCCCTCGAAGCCCACGCCACCTGGGTCAGCGCTGACATACAGAACGACCCGCGCACATCGCGGCACGACATCTGGCCAACCTTCGAGCAGATCGACGCATACGCCTCGATCGTGGCGCCGCATACGCGCCACGGCGCGCTGATCGCCTGCCTGTGCGTGGTGTCCGACACGCCGCGCGAATGGCGCCCGGACGAAGTGGCGCTGGTCGAGGACGCGGAAAGCCGCATGTGGAGCGCAATCGAGCGGGTGCGCGCTGAAGAAGCGCTGGTGCTGGCAGACCGCCGCAAGGACCAGTTCCTGGCCATGCTTGCGCACGAGCTGCGCAACCCGCTGGCGCCGATCAGCGCAGCCGCCGAGCTGCTCAAGCTGCCCGGCGTGCCGGCCGCCAGGGTGGCCAGCACGGCCGATGTCATCTCGCGCCAGGTGCGCCACATGACCGGGCTGGTGGACGACCTGCTGGACGTCTCTCGTGTCACCAGCGGCATGGTCGGGCTGGAACTGGGCAGCGTGGATGCGCGCCACGTAGTGGCCGATGCTGTGGAGCAGGTGCGCCCGCTGATCGAGGCGCGCCGGCACCAATGCACGGTGGAGACGCCATCCGGGCCCGCCTTCGTCGAGGGCGACTACAAGCGGCTGGTGCAGGTGCTGGCCAACCTGCTGAACAACGCCGCCAAGTACACGCCGGAAGGCGGCACCATCAAGGTCACTCTGGTGGCGCACGCCGGGCAGGTGCTGCTCAAGGTGGCCGACAACGGCATGGGTATGGCGCCCGGGCTGCTGCCGCATGTGTTCGAACTGTTCGCGCAGGCTGAACGCACCCCCGACCGTACCCAGGGCGGGCTCGGGATCGGACTGGCGCTGGTGCGCAGCCTGGTCGAGCTGCACGGCGGCTCGGTCACCGCAGCGAGTGCCGGTATCGGTCACGGCAGCGAATTCGTGGTGCGCCTGCCGGGCGCCCAGCCCGCGGTCGAGCTCGCAACGTCAAAGGACACCGATGCGCGCGGCCCGGCCGATCCGCGCCGGGTGCTGCTGGTGGACGACAACATCGACGGCGCGCAGATGCTGGCGATGTACCTGGAAGCCTGCGGACACATCGTAACCGTGCGCCACAGCGCCTTCGAGGCGCTGGAGCTGGCGGTGGCCGAGCCGTTCGACGCCTTCCTGCTCGACATCGGGCTGCCCGGCATGGACGGCAACGAGCTGGCGCGACGCCTGCGCGCGACGGCCTGTTCCCGCACGGCGCTGCTGGCCGCGATTACAGGATACGGGCAGCAGGCCGACAAGGAACGCGCGGTGGAAGCGGGGTTCGACTACTTCTTCGTCAAGCCGGTCGATCCCGCCGCGGTCGAGGCGCGGCTCGCCCGGGACGCCCGCTAGCCGCGCCCGGACTTTGCCGGCTGCGCCAGCAGGCGCAGCGCCTGCGCCAGTGCTTCGGCGGCCTGGGCCGGATCGAAGTCGGTATGCTGGCGCTTCTTCACGCCGTGCTCGCCCAATTGCAGGTGGTGGTCGGGCGTCACGCCTTCCCGCTCCAGGCAGTGCCTGGCGCAGGCCATGGCGCAGCCGTCGATCGCGAGGATGGTGCGGCCCGAGCGGGCCAGCCTGACCAGCGGCGCCACGCCGCCGCCGACGCCGGCAATGCAGCTCATTTCGGCTGCCTGCATGCGGTCAAGCCGCAGCGCGACGTGGTTGGCAGTCTGCGCCGCGCTCGAACAGCCCGAACACGAGTACACCAAAGGCAGTTTCTTATCCGGCTCCCGCATCGCATCTTCCCCGCTACATGGTCAGCGCGCCCTTCCCGCGCCCGGCCGCAGCGCGGCGGCCATGTCGAACACCGACATGTCGAGCGCGTCGAGCGTATTCTTGAACAGCAGTCCCAGCTCGGTATCGCCTTCCAGCGCCAGGCGGCGGCTGAAGAACAGGGTGTCCGGGTCCTCCTCGCGCCGGGCCAGCCGCAGCAGGTCGTTGGCCGAGGCGCGGATCGTCAGCGCGGGGCTGGCCTGCGCCCGCAGTGCGACGAAGCCGCCGCGCTGCCAGCAGAAATCGAAAGCAAGTCGGGCATCCTGCACCGCCAGGCGCAGCGTGCGGCCCTCCAGCGCCGCGCGCACATCGGCGGGCAGATGCGGCGCCAGCGCCAGGTTCAGCGCGCGCGCGAACAGCCAGGATCCAGGGTACGCGGGCAGGCGCGCCAGCACTTGCGCCAGCCCTGCCGGAACGATGAATGAACTCTTCATGCGTACTCCCTTGGCGGCACGCGATGCAGTGCGATGCCGGGCTCGCCGAACCAGTAGCCGTCGCACGGCTCGCCCACCAGGTGCGGGGCGATGCGGCGGCGGGCCTCGTCGGCGTCGATGGCGCCGCGCCGTGCCGCGTCGAACGCGGCGATGACTTCGAAGGTGCCGGTGGACTGGGGGCTGATGCGCGCGACGTCCACACCGAGCGCACGCATGTCGTCCAGCTCGCCGACAAGGTTGTGCACCGCCGCCGACTGGGTCTGGATGCCGTTCAGGACCAGGAAGGGCTGCCCCTCGCGCGTGTTCAGCAGCAGGCCGTCGGGGTGCTCCAGGCAGGAGAAGCGGCAATCGTCCTTGGGCAGGTTCAGGTTGCGCGCCGTGAAGCAGCGGGCCGAAAACGCCAGCGGCATGCGGCCGAATGAAAATACCTCGGTTTCCAGGCCGGCCGGGCGCTCCTCGTGCAGGCGCGCCAGTTGCGCCCTCCCGATCTCGAGCGGCATCACCCAGCGGCGCGCGCCCAGCCCGGCGAACAGCGACAGGGTCGGCGTGTTGTAGATGTTCAGGTGCGGGCCGGCCACGAACGGCGCGCCGTCCATGCAGCGCACCGCGCCCATGTCGTTGGCCTCGACCCCGTAGCGGCCGTTGCCAACCAGCTTGCGCAGGGCAGTCAGCTCGCTGTTCGATTCGATCAGCACCTGCGACGACAGCACCGCCTCCTTGCCGTTGGCGGCCATCAGGTCGGCCACGTCGAGCCAGTCGTCCAGCCGCATCTCGTGGCGGCGCGAGCACACGGCTTCGCCGATGTAAACGATATCGACCGCGCTCTGCGCGACCATCTGGTAGAACTCGAACAGGGTCTCGCGCGACCAGTAGGTCAGCACGGGACCGAGCGACAGCTTGATCATTTCAGATTCTTTCCGAAAAATGGGGACAGACCCCATTTATTTTTTCGCCATGTGAAAACGGGGTCTGTCCCCATTTCGGGTCCGATTATTTCCACTTGCGGTGGTAGGCGCCCAGGGTGTGCTGCTGCCCTTCGGCGACGCTGTCGAGCGTGTCCATCCAGGCCGGGCGCACGGAGAAGCGCTGCGGGTTGTCGCGGCACATGTCGATCGCCTCGCGCCACACACGCGTGACCTGGGCAACGTAGGCCGGGCTGCGCTGGCGCCCTTCGATCTTGATGGCGCGTACGCCCAGCTTGACCAGCTGCGGCAGCAGCTCGATCGTGTTCAGGCTGGCCGGCTCCTCGATCGCGTAGTACTCCTCGCCGCCAACGTCGAAACGGCCCTTGCACAAGGTCGGGTAGCTGGCGTTCTCGCCTTCGGCGTAGCGGTCGATCAGGATGCCGGACAGGCGCGCATCGAGCCCTTTGGGCCCCTGCTCCCAGCGCACCGCCTTGGCCGGCGAACAGACGCCGTGCGTATTGGGCGACTCGCCGGTCGCGTACGAGGACAGGGCGCAGCGCCCTTCCGCCATCACGCACAGGCTGCCGAAGCCGAACACCTCGATCTCCACCGGCGTATGGCCGATCAGCTGACCGACCTGCGTCATTGACAATACCCGCGGCAGCACGGCGCGCTGGATGCCGAAATGGCGGTGGTAGAAGTTGATCGCTTCGTAATTCGTCGCGGAGCCCTGCACCGACAGGTGCAGGCGCAGGCCGGGGTGGCGTTCGGCGGCGTACGCCATCAGCGCGGGGTCGGCCAGGATCAGCGCGTCGATGCCGGCGCCGGCGGCGCGGTCGACGGCCTGGCGCCATGCCATCCAGTTGTCGGCCTGCGGGTAGGTGTTCAACGCCAGCAGGACCTTGCGGCCGCGGTCATGCGCATACGCGATGCCCTGGGAGATCTGGGCGTCGTCGAAGTTCAGGCCGGCGAAGTTGCGGGCATTGGTGGCGTCGCG
>DASWYE010000181.1:0-8524 GCA_036405115.1 Telluria sp. | reverse complement strand
TGGGCCTGTACGCCGCATGCCAGACCTGGCCATGCTGGGAGCAGAGCGCACGCTGGCTCGACACTGCGCGCCGCGGGCTGGAAGAAGAGGCGATCGAGCAGAACCACGCCGATGGCGTGAACAAGGAGCAGGCCGTCTATTACCAGCACGAGGTGATGGACATGATGCTGCTGTGCCAGGTGGTCGCACGCGCCAGGGGCGAATCGTTCTCGCGGGCTTTCCTGGCGCGGCTGGAAAAGCTGGCCGAATTCGTCAGCAGCATGATGGACGTGGGCGGCCATGTTCCGATGACTGGCGATGCCGACGACGCCCAGATGGTGCGCCTGGCCTACGGCGACAACTGCTGCCCTTACCGCTCGCTGCTGGCCAGCTGCGCGCTGCTGTTCAAGCGCGGCGACTTCCGCCAGAAGGCGGGGCAGCTCGATGACAAGAACCTGTGGCTGTTCGGCGACGAGGGGCAACGCGCCTGGGCCCAGCTGCGCCCGGAGCCGGAGCGCACCGTGATGGCCTTCCCGCAGGGCGGCTACTACCTGCTCGGGCACCGCTTCGGCACGCCGCAGGAGGTGCGCATGGTGGTCGACTGCGCGCCGCTGGGCTACCTGTCAATCGCCGCGCACGGCCACGCCGATGCGCTGGCGTTCACGCTGTCGGTCGGCGGCACCGAAGTGCTGGTCGATCCCGGCACCTACGCCTACCACACGCAGAAGAAATGGCGCGACTACTTCCGCAGCACCTGCGCGCATAACACGGTGACGGTGGACGGCTGCGACCAGTCCGAGATGGCCGGTCCCTTCATGTGGATGCGCAAGGCGAATGCGCGCCTGCTGGAGCACCGTCCCGGCGCCACGATCCAGGTGTTCGACGGCGAACACGATGGCTACCAGAGGCTGGCCGATCCGGTCACGCACCGCCGCCGTATCGAGTTCGACCAGGTCGCGCTGACCATCACTGTCACGGACTTTCTATCGTGCATCGCCGAACACGACGTTTTGCTACATTGGCACATCGGTGAAGACTGCACCGCGTCGTTAATTGACGGTGGCTTCACGGTCAGCGGCCCGGGCGTGAGCACCACCTTCAGGAGCCGCGCCAGCGGCTTCGCATTCGACCTCGTTACGGCGAGCGAAGAGCCGCCCTGCGGCTGGATCTCGCGCTCGTTCGACTCCAAGCGTCCCATCACGACTGCGCGCATGCGTGGCCGGATCATCGGCGGCACGCAGGTCGTTACCACCATATCGGTCCGCGCCGACGGCGCCGGACCCCTCAACTGAAAAGGGAGAATAAAAGTGAAAATCAGTATTTTCGGCTTGGGCTATGTGGGCGCAGTGTCCGCCGGCTGCCTGGCAACGGACGGCCACACCGTGATCGGCGTGGATCCCAACCAGACCAAGGTTGACCTGATCAACGAGGGCAAGACCCCGATCATCGAGAAGGACATCGGCGAGATGATCTCGAAGACGGTCAGGGATGGCCTGCTGCGCGCGACCACCGACGTGCGCGAGGCGGTCAACGGCTCGGAACTGTCGCTGATTTGCGTGGGCACGCCATCGCAGCTGAACGGCAACCTGGACCTGTCGCACGTGCGCAAGGTGTGCCAGCAGATCGGCGCCGCGCTGCGCGACAAGGAAGGCTTCCACGTGGTGGTGGCGCGCAGCACCATGCTGCCCGGTTCCATGCGCAGCGTGGTGATCCCGACGCTGGAAGAGGCATCGGGCAAGAAGGCCGGCGTCGACTTCGGCGTCTGCAACAACCCCGAATTCCTGCGCGAGGGCACCGCGGTCTATGACTACTACCATCCGCCCAAGACGGTGATCGGCGAGACCGACACCAAGGCGGGCGAGATGCTGGTCGAGCTGTACAAGAAGATGGAAGCGCCGATGATCCGCACCGGCGTGGAAACCGCCGAGATGGTCAAGTACACCGACAACGCCTGGCACGCGGTGAAGGTCGCCTTCGCCAACGAAATCGGCAACCTGTGCAAGGCGGTCGGCATCGACGGCCACAAGGTGATGGAGATCTTCTGCCAGGACACCAAGCTCAATCTGTCGCCGTACTACATGAAGCCGGGCTTCGCCTTCGGCGGCTCCTGCCTGCCCAAGGACGTGCGCGCGCTGACCTACAAGGCGCGCTCGCTGGACCTGGAGATGCCGTTGCTGAATTCCGTGCTGCCCTCGAACCAGCACCAGGTGCAAAAGGGCCTGTCGATGATCATGGACAAGGGCAAGAAGAAGGTCGGCGTGCTGGGCTTCTCGTTCAAGGCCGGCACCGACGACCTGCGCGAATCGCCGCTGGTGGACGTGATCGAGCACCTGATCGGCAAGGGCTACGACCTCAAGCTGTACGACAAGAACGTCAACCTGGCCGCGCTGACCGGCGCCAACCAGGATTACATCCTGAACCGCATCCCGCACATCTCCAAGCTGATGGTGCAGGACATGGACGAGGTGCTGGAATTCGCCGAGACCATCGTGATCGGCAACGGCGCGGAAGAATTCAAGGCCGTGCCGGACCGCCTGAAGGACGGCCAGGCCATCGTCGACCTGGTGCGCATTTCCCCGAAACAGAGCGGAGAACAGTACGATGGCATCTGCTGGTAAAAAGCGCGTCCTGGTCCTGGTCGAGAACCTTCCGTCTCCGTTCGACCGCCGCGTGTGGCAGGAATCGACCACGCTGCACGCGCATGGCTACGAGGTCTCGATCATCTGCCCGACCGGCAAGGGCTACGAGAAGAAGTATGAAGTCATCGACGGCATCCACATCTACCGCTACAACCTGCCGCTGGAAGCAGAAGGGGCCAAGGGCTACCTGATCGAATATTCGGCCGCCCTGTTCCACACCTTCCGCCTGGCGCTGAAGGTGCTGCGCGAGCGCGGCTTCGATGCCATCCACGCCTGCAATCCGCCCGACCTGCTGTTCCTGATCGGCGGCTTCTTCAAGCTGTTCGGCAAGCGCTTCCTGTTCGACCACCACGACATCAACCCGGAGCTGTACGAGGCCAAGTTCGGCCGCCGCGACTTCTTCTACAAGCTGATGGTGCTGTTCGAGCGCTGGTCGTTCAAGACCGCGGACGTGTCGATCGCCACCAACGAGTCCTACAAGCGCATCGCGATCCAGCGCGGCGGCATGGACCCGGACAAGGTCTACGTGGTGCGCAGCGGCCCCAAGCTGGACCGCCTGCGCATCCTGCCACCCAGGCCGGAACTGAAGAAGGGCCGCCAGTACCTGGTCGGCTACGTCGGCGTGATGGGCGCGCAGGAAGGCATCGACCTGCTGCTGCAATCGGCGCGCCACCTGATCGTGGAGATGGGCCGCACCGACGTGCACTTCGGCCTGGTGGGCGGCGGCACTTCGCTGGACCAGATGAAGCAGATGGCGCAGGACCTCGGGATTGCCGACTACGTGACCTTCACGGGCCGGGTGCCGGACCAGGACCTGCTGGAGATGCTCAATACGGCGGACGTGTGCGTGAACCCGGACGTGGCCAACGACATGAACGACAAGTCCACGATGAACAAGATCATGGAGTACATGGCGCTCGGCAAGCCGATCGTCCAGTTTGACCTGGTGGAGGGGAAATATTCCGCGCAGGCGGCTTCCCTGTACGCAAACAAGAACGATCCGGTCGATATGGCGCGTAAAATCGCACAATTGCTGGACGATCCCGAAGAACGCGCGCGCATGGGCGAATTCGGCCGCAACCGCGTGATCAACGAACTGGAATGGGTATATGAGGAGCCGAAGCTGCTGGCCGCATACGACCGCCTGTTCGGCGTACCCGACGCAGCTCGCCCGGCTCCCATGCAAACAACTGAAAGCGAGTACACATGAAGATCCTGGTGACGGGCGGCCTTGGCTACATCGGCTCCCACACATGCGTAGAACTGCTCAATGCGGGTTACGAAGTGGTTGTTGTCGATAACCTGTCCAATGCCAAGCTCGATGTCGGCGGGCGCATTCGCAAGATCACCGGCAAGGAGTTCGACTTCATCGAGGCCGACATCCGCGACCGTGCTGCCATGGAAGCCGCGTTCGCCGCGCACAAGGTCGATTCCGTGATCCACTTTGCCGGCCTGAAAGCGGTGGGCGAATCGGTGGATCAGCCGCTGCGCTATTACGACAACAACGTGACCGGCAGCGTCGTGCTTTCCGAGACCATGCAGAAGTTCGGCGTGAAGTCGATGGTGTTCTCCTCGTCTGCCACCGTGTATGGCGATCCGCATACGGTGCCGATCAAGGAAGACTTCCCGCTGCATGCGACCAATCCCTACGGCCGCAGCAAGCTGATGATCGAGGAGATCCTGCGCGACGTGTTCGTGTCCGACGCCAGCTGGCGCATAGCGCTGCTGCGCTACTTCAACCCGGTCGGCGCGCACGAGAGTGGCCTGATCGGCGAGGACCCGAACGGCATCCCCAACAACCTGCTGCCCTACATCGCGCAAGTGGCCGAAGGCCGGCGCGAGAAGCTGTCGGTGTACGGCGGCGACTATCCGACCCCGGACGGCACCGGCATGCGCGACTACATCCACGTGGTGGACCTGGCGCTGGCGCATGTGGCGGCGATCGACAAGCTGAACAAAGGCGCGGGCATCTTCACCTACAACCTGGGCACCGGGCGCGCCAACAGCGTGCTGGAGATGCTGCGCGCATTTGAAAAAGCATCCGGCAAGACCATCCCGTATCAAATCGTGGCGCGCCGTCCGGGCGACATCGCCACCTGCTACGCCGATCCGCAGCTGGCCAGACAGGAGCTGGGCTGGTCCGCAACACGCAACGTCGAGCAGATGTGCGCCGACGCCTGGCGCTGGCAGTCCAGCCCGAAGTAGGGCAAACCATACAAGGAGGCGTTCGATACATGAAAGCGATGATTCTGGCGGCAGGCAAGGGCACACGGGTGCGCCCGTTGACGTACGACGTACCGAAACCGATGATCCCGATCCTCGGCAAGCCGGTGATGGCGTACCTGATCGAACACCTCGCCCACCACGGCGTCACGCAGATCATGGTCAACGTCAGCTACCTGCACGACAAGATCGAGGAATATTTTGGCGAAGGCTCGCAGTTCGGCGTCCAGATCGGCTACTCGTTCGAGGGCTACACGCTCGACAGCGGCGAGGTGATCCCGCAGCCGATCGGCTCGGCCGGCGGCATCAAGAAGATCCAGGAGTTCGGCGGATTCTTCGACGAGACCACGATCGTGCTGTGCGGCGACGCCCTGATCGACCTGGACCTGGGCGCTGCGCTGGCCGAACACCGCCGCAAAGGGGCGCTGGCCAGCGTGATCACGCGCGAAGTCCCCTGGGATAAGGTCTCCTCGTACGGCGTGGTGGTCACCGACGACTCCGGCCGCATCACCCAGTTCCAGGAGAAACCGTCGCGCGAGGTGGCCAAGTCCAATTTCATCTCGACCGGTATTTACATCTTCGAGCCCGAAGTGATCGACCTGATCCCGGCCGGCGTGGAGTTCGACATCGGCTCGCAGCTGTTCCCGCTGCTGGCCGAGCGCGGCCTGCCGTTCTATGCTCAGCGCCGACCGTTCAACTGGCTCGACATCGGCAGCGTGACCGACTACTGGGAAGTGCTGCAGAACGTGCTGACCGGCGAAGTCGCGCACATGAAGGTGCCCGGCACCCAGATCGAGCAGGGCCTGTGGGTCGGCCTGAACACGAACATCGACTGGGAAGGAACCACCATCGAAGGCCCGGTGTACATCGGATCAGGCTGCAAGATCGAATCAGGCGTTAAAATCGTCGGCCCGACCTGGATCGGACACGGCAGCCACATCTGCGCTGGCGCCGAAATCGTGCGCAGCGTGCTGTTCGAGTACACAAGAGTGTTGCAAGATGTTGCATTAAATGAAATGATTGTGTTTAAGGAATATAGTGTCGACCGACGCGGCGAAATGAAGCATGCGTCCGAGTGCATCTCGGATGAATGGATCAACGCGCGCGACCGCCGCCGGACCCGCCGTAGCGATACGTCCTACGCCGCAATGCAATCCACAGGAAAATAACAGAAAGACCGTATGAAAATTTACCCAGTCATCCTTTCCGGCGGCGCCGGTACCCGTCTCTGGCCGCTGTCGCGCGCCGTGATGCCCAAGCAGCTGCTGCCGCTGGTATCGGACCGGACGATGTTGCAGGACACGGTGCTGCGCGTGTCGGACTGGCCGGAACTGATGGCGCCGCTGGTTGTGTGCGGCAACGAGCACCGCTTCCTCGTTGCGGAACAACTGCGCGCGATCGACGTCAAGCCGCTTGGCATCCTGCTCGAGCCGATCGGCCGCAACACCGCGCCCGCGGTCGCTGCCGCCGCCAACTACCTGAAGGCGATCGATCCGGAGGCCGTGATGCTGGTGCTGCCGGCCGACCACGTGATCACCGACAATGCCGCGTTCAAGTCCGCCGTCGACCGCGCGATGGTGATGGTGAAGGAGGGCGGCCTGGCCACCTTCGGCATCGTCCCACAGGCGCCTGAAACCGGCTATGGCTACATCAACCGCGGCGCCGCCATGGATGACTGCGAGGGCTGCTACCGCGTCGCGCGCTTCGTCGAGAAGCCGAACCGCGAAACGGCGGAGAAATTCCTGGCCGAGGGCGGCTACTACTGGAACAGCGGCATGTTCCTGTTCCGCGCCCAGCGCTACCTCGACGAACTGGCCAAACTGCAGCCGGCCATCGCCAGCGCCGCCGAAGCGGCAGTGCAGAAGGGCTACCGCGACCTGGACTTCTGCCGCCTGGATGAAGCCACCTTCTCCGACTGCCCGTCCGATTCGATCGACTACGCCGTGATGGAAAAGACCAGCCACGCGGTGGTGGTCCCGGCCGACATCGGCTGGAGCGACGTCGGTTCCTGGTCGGCGCTGTGGGAAGTGCAGGACGGTGACGGCGACGGCAACGTATGCCGCGGCGACGTCTACCTGGATGGCGTAAAGAATTCGCTGGTGCGCGCCGAGAGCCGTATTGTTGCCGTCGTCGGAGTCGACGACCTGGTGGTGGTGGAAACCGGCGACGCCGTGCTGGTCGCGCACAAGGACCAGGTCCAGCGCGTCAAGCAGATCGTCGACCACCTCAAGTCGAAGGAGCGCACCGAGCACCTGCACCACACCCGCGTGCACCGTCCCTGGGGCTGGTACGAAGGCATGGACGCGGGCGAGCGCTTCCAGGTCAAGCGCATCTGCGTCAAGCCGGGCGAAAAGCTGTCGCTGCAGATGCACCACCACCGTGCCGAGCACTGGGTGGTCGTCTCCGGCACCGCGCGCGTGACCTGTGGCGAAAAGGTCAGCCTGCTGGCCGAGAACGAATCGACCTACATCCCGATCGGCATGAACCACCGCCTGGAAAACCCGGGCAAGGTGCCGCTGCACATCATCGAAGTGCAGTCCGGCAGCTACCTTGGCGAAGACGACATCGTCCGATTCGAGGACATCTACAAGCGCGCCTGAAATCGTACGCCGGTAAGAGGGGACGGCCCGCAAGGGCCGTCCCTTTTTTTATTTCCCGTTCCTGCGAACGCTCAACAAAAAAACGTCACCTTGAGAAAAATTGCAGCGCCTGAATAGTGCGCGGATCGATCTGTTCTAGAATCAATCCAGACCCATCCTCGACCAAGGTGTGCAACATGAAATCCGTCGTGTCCAAGGCGCTCTGCGCAATCGCATTTTCCGCGGCGGGTTTCTTGCCCGTGGCCCAGGCAGGAACGATCAGCGGGGGTTCCGCCTTGCTCTCACCTGCACAACACGGGCAGCTCGAGTCATGGCTGGGCCACGGTAGCGTCAACCTCAACAACGTGTTCACGTTGCAACCGGGCATGGACTCGGCCGACTTCCACGCGGCCGCTGACAACCTGGGCGAGACGTTTTCGCTCATGCTGGTCGGCAACGGTACCGACCAGTGGCTGGTCGGCGGGTACAACCCGCAGAGCTGGGACTCGCTGGAGCATTGGCATGAGACCCCGGACGACGAGGATCGCGTGGCTTTCATCTTCAACCTCACAAATGGCTCCGTCTTCCACCAGGTACCGGCCACCTATATCCTGCCAAGCCAGGGCGCAAAGCAGACCTGGAACAGCGCGTTGCTGGGGCCGGCATTCGGGGAAGGCGGGGACTTGTGGGTGACTGGTGACCTCCAGAACGCGTATTCCTGGCTGGCGACCTACGGTGACCCTGCGATGCAGGGCCTGAGCATGATCGATGGCAGTGTCCCGGCGCCGCTGCCTTCCATGATGACGCTGTATGCGATGGAAGTCTTCACCATCAGCGCCGTCCCCGAGCCCGCTTCGGCCACTTTGCTGGTTGCGGGGCTGCTGGTGGTGGGGGCTGCGATGTCGCGCCGGCGAACCCGGGCCAGCAATACCGCGTTTGTTTGATATTTATTTTGTAATCTTATCAATTTGGCAGCTACATTCATTTTCAGGACTCGTTCCCGTGGCCTGCAATCGTGCGACCACGAACTTCATCGAATGGAGTGTGAAAATGAAACTCGTGAAGGCTTTCCTTGCCGCAGCTGTCTGCGCCGGCGCCATGCTG
>DASWYE010000180.1:0-1975 GCA_036405115.1 Telluria sp. | reverse complement strand
GCTCGATGCGCAGGAACAGGCGTACATGGCCGAGCGCGACCTGGCGCAGGCGCGCTACAACTACCTGCTCAGCACCTTGCGGCTGCGCGCGGCGGCCGGTACCTTGTCCGGCGCCGACGTGCACGACGTTGCCACCAACTTCCGCTGATGCAGCAACTGCAGCGCCTCACGACCGAATACGTCGAAACGGAAGACCGTGTGCGCTTGTCGGGGGCGTGCGAGGACGGTGCGCTGGTCCAGCTGTGGCTGACACGCCGGCTGGCGGACCGTCTCTTGCCGTTGTTGCTGAACTGGCTCGGCCAGCAGGCGGGCGAGGGCGCCCACGCCGAGGTGATGCAGGAGTTTGCACAGCAGGCGGCGCGCGAGGCGCTGGCGCCGCTGCCGTCGGTGCGCGCACAGGATGACAGTTCGATGCTGGTGCAGGCGGTCGATGTGACCACCGGCGACAACGCGCTGGGCCTGGCCTTCAAGGCGGGCGGGCCGTCGGACGAAGCTGGCTACCGGATCGGGTTCGAGGCGCAAGCGCTGCGGCAATGGCTCGGCATCCTGCACGACCAGTACCGCAAAGCCGAGTGGCCGGTGGACGCATGGCCGTCCTGGATCACATCCGCAGGCCAGCCCGCCTCCGCCGGCGTCCCGCTGCACTAACCGTCATCCCCGCGCACGCGGGGACCCCTGCTGACGTCCTGCCACTCCTGCATGTCATCCCCGCTCACGCGGGGACCCATACTGAAGTCCCGCCACTCCTGCATGTCATCCCCGCGCACGCGGGGACCCATACTGAAGTCCCGCCGCTCCTGCATGTCATCCCCGCGCACGCGGGGACCCATACTGAAGTCCCGAAGTTGCAGGCACACTCATCCTTGCTTGCTCAGCATGGGTCCCCGCGTTCGCGGGGATGACGGTGGTTGGTGATGCGTTGGAGGCAGCGGCCGGCTCAGCATGGGTCCCCGCGTTCGCGGGGATGACGAGGCGTGCTCAGGCGGCAGCGGCGCTGTTGGCGCAGTGCGGGCAGCTCTTGCCATACACGTACTGTGGCGACAGCTGCTCGCGCGGCGTCACCACCGCGCGGCACGCGAAGCACTGCACCGTCTCGGTCGGCTCCAGCTTCGGGTTGAGCGCGGTGCGGTAGTCGAACACGAAGCAGTCGCCCGTGTAGTGGTCGCCGCCCACTTCCTCGAAATACTTCAGGATGCCGCCTTCAAGCTGGTACACGTTTTCGTAACCGACGTTCTGCATGTGGATCGCCGCCTTTTCGCAGCGGATGCCGCCGGTGCAGAAGGTCACCACGGTCTTGCCCTCGAAGTCTTCGCGGTGCTTCTCGATCACTTCCGGGAATTCAGTGAACTTCTTGATGCGATAGTCGACCGTGTTGGTGAAGGTGCCGACATCGACTTCGAAGTCGTTGCGCGTCTCGACCATCACCACCGGCTTGCCGGCGTCGTCATGGCCCTGGTCCAGCCAGCGCTTGAGCGTCTTCGGATCGACCGACGGGGCGCGGCCCAGCTCCGGCTTGATGAGCGGCATGCGCATCGTGATGATCTCTTTCTTGATCTTCACCAGCATGCGTTTGTGCGACTGCTCCGCCGACAGGCTTTCCTTCCATTCCAGGTCGGCGAAGCGCGCATCGGCGCGCACCCATGCGAGGTAGCTGTCGATGTTTTCGCGCGTCCCGGACAGGAACATGTTGATGCCTTCCGGCGTCAGCAGCACCGTGCCGCGCAGCCCCAGCGCGTTGCACTTTTCCTGGTATTGCGGGCGCAGCGCCTCGGTATCTTCGATCGTGATGAATTTGTACGCCGCGATGTTGACGTATTGGCTAACGGTTTGCATGGTGTGGGGATAAAGCGTGGAATACCCTCCATTATAAGCCAGCGGAACGGGGACTGTCCCCTTGGGGACCGTCCCCCGATCTTTAACAAGCGTAGAGGTTCACCCTCCAAAGGGCCGCCCTGAGACCGTAGAAGCGCGAATC
>DASWYE010000179.1:0-25830 GCA_036405115.1 Telluria sp. | reverse complement strand
GGTCAGGTGCTCGACGCGGCTACGCACCAGCGAGTCGAGCGATTGCGGCATCTGCACCACGATCGCCTGCGTTGGCGTCGCCACGCGTTCCACGCGCTTCATGTCCACCGCGGCGCGGCGGCCCCACAGGAAGCTGCGCTTGTTGGCCGCAACCGCCACGCCATTCAGCTCGATTGCGCGCAGCAGCGCAGCTTCCGACAGCGGGATCAGGCCCTTCTGCCACGCGTAGCCCATCATGAACAGGTTGGCCGCGATGGAGTCGCCCATCAGCGCGGTCGCCAGTTTGGTCGCGTCGAGGAAGTCGGCGTGGTGCGCGGCCTCGCCGCCCACCGATTCCAGGATCAGCGCCTTCACCTCGCTGGCCGGGTACTGCCAGTCGGCGTTCTGCGCGAAGGTGCCAGGCGGCTGTTCGTGCAGGTTGACCACGACGGCGGTGCGCGCGGGGCTCATCTTGGAGATCGCGTCCTGCGCGCCGGTGGTGAGCATGTCGCAGCCCAGCACCAGGTCGGCCTCGCCGGTGGCGATGCGCTGCGCGCGCAGGTCGTCCGGCTTGTTGGCCAGCTTGACGTGCGAGGTCACCGAGCCGTTTTTCTGCGACATGCCGGTCATGTCCAGCACCGATGCGCCCATGCCCTGCAGGTGCGCCGCCATGCCCATCAGCGCGCCGACCGTGATCACGCCGGTGCCGCCGATACCGTTGATGAGGATGTTGTACGGCTGCGTGATCGCAGGCAGGACTGGCGCAGGCAGTTCACCCCAGCCGTCGTCCTCGCCTTTTTTCTCGATGCCGGTCTTCGACTTCTTCAGCGAGCCGCCTTCCACCGTCACGAACGACGGGCAGAAGCCCTTCACGCAGGAGTAGTCCTTGTTGCAGGAGCTCTGGTCGATCGTGCGCTTGCGCCCGAACTCGGTTTCCTTCGGCAGGATCGAGACGCAGTTGGACTGGATGCCGCAGTCGCCGCAGCCTTCGCACACGGCTTCGTTGATCACCATGCGCTTTGCCGGATCGGCGAACTGGCCCTTCTTGCGGCGGCGGCGCTTCTCGGCCGCGCAGGTCTGGTCATAAATGATGACGCTGACGCCTTTCAGCTCGCGCAGTTCGCGCTGGACCGCGTCCATGTCCTTGCGGTCGTGCAGGGTGACGATGGAGGGCAGGGCGGAGCGGTCTTCGTAGCGCGACAGGTCCTCGGTGACGAGTGCGATGCGCTGGATGCCTTCCGCGGCCATCTGCTGCGCGATGTGCGGAACCGAGGTGGTGCCGTCCACCGGCTGGCCGCCGGTCATCGCGACCGCGTCGTTGTAGAGGATCTTGTAGGTGATGTTGACCCGGGCCGCCACTGCCGCGCGGATCGCCAGGTAACCGGAGTGGAAGTAGGTGCCGTCGCCCAGGTTCTGGAACACGTGCGGCACCTTCGAGAACGCCTGCTGGCCGATCCACGGCGTGCCTTCGCCGCCCATGTGCGTGGTCAGCTTGTTCATCTCGGGGTAGATCGAGGTCGCCATGACGTGGCAACCGATGCCGGCCAGCGCGAACGAGCCTTCCGGGACCTTGGTCGAGGTGTTGTGCGGGCAGCCGGAGCAGTAGAACGCCGGGCGGAACGGCGTGCCGATCGCCTTCTGCAGCACGGCATCCTTGGCGTCGAGGAAGGCCAGGCGTGTTTTGATCTGTGCGCGGGTCGCCTCGTCGGTCACCAGTTTTTCGATGCGGGCGGCGATCACGCGTGCGACCTGCGACACCGAGAAGTCGGCCTTGGGCGGCAGCAGCCACTCACCGCGCGGCGCGACCCATTCGCCCTTGTCGTCGAACTTGCCGACCACGTGCGGGCGGACGTCGTCGCGCCAGTTGTACAGCTGTTCCTTGAGCTGGTACTCGACGACCTGGCGCTTCTCTTCCACTACCAGGATCTCGTCCAGGCCCTGGGCGAATTCGCGCACGCCGTCCGGTTCCAGCGGCCAGATCATCGCCACCTTGAACAGGCGCAGGCCGATCCTTGCCGCCATCGCTTCGTCGATGCCCAGGTCTTCCAGCGCTTCCAGTACGTCCAGGTAGGATTTGCCGGAGGCGATGATGCCCAGTTTGGCGTCCGGGCTGTCGATCGTGACGCGATTCAGCTTGTTCTCGCGCGCATAGGCCAGCGCGGCGTAGATCTTGTAGTCCTGCATCAGCGCTTCCTGCTTGCGCGCCTGCAGGCCGAGCGGATCGGACGACAGCCGCGTATTCAGGCCGCCTTCCGGCATCTGGAAGTCCTGCGGGATCTTCACCTGCACGCGATGCGGGTCGGCGTCCACCGAGGCGGAGGATTCGACCGTGTCGGCCAGCGCCTTGAACGCCACCGCGCAGCCGGAGAAGCGCGACATCGCCCAGCCATGCACGCCCAGGTCCAGGTATTCCTGCACATTGCAGGGGTAGAGCACCGGGATCATGCAGGCAGAGAAGATGTGGTCGGACTGGTGCGGCAGCGTGGACGAATACGCGCCGTGGTCGTCGCCGGCCACCAGCAGCACGCCGCCGTGCCTGGCCGTGCCGGCGTGGTTCATGTGCTTGAAGACGTCGCCGCAGCGGTCCACGCCCGGGCCTTTGCCGTACCACATGGCGAACACGCCGTCGTATTTGGCCGGGCCGATCAGGTCCACGGTCTGGGTGCCCCACACTGCGGTCGCGGCCAGGTCCTCGTTCACGCCCGGGACGAACTGGATATGGTTCGCTTCCAGGTGGCCCTTGGCCTTCCACAGGTTCTCGTCCAGGCCGCCCAGCGGGGACCCGCGGTAGCCTGAAATGAAGCCGGCGGTGTCCAGCCCGGCGGCCTTGTCGCGCTCGCGCTGCATCATGGGCAGGCGCACCAGCGCCTGGATGCCGGACAGGAAAATGGCGCCGGAAGTGGCCGTGTATTTATCGTCAAGCGTGACCGTGGTCAGGCGCGACGCGGTGTCGAGCTGCATGGGGATGTCTCCGAGGGGATTTTGTGTGCGGCCGCGGGGGAGACTCCCCCGGGGCAGGATGGCCGCTATTTTACGCAGCTACGTATAAGACCGTGATAGGCAATGACGATGGGGGTATAAGTCAAACCGATGGCTTGGCGCCGGGCCAGCTGCCCGATGTGCACAAATCGTGGGCGACCGCGATGGCGAGCCGGCGGATCGCGGCCGCTGCATTGGTCAGCGGGATGTTGCGGGAGGCGCACAGCACCACGGCGCGGGTAATGGCCGGGTCGCGCAGCGGGTGCGCTTCCAGCGCGCCGGACTGCACTTCGGGCTGCACCGGCGCCACCGGCAGGATGGTTGCGCCCATGTCGGCCAGCAGGGCGGACTTAAGGATCGCGATCGAGTTGATCTCGATGACCGTGCCCAGCTGGAGGCCGCTGGCGCGCGCGACCGCTTCGATGCGCGGGCGCACTCCCTGCTGCTGCGCGGGCAGGACCAGCGGCCCGGCCACCGCCTGCGCCAGCGTCACCGCACCCGGGGCGGGCGCGAAGGCGGAGCCGGCGCGGCACACGAACATCATCTGTTCCTCGACCAGCGGGGCCACTTCGAACTGGCCAAGCTGGCCGTCGTCGAACAGCACGGCCAGGTTGATGCGGCCCGACTTGAGCTGTTCGGTCAGGTTTCCGGAGATTTCCTCGGTCAGCTGCAGGGTGATTTCCGGGTACTGCGCGCGCGCCGCGAGCAGCAGCGGCAGTTCCAGCGCGCCGGAAATACTGTGCGGAAGGCCAAGGGTGACCGCCCCGGACGGCCGGGTGCTGGACTGCACCACGGCGGCGCGGGCGTCGGCCAGCTGTTTCAGGATCGCCTGTGCATGCTCATAGAACACCTTGCCGGCGTCAGTGCATGCCACGCCCTGCGCAGAGCGGTGCAGCAGGCGCGCTCCCAGCTCGTCTTCCAGCTGGCGCAGCTGCTGGGTCAGCGCCGGCTGCGCCACGTGCAGCACCCCGGCAGCGCGCGACAGGGAGCCGTGGTCGACGATCGAGACAAAGTAGCGAAGCTGGCGAAATTCCATCAAACAGTTTCCGGCAGTAGATATTTATTGCATCCAGATAACAAAAAGGCTGACGAGATATCAACTCTCTAGTTATACTGTCGGGTACTCATCCGATTGCTCCGCATTAGAACACAGCCGGACCTTGTCATGCTCAAGAAAGTCGACTCCTCGCAACTGCGCGTCGGTATGTACATCCACGACCTGAATGCCGGCTGGATGTCCCATCCGTTCGCGCGCAACCGTTTCCTGATCTGCAGCGAGGACGAGATCCGCAAGATGGTCCAGCACGGCATCCGGGAAGTCGTGATCGACGCATCGCGCGGGCTCGATGTGCAGCATGCACCCACGCTGGCCGAGGCGCAGGCCGCGACCGAGTTGCAGATCGCCGAGCTGGCCAACAGCAGCCCGGCGCCGGTGCAGCGGGTGTCGCTGGGCGCGGAACTGCAGCGCGCGGCAACCGTGCGCAACCAGGCTGCGGGCCTGGTCCGATCGGTGATGCAGGATGCCCGGCTGGGGCGCGCGGTGCAGGTGGAGCAGGTCGGCGACATGGTCGAGAACATCACCGGCTCGATCCTGAGGAATCCGGGCGCGCTGGTCGGCCTGCTGCGCATCAAGAATGCCGACGACTACACCTTCCTGCATTCGGTGGCCGTCTGTACGCTGCTGGTGGCGTTCTGCCGTTCGCGCGGCATGGATGCGGACACCACCTACCAGGCCGGCCTTGGCGGGCTGCTGCACGACATCGGCAAGGCGAAGGTGCCGGACCGTGTGCTGAACAAGCCGGGCCGCCTGACCGACGAGGAATTCGACATCATCCGGCGCCACCCGCGCGACGGCTACGAGATCCTGCTCAAGTCGCCGGAAATCGGGCCGATCCCGCTCGACATCACGCTGCACCACCACGAACGCTGCGACGGTACCGGCTATCCAGACCGCCAGGCCGGCGAGGCGATCAGCGAACTGGCGCAGATGGCCGCGATCGTGGATGTGTACGATGCGCTGACCTCGGACCGCTGCTACCACAAGGGCATGCCGGCGGCCGACGCGCTGCGCAAGATTTTCGAGTGGAGCAAATTCCACTTCAACCCGACGCTGGCGCAGGAGTTCATCCGCTGCGTCGGCATCTACCCGGTCGGGACGCTGGTGCTGCTCGAATCGGGCCGCCTGGGCGTGGTCACCGAGCCGCACGAGACGCGCCTGCTGGAACCGAAGATCAACGTGTTCTTCCACACCGGCCGCAGGGCCTACATCACGCCGACCTCGATCGACCTGTCAAAACCGTTCGGCCACGGCGGCGCGGACCGTATCGTGAGCCACGAGTCGCCCGACAAGTGGAATGTCGATCCGATGCGCTTCCTGCAGATCGCAGGCGAATAGGGTTTAGAAGAATTCGGCGGTGTCGTTCGACGACACCGTCTGCAGCAGGCCCTCCCGGACCAGCTCGTCGTAGTGGCAGGCCTGGTTGCGGCCATGGGTCTTGGCATAGTACAGCGCCTGGTCGGCGCGGCCCAGGATCACCACTGGCGGCTCGTAGGAATTGAGCGCCACGAATCCCACACTGACCGTCACCTGTCCCACCTGCGGGAAATCATGCGCCGCCACCGTGCTGCGGAAGCGCTCGATGATCTTGCGGGTGTTCTCCAGCGTGGTCGAACGCAGCAGCACCACGAACTCCTCGCCGCCGAAGCGGAACACCCGGTCGTGCGAACGGAACGAGGACTGCAGCAGGTTGGCGATCAGGATCAGCACCTCGTCGCCGTACAGGTGGCCGAAGCGGTCGTTGACGTTCTTGAAGTGGTCCACGTCCACCACCGCCAGCCACTGCTTCTGCTCGGCGCACGGTTGGCGCCGTTCCTCCAGGCCGGGCGGCACCTGTGCGCGGCAGCTCTCGCCCATGATCTTGGCCAGCTGGTCGTCGAAGGTCTTGCGGTTCAGCAGGCCGGTGAGCGAATCGCGCTCGCTGTAGTCGAGCAGGTTCTGGAAATTGCGGTACACGCTGACCACGCCGCTGATCACCTGGGCGGTATCGGCACTGTAGGGCGCGCAATGCAGGATTTCCAGGCAGGTATCGGCCTTGTCGCCGATCCAGATCGGCAGCCACAGCAGCAGGCAACCGTGGCCGTCGGGCTGCTCGGCGCTTGCCTCGTGGCGCGCCAGGCAGGCTTCCAGCGCCGGATAGCGGCCAATCGGTTCGCCCAGTCCCTCGATGTTGTCCTCGATCCGGGCCGGCGTGTCGCGGTCGACGAAGGCGCGCGGCCGCACGAACTTCTGGCCGCGCACGGTGGCGATGGTCAGCACCCGGGTCTGGCGCGCGCCGGCGAGTTCCTGCACCGCCGCTACTACCGACAAGTCGAGCCGGGTGTGATCGCGGTGGCCGGTCATGTCCACCATGTGCTTCAGAAGGGAATCCATGTCGCGTGCTGACGGTCGGGCTGCAGTTTCTGTACGGAATGAGCCATTCAAGGAATAGCTGTGCAGCATAATCCGTTTTTGCAATTTCGGCAACTCGGCTGTGTTGCGCCTTGACGCCAAACATAGATGAGTCCGCTTATGCGCCAAGTCATGGCGGGAATAATTTGCAAGAAGATAATTATCTCGACGACAACGCATTTACGCTTTTCTCTCTGGTACGGTTGGCGTCAGTCAATACGAGATGCTTCAAGGAAATCTATAGTGCTCCCAATGGCCCGCATGAGTGAGCAGATGGTTGGGCAGGCCAGGGTTCCTTAATCCACCATATGGAGGTGCATCATGCTTAAGATTGCCAGCTTCATCAAAAAATTTGCCCGCGATGAAAAAGGCGTGACCTACATCGAGTACGGGCTCATCGCAGCGCTGATTGCAGTCGTGGTGGTCGGGCTGACCGGCGACATCGGCGCCGAGCTGGTGACCAAGTTCACCAGCATCCTGACCGAGCTGCAAGCATCTTAAGCCCAAAGCGCTAGCCTGCGGCTGCTTTCCGGGACGGTGGGCCGTTCCGGAAAGCCATTCCGGCTAACCGGTCGACCCCATGTTCCCGCTCCCGCTCATTCTTCTTTCCGCGCTCGTGTTACTGGCTGCCGGTCGCGACCTTGCGGAACGCACCATTCCCAACCGGTTCATCGGGCTGGCGCTGTTGTGTGCGTTGGGGGCCCATCTCCTTGCCGGATCGCCACCCTGGTATCCGTTGGCGGGATTGGCAACCGGCCTGCTGCTGTTCCTTCCCCTGTACCTGGCCCATGGCATGGGCGCCGGCGATGTCAAGTTGATGGCCGCGGTCGGCACATTCGCGGGACCGGTGCTGGCATTGCAGATCGCGCTGGCCACATGTATCGCGGGCGGCGCCGTTTCGCTCGGGTTCCTGACCGCGCCACGGGCGAACCGTCACAGCACCATGCCATATGCGCCGTCGATTGCGATCGGCACGCTGGCCGTGCTGGCGTTTACCGTAAAGCCTGCCTGAGGAGGTGTTGTCTGCCGTCAAATAGTCACACGTAATGCTCTATAGAATCGATTTTCCCAGAACAACTATTTCGGGAGAGCGAAGATGGAGGCTCAGATGTTGCTCGATGTGCCGGGTTCGGTCGCGCGCCGCCATCCCGAATCGTCGCGCCTGCCGGCACAGCCAAAGACGTTGCGCGAGACCGGACTGGAGCAGCGCCTGGTGGTGGACCTGGTCACCAAGTCGATCAGCCAGCACGGCAAGACCCATCTTTCCGGGCTGAGCGCACAGCTGCGCCTGCCGGCCAGCGTACTGCGCGAAGTGCTGGAATCGATGCAGGCCGACCGGCTGGTCGAGAATGCCTGGCGCGGCGACACCGATCTGGATGTCCAGTACCAGTTGACGATGAGTGGCCGGCAGCATGCGGCCGACTGCATGGCGGTCAACCGCTACGTTGGTCCCGCCCCGGTCACCCTGCAGGCCTATGCCGACGTGCTTGCCCGGCAATCGGCGCGAAAGCACGCTGCCGACCGGATCTCCGCGGCGGACATGGAGGCTGCCTTCGCGGATGACTGCCTGCCTGCGGACGTGCGCAACACGATTGGCGCCGCCATGCACGCCGGCCGCTCGCTGCTGCTGCACGGAGCGCCCGGCAGCGGCAAGACTACGCTGGCGCGCAAGCTGGGACGGCTCCAGCCGGGCATCATCGCGGTGCCCTACGCGCTGGTAGTCGAACAGCAGATCGTCCAGTTGTTTGATCCGGCAGTCCACATTGCCCCCTCGCCGGTGCAGCTGCGCCAGCAGGCGGAGCGGCGCAGCATCGACAGCCGCTGGACGATGTGCCAGCGGCCCGTGGTCATGGTCGGGGCCCAGCTGGAAGAAGCCGCGCTGGAAATGCGCCTCGACCATGCCAGCGGGATCCTGCACGCACCGGTCCAGGTCCAGGCGAACGGCGGGATGCTGGTGGTGGACGACCTGGGCAGGCAGCGCGGAGGCGGCAGCGACATCCTCAACCGGCTCGCGTGCGCGCTGGAAGCAGGGTTCGACCGCGTTGCGCTGCACGGCAGCCATAAGCTCAGCATACCGTTCGACGCCATGATGCTGTTCGCCACCAACATCGACTTACGCACCCTGCTGGATGACGCCCAGATGCGTCGCATCGATTACAAGGCCCACGTCGGCGCACTTCCGGTTGCGGCCTATCGGCAGCTGTTCCGGCAGCAGTGTCGTGCCTTCGGCATGGCCTGCGACGACGCGCTGCTGGATCACCTGGTCGGCAAGCTCCACGCGGCCTGGAACAAGCCCTTGCTGGCCAGCTATCCCCGTGAGCTGCTGGTCCGCATCACCGAATTTTCCAGTTATGCCGGGTTGGCGCCGCGGCTGTGCATCGCTGCGCTGGAACAAGCCTGGACCAGCATTTTTGCGGCACCAATCCTTGCGGAGGGCTAAGCCATGCAGAACAAGCGCGCCATCTGGATGATGACAGTCGCGGTCATATTGGGACTCGGGGCCACGGCGCTGGCATCGATCTGGCTGCTCGACCAGCCCGGCAAGAAAACCACACAGATTGCGCTCGCCGTGGCCGATGTGAGCCTGGGCCAGCGCATCGCGCCGGACATGATCAGGCTGGCCGAGTGGCCGGCGGCCAGCACTCCCCAGGGCGCGTTCACCGATCCGGCCAAGCTGACCGGTCGCGTGCTCAAGACCAGCGTGGTGAAAGGCGAGCCGCTGGTCGAGGCGAAGCTGGCACCGGTCGGAACGCTGGGCGGCCTGTCCGCCCTGATTGCGGAGGGCAGGCGCGCCATCACGGTGCGGGTCAACGACGTGGTCGGGGTGGCGGGGTTCGCGTTGCCCGGAAATTACGTCGATATCATTGTTCACACCGAGCGCGAGCATCCGGCTGCGGATGCCCGGCAGGCGCGCAAGAACCAGGACATCTCGAAAATCGTGCTGGAGCGGATCCTGGTGCTGGCTGTAGCGCAGGAGGTGGAACGCGACGAAACAAAACCCAAGGTGGTCAACGCCGTCACCCTCGAAGTCACTCCTGAACAGGCCGAGGCGCTCGACCTCGCGCGCAGCGTCGGCACGCTGTCGCTGGTGCTGCGTAACCAGGTCGACCCGCGCCCGGCCGGAACCGGCGGCGCCACCAAGGGCACCCTGCTTGCGGAAGCGGAGCCGCCGCCAGCGCCGCCGGCACCGCGCGCGGCGCCCGCGCGCGCCATCAAACTGGCAGGTCCGCAGCCACGCGACTGCGTCGGCGTGATCAGTGGAACCCGCACCTCGAAGGAGTGTTTCTAATGAAGCCTTCCATCGTACTTCTGACGGCGGCAGCTTTGCTGTGCTGCGCCACCCAGGCCCGTTCCGCTCCCGCACGCGAAACGGCCCGTTCCGGCGCCAAGGCGCAGCCGCAAGCGCGCCTGGATGCGGGTCCCCGTTGCGCCTCCACTGCCGCGCCCCCTTTGCGCCTGTCGCTGCAGTTAGGGAAATCCACGCTGGTGCGCCTGCCCGAGGGCGCGGTCAACCGCAGCGTCGGCAATCCCCAGGTGGTGCAGGCGATGCTGGTCGCACCGGACACGATGTATGTGGTAGGGGTCGACATTGGCGCCACCAACATGATCGTGCAGGGCCGCAGCGGTGCGTGCACAGTGGTCGACATCGCGGTGGGACTGGATGCTTCCGGCCTGCAGTCCGCGCTCGCGCTGGCGCTGCCGGAAGAGAGGGAAATCCAGGTCTCGTCCGCAGCAGACTCGGTAGTGCTGATGGGAACGGTGCAGGACGGCGCCGCCGTGGTGCGCGCGGGCGAACTGGCGACCGCCTTCGTCCGCAAGCCGGTCCAGTCGCTGCTGCACAAGGACGCAGAAGACGCTGCCAACCGTGCCGCTCCAGCCTCCGCAGCGAAACCGGAAGCACGGGTGATCAATCTTTTGAATGTGCGTGCACCGCAGCAGGTCATGATCGAAGTGAAGATCGCCGAGGTGTCGAAGACCTTGCTGGAGCGGCTTGAAGGCAATGCATCGTTCAGCTTTTCGTCCGGAAGCTGGGCCGCGACGCTGGCCGCCAATTTCTTGAGCGGCAAGACCAACGGTTTCCTCGACCTCCAGAAGCGCAACGACACGGACCGCATTACCGCCGGAGCACAGAAACAGGATTCGCTGGTGCGCATGCTGGCCGAGCCGACCATCATGGCATTAAGCGGGCAGGAGGGCAGCTTCCTCGCCGGTGGCAGCATCCTGATTCCGGTAGCCCAGCAAAATGACCGGATTACGCTGGAAGAAAAGGACTTCGGGGTCGGGCTGCGATTCCTGCCTACCGTAATGGCGGGCGGCCGCATCAACCTGAAGGTATCGCCCGAGGTATCGGAAGTGTCCCGCGAAGGCCTGGGCATCAGCGCGGTGGGCGTGACCGGCAATGCCATCCTGCCACTGATCACCCGGCGCCGTGCCAGCACCACCTTGCAGCTGATGGATGGCCAGAGTTTCGTGATCGGTGGCCTGCTCAAGAACAATCTCATCAACAACTTCAACGGTATACCTGCGCTGGGCGAAGTGCCGATCCTTGGTGCGTTGTTCCGCAGCGTGGACTACCAGCAGGACAAGACGGAACTGATATTCGTCGTCACCGCCCGCCTGGTCAAGCCGGTGAGCGGGGCGGTACCACTGCCGACCGATGCCGTTGCCGTGCCCAGCCGTGCTGCAGTGCTGCTCGGTGGGAAGGTCGGACGACCGGAGGCAAGCGCGGCGCCAACATCTTCCGGCACCACCACGTCCAGCCCCAGCGGATTCGAACTGAAATAGGAGCCTGCGATGAGAAACCTGCTTGCCTGTGCAGCCTGCCTGGCCCTTTCAGCCTGTACCACCGAACTGATGAAATCGGACGATGCGTCCACCGCTGCCGTGCGCACTGCACTGGCAGCGCAGGTCATCAACCATGGCGGGGCCACGAACCCGGAGCCGGTAACCGGGCTCGATGGCCGTGCCGCGCGCCAGGCGCAGGAGCGCTATGAGAAGTCGTTCGGCGCCAAGGAGTCCGGCAAGGCCTACGCGCCGGACATGGGAAGCGAAAAATGAAACCGCGCCAGCCAGCCGCGCAGCGCGGGGTGTTTGCCATCCTGTTTGCCGTGCTGCTGGTCGTGATCCTGGCGCTGGCCGGACTGGCCATCGATATCGCCTTCGTTTACGAACGTCATGGCGACATGAAGAATTTCGCCAACGCGGCTGCCGTGGCTGCTGCCCACCAGCTTGACGGCTCGGCAGACGGCGTGGAGAACGCCATCGACGCGGCGCAGGACAGCGTGGACCGCAACAGCTGGGCGGCCGAGCAGTCAGCCAGTTGGGACGACGCGGCGCTCACCTTCGGTACCAGTGCGGACGGACCGTGGCAGAGTGCGGACTACGTGCTGGGCCTGGCCACCGAGGAGATCAGGCTGTACCGCTACGCAAGGGTGGACGCCGGCCTGCTCGACCTGACCATGGCGACCATCACGCGCTATTTTCCATTTAACAGCGAACGGGAGGTCCGGCTGGCCTCCGTAGCTTCGGTCGCCGGTCCGGTCCTGGCGCAGATGCTGCCCCTTGCCGTGTGCGCACTCAGTGAAAGCCGCTATGCGGCACGCCCGGTGTCAGCCGGTATCGATGAGCTGGTGGAACACGGCTTTCGCCGCGGCGTCACGTACAACCTCCTCAACCTGAACCCGGAGCCGGGACCGGCCCGCAGTTTCCTGGTCAACCCGGTCGATTTTCCCGACTCGGGAAGCGGCGTCGATGCCGCCAACTTCACGGATGCGGCGGTGGCGCCGTTCGTGTGCTCGGGCTCGATCACGCAACCCGGCACCGACAAGGTGTATGTCCAGGAGCCATTCCCCACCAGCCTGATCCCCGAACTCAATTCCCGGTTCGGCAAAGCCTCGACTTGCGTGGCAACGGCTGCGCTGCCGGACCGGAACATCAAGGAGTTTTTTAATCCACAGCCGGATTGGCTCAAGTACCCGCCAAAGTCACCACATGCGCAGCCAGGCGAGGTGCCCACGCGCGTGACCGTTGCCGACGTGGACTATAACGCGCCTTCCGCTCCGGACGAGCCACGTGCCGAGGACTACGGCACACTGTGGGCATACGCGCGGCCCGTACGCTACAAGGCCACTGCAGCCGATCACGTTGGCACAACGTTCAAGAAGGCCGACTTCCCGAAACTGTATCCGGTCGACCCTGCAGATGTAGGGATCTTCGAGAACAAGTGGAGTGACCTGAGTACCAACCTTCCGTATATGTCAGCCGGCGCCGCTACTTACCAGCCGCCCGCCGGCAGCTCCCTGCGCTACCGCCGCGTCCTGCACGTTCCGCTCCTGGAATGCCCTGTCACGTCAAGTGTCGCGAAGGTACTGGCGGTGGGCAAGTTCATGCTCACCGTTCCGGCAAACGATGACCCGTCGAATACCTATATTTCGGCAGAATTTGGCGGACTCGACCCCGGCATCGGCAGGTCAGCCGAAACGAGGCTGTACCAATGAGTCCGGCCTGGCATCGCTGGCGCGGATCGGCGACCGTCGAATTCGCATTGGTCTTCATCGCAGTGTGGACCGTGGTCGTGCTGTGCTGGGTGGCTGGCAGCGTCGCCTTGCAGCGAAACCTGATCAAGGCGGCTGCGCGGGATGCGGCCATGATGGTGGCCGATGCCACTCCTGCCGAACTGGCGTCCACGGCCGCGATCGGAGACCTGGAGGACCGCGCCGAGACGGCGCTCAGGGAAGCAATCGAGCGGGAAGGCAATGAAGTCAACTCCATCAATATTGTGCGAAGAAATCTCAATGCATATAACCCTTCGCTCCGCACGGTGCAGGTTTCCGTCGAGGCTGTCGTCGCCGAGAATGTGTTCCCCAATGTGCTGCCATTGGGGATGGCAGTTGCGATCACAGTGGAGGTGCCACATGGTGGCCGCCTGTCGGGACCGTAAGCGTCATCAGGAGCGCGGCGTGACCATGGTCGAGGTCGCTATCCTGATGAGCTTGTTCTTCGCCATCATGCTGGGCGTGATCGAGCTGTCGCGGATCATGTTCCTGTGGAATACATTGGCCAACGTGACCCGGCGCGCTGCCGTCACCGTCGCGGTGTCCGCGCCTGCCGCTGACCATTCCGCTGCGCTGACCGCCGTGGCGTTCGGGGGCGTACCACTAACCGATCCCGTCATCGACGGCAGCTACTTCACGGTGGATTACCTCAACCGGGACAACGAAGCTGTACCGGCGCCGGCCAGCGCCGGCGACAACCTCAGGAACTGCGCGCAGGATCCCGAAGGGCTGACCCAGTGCGTCCGCTTTGTCCGGGTCCGCCTGTGTCAGCCTGGCGGAGAGGGCGACTGCGAACGTGTCCCGTTCGAGCCCTTGTTCCCGCTGGGCGGCGTTACCGGCATCGAAATTCGCTTCCCGACATTTGAAACAATTGTTCCAGCTGGCGCGCTTGGCTACCGGCCGGGCACTGCCAACTGACATGAGGAGTTGACGATGAAAGGCCTCGTCATTTCGCGCGACGCGCAGCTGTGTGCCGAGATCGCCACCCAGGGCACGGCGCGCGTCCCACCGCTGGACACCAATGTACGCAGCAGCGCGCGCGAAGCGCTTGAAAAGGTGCCGCCCGGCGGAATCGGACTGGTCATCATTGACGCTGCCAGCAACGAGCTGGCCGAGCCGGACGTGCTTGAGCGCCTGTGCAAGCAGTACTCGCACGCCAGCTTCATGCTGCTCACGCGCGAACAGCATCAGGACTTGCTGATCCGTGCGATGCGGGCCGGCGTGCGCGAGGTGCTGCAGTTGCCGCTGGTGCACCGCGCCTTCCACGAAGCGATCGACCGGCTGGCGCAGACTGCGGGCATGCCCTCCATGCGCGATGGCAGGGTACTGGCCTTCATCTCCTGCAAGGGCGGCAGTGGCACCACCTTCATCTCCACCAATTTTGCTTACGCGCTGGCGGCCCTGGCGGAACAGAAGGTGCTGCTGATGGACTTGAACGGGCAGTTCGGCGACGCCACCTTTTACGTCTCCGACCAGAAGCCGACCATGACGCTGTCAGACGTGTGCACGCAGATCGCCCGCATCGACGGCGCCTTCCTCGATTCCAGCCTGATCCATGTGACGCCGCGCTTCGGCGTGCTGGCCGCGGCCGACGACCCGTCCCAGGCGACTTCGGTCAAGCCCGAACATATCGACACGGTGCTGCGGGTGGCGCGCCAGCACTACGACTACATCGTGCTGGACGTAGGGCGCCAGATCGACGCGATCTCGCTGCGCGCGCTCGACAATGCCGACGAGATCTACCCGGTCCTGCAGCTTGCCCTGCCCGACATCCGTGACGGGCGCCGCCTGATCGACATCTTCCGCTCGCTCGGCTACCCCGGCGAGCACACCCGGCTGATCGTCAACCGCTACGAGAAAGGAGGCCGCCTGCGCCTGGCGGACCTGCAGACGGCGCTCGGCACCGACGTGCTGCATTCGCTGCCCAACGATTATGCGGCAGTCACCGATTCGGTCAACCAGGGCGTGCCGGTGCTGCAGCTTTCCAGGAACAGCGCGGTCGCCAAAAGCCTGGCCGAACTGGTGGAGACAGTCACTGCGCGCCGTGTGGTGAACGAAAGCCGCGGCATCTTCGACCGCCTGTTCGGGCGCGCTGACAGCGAACACTGACCTGACTCCGGAGCCATCATGACCATACGCGAACGGCTGGCGGTAAGGGATGAACTGGGCGCGGCGCCGGTGGTGCCTGCGGGCGCCGCGCAGCACGCCTACCAGGACCTGAAGAAGACGATGCACCAGCTGATCCTGGACCGGATCGACCTGGAGCGGCTGAAACGCCTGACCGGGGAGCAGTTCAAGCATGAGCTGGCGCTGCTGGTCGGCCGCATCATCGAGGAGGAGCGCATCGTCCTCAACCAGCAGGAACGCCACAACCTGGTGCTCGACATCCAGCACGAGATGCTGGGCTTCGGTCCGCTCGAGCCGCTGCTGAACGACCCTACGGTTTCGGACATCCTGGTCAACACCTATGCCAAGGTGTATGTGGAGCGGCACGGACAGCTTGAGCTGACCAGCGTGACCTTCCACGACAACGCGCACCTGATGAAGATCATCGAGAAAATCGTCTCGCGGGTAGGGCGCCGGGTGGACGAGTCGAGTCCGATGGTCGATGCGCGCCTGCCGGATGGCTCGCGTGTCAACGCGATCATTCCGCCGCTCGCCGTTGACGGCCCGCTGCTGTCGATCCGGCGCTTCTCGGCCAAGCCGCTGACTGCCGAGAACCTGCTCGAATTTAAGAGCCTGACGCCACCGATGGTGCAGGTGCTGCAGGCGCTGGGACGGGCCAAGGTCAACATCCTGATCTCGGGCGGCACCGGCAGCGGCAAGACCACGCTCCTGAACCTGCTGTCCGGCTTCATCCCGCCGACCGAGCGCATCGTGACGATCGAGGACGCCGCCGAACTGCAGTTGCGCCAGCCGCACGTGGTGCGCCTGGAGACACGTCCGCCCAACATCGAGGGCAAGGGCGAGGTCACGCAACGTGCGCTGGTGCGTAACGCGCTGCGCATGCGGCCCGACCGCATCATCCTGGGCGAAGTGCGCGGCGCCGAATCGCTGGACATGCTGCAGGCCATGAACACCGGCCACGAAGGTTCGCTGGCGACGATCCACTCGAATTCGCCGCGCGATGCGCTGTCCCGGCTGGAGAACATGGTCAGCATGTCCGGAGTGAACCTGACCATACGCGCCACCCGCCAGCAGGTGTGCGCCGCGATCACCGTCGTGCTGCAGGTGGCGCGCCTGACCGATGGCTGCCGCAAGCTGGTCAGCATGCAGGAAATCACCGGCATGGAGGGGGAAATCATCACCATGCAGGAGATCTTCCGGTTCGAGCAGACCGGAGTGGACGCCAACGGCCATGTGCGCGGCCATTTCTGCGCCACCGGCGTACGGCCGCGCTTTACCGAACGGCTGCGCATGTTCGGCGCGGCTGTGCCCGACGACACTTTCGACCCCAGCCGGGAGTACGAATGATGGATACGCTCTTCTACATCTTCGCGGTACTGCTGTTTGCGGCGGTGATCCTGCTGATCGAAGGCGCCTATTTATGGTGGTCCGACCATTTCGGTTCCAGCGCCACGCGCATCAGCAAGCGGCTGCGCCTGATGTCGAGCGGCGGCAGCGGCGATCCCGAGCAGGTGTCGATCCTCAAGCAACGGCGTTACGCGCGCGGACCTGAATTCGATGCGATGCTGCATGCCTTGCCGTATTCCGACCGGATCGACCGGATGCTGGCGCAGTCCGGACTGCCGTGGCTGGTCAGCCGCTATCTCGGCATGTCGCTGGCCGCGCTCGCGGCCGGCCTGGTGCTGGTGCAGATGCTGGATCCACCGCCGCTGGCTGCCTTCGTGCTGGTCCTGTTGCTGGTGCACGTGCCCTACGCGATGGTGGTACGCGCGCGCAAACGCCGGCTGCGCAAGATCGAGGAACAGTTACCCGAGGCGGCGGATTTCATCGCGCGCGCACTGCGTGCCGGCCATTCGTTCACCAACGTCCTGCACATGACAGGCTCGGAACTGCCGGAACCGCTGGCGGGCGAATTCCGCATCGCGCACGAAGAGATCAACTACGGCGTGCCGATGGCCGAAGCGCTGCAGAGCCTGGCCACGCGCATCCCCCTCACGGATTTGCGCTACCTGGTGATCGCCGTGCTGATCCAGCGCGAATCGGGCGGCAACCTGGCCGAGATCCTGGGCAGCATCAGCACCATCATCCGCCAGCGCCTGCAACTGCGCGCCCGTGTGCGCGTACTGTCGGCGGAGGGCAGGATGTCGGCCTGGGTGCTGGGCATCCTCCCGGTCGCGCTGACCGCGCTGCTGTACACGGTCAACCCGAAGTACATGAGCATCCTCTGGACCAACCCCGGGGGAATCACGGCGCTCTGGATCGCCGCCGGACTGTTGCTGGTGGGCGTGTTCTGGCTGCGCAAGATCATTCATATCCGCGTGTGAGGTGAGCCATGGAGACCCCCCAGATAGTGTTCTTGGCGATCGTGTTCACGGTGGTTGGCACGCTCGCGTTCACGGCGCTGGCACTGTTCGCGCCCGGCGCCGTGCAGGTACGCTTGCGCAAGCTGAGCGGGCACACCGAGCCGTCGCCGCTGGAAGGCGATGGATGGGTGGAGCGCGTGGCGCGGGTGGCAGAGCCCTTCACCAAGTTGTCGATACCGGACGAGGGCTGGGAAAAGTCCCGGCTGCGTACCCGCTTCATGAATGCGGGTTGGCGCAAACGCGGCGCACCGATGCTGTTCTTCGGCGCCAAGACGGTGCTGGCGCTTGCGCTGCCGCTGCTGGCTGCCGCGCTGCTGCTCACCATGGCGCCACGCCTGCGCGGAGACCGCTTCCTGTTCGTGCTGCTGGTCAGTGCCGCGATCGGCTATTACATCCCCAACCTCGTGCTGTCCCGGGTGGCGTCGCGGCGCCAGCGCGAGATCTTCGAGACCATCCCGGACGCGCTCGACCTGCTCACCATCTGCGTGGAGGCGGGCCTCAGCCTGGAGCGCTCGCTGGTCAAGGTGGCATCTGAAATTCATATCAAGAGCGTGACCCTGGCCCAGGAATTGCAACTGGTGCTGATGGAAATGCGCGCCGGCTTCACCAAGGAAAAAGCATTGCGCAATTTCGCGCTGCGCAGCGGGGTGGAAGACGTCGACTCGCTGGTGGCGATGCTGGTCCAGTCCGAGCGATTCGGCACCAGCATGGGCGATTCGTTGCGGGTGCACTCGGACAACTTGCGGACGCGGCGCCGCATGATGGCGGAAGAAGCGGCGGCAAAGATCGCCATCAAGTTACTGTTTCCGCTGGTTGTCTGCATTTTTCCGCCGCTAATGCTGGTGCTGATGGGGCCTGCCGCAATCCAGATCCAGGCCCTGTTCGCGAAATGAACACGGAGACAGCCATGTACCCAGTGCTGAAGAGAGTCGCCGCGGCCTGTGCCGGTGCGATGTTATTGGCGTGCGCGAATACGCCCGAAGGCGCGCGTGTACCCGAAGCCGGCGAATCTGCCGCAGAGCGCAACCGCCAGGCTACCGAGCTGGCGGAAAAGGCCGATTACGCAGCGGCGATCGCGATCTGGCGCTCGCTTACAGCAGTTCACTCCGGGCCCGAATCGGCCTACCTGTATCGCAACCTGGGCTACGCCCTGTTCCTGAATGGCGAATACGACGCATCGCTGGCGGCGCTGGAGAAGGCCTGCCTGCTCGATCCGCTCAATGCGCGTGGCTGGCTGCACCTGGGCAGCGCACTGCGCAAGATGGGGCAGGAAGAGCGCGCGGAAATGATGTTGCGCCAGGCGGCGACGCTGGAAAAGCACGAGTTCACGGGCGACTATGCGCTGGCCAGGGGATCCACCGTGCCTGCCATTGTGAGTGCGGTTGCCGCTCCACCGCGCACCACGCAGGATTGGGCCAGCGGCGAACTGGATGGCAGTAGCGGAGTGGTCGACCTGCGGGCCGTGGTCGGGACGCCGGAAGCGGCGCCAGCGCAGCCGGTAGAAATGCTGGCCCAGCCCGAGGCAGCTGTGCTGGCGGGGTCGGGCGCCATCACCACGCCCATCGACACACCGGTCACCGAGAGCAGCACAGCGCCCCGGGTCGTGCGGCTGGAGGTCCGGAACGGCAATGGCGTCACCGGGATGGCCGCGGCGACCGCACGCCAGCTCGCCAGCGAGAGCCTGCAGGTGGTACGCCTGACCAACCAGAAGGGATTCGGGGTCGAGCGCACGCGCATCGAATACGAGAGCGGCTACAAGGACGCAGCGTCGAAACTGGCGGAGAAGTTTGGTGCGGCGACCATGGTGCAGGTCGATAGCTGCTGGAAGGCCGACATGCGGCTGGTGATCGGCAAGGACCTGGTCAAGACCCGGCCAGCGTCAATGGCGGCGGCGTCCGCGCCCAGGCGCCGGGCTGCAGCGGCGAAGGGGAGGGAGTCTGCGTCGGCCGAGAGAACGGCGCGCGCAAGCGCCCCGCCGGCGCGGGGCTGACTTGCGGCTGGGCGCTTAATTCCAGCTGACGGAGCCGAGGCCGTGGTCGTTTGTCGTCCGTTGTGCGGGCTTGCCGTACACGGTCGCGGAGCCCATGCCTGACAGGTTCACGTTGGCGGAGTTGCGGGCGTACACAGTAGCGCCGCCGAGGCCGCTCATGTCGAGATCCACTGCATCGGTCACTAGTTCGCGCGCGTCCAGCCCTCCCAGGCCGCCCAGCGATGCGCGCAGCATTTTCGCCTTGCCGCTGATGGTGATCTTGCCGGCGCCGCCCATCGACACGTCCACTTCCTCGCTGACGCCCGAATCGACCTTCATGCTGCCGACGCCGCCCAGGCGTACCTTCACATACTTGTAGTTGCCGTTCATGTTGATCGCGCCAGCGCCTTCCTGCAGCAGCGTGATCGAATTGCCGGAGAAGCCGGTCAGCGTGGCAGCGCCCACGCCGGTCGATGCCAGTTCACTCAGGTTCGGCACGGTCAGGTGGATCTTGACCGAACCGTCGTTGCGGCCCCAGCGGAACTCCATCTTGTCCATGTCGATCTTCAGCAGCTCGCCTTTTTGCGAGGTGGTGACGCGCGACAGCAGGCGCTTGTCGCCCGTCAGCGTCATCGATGCAGCCGGACCCTGCGTGACGTGCAGCTCGACCACGCCGCCCAGCTCGATCCGCGTGATGCGGGAATCGACCGCACGCTTCTCGGTGATCTGCTGGGCCATTGCGGTGCCGCTGGTTGCGCACAGCGCGGTGGCGATGACTGCTGCGTGGAAGAGTCGGGTCATGATGTGGTCTCCGTATGGTCTGGTTGAGTTATGCGCCGGTTGCTTTGTGGGCAGCGGACAGGCGTTTTGCGGTAACCGTCACGACGGCGATGCCGGCGTCGTTGACGGTGTAAGTGGCGACCGAAGCATTGACTGGTTTCGCCTGGATCGCAGCCGTCGCCACGCCCTGTGCAATCAGGGTGCCGAGGACGAAGACGAAGATGAATTCCATGTTGCGTGCGATGTTCATGTCAGTGCTCCTTGTCGATGAATGCGTCTGGTTGAGTGAACTATAGACAGGCCCGCATTGGTCAACCACGGCATTGCGACGAGCTGCACGAATCGCGCGACGAACTGCATTTTTCGCCACATGATCCAGCCCACCGGCATCCCGGCGCATGTCGCGGATCCATGCTGAGTTGGCATGGCGCATACGCCTTTTCGGACGCTCAGTATGGGGCCAAGCCTGCGCTGGGACGACGGAGGAAGGCTGTAGGTACGGGCGCTATTCGATGGCACAAAAGAAAAGCCCAGCCGTGAGGGCTGGGCTTTCGCTTCACGCCGCCGCGCGGCGGGATCAGGAGGCGGCTGCCTTCTGTACCGGATGCAGGCGTTTTGCAGTAACCGTCACGACGGCGATGCCGGCATCGTTGACGGTGTAAGTGGCGACCGAAGCATTGACAGGTTTCGCGTTGATCGCTGCCGTTGCCACGCCCTGTGCGACCAGCGTGCCGAGAACGAAAACGAAGATGGCTTCCATGTTGCGTGCGATGTTCATGTCATTGCTCCTTGTCGAAATGCGGTGGGGTGAGTGAACTATAGGCGGGTCCTCCTGCGTCAACCACTGCATTGCGACGAGCTGCGGAAATCGCGCGATGAACTGCGATTTCCGCCACTTGGAACCTGAGCGTTGGAGCTTATGTAGATGCGTGCGCGGCTGCCTGCGGGCGCTGCCCGGTCATCTGCCCGACCCTGTCGAGCAGCGCGCTGAGCGGGAACGGTTTGATCAACAATTCCATGTGGGCCGGCAGGCTCTCGTTCTTCATCACTGTGCCTTCGGCATAGCCGGTGACCAGCAGGACAGGCAGCCCGGGGGCGCTGGCGCGCACCTGGTCGGCGAGCTGGCGGCCATTCATGCTGCCGGGCAGGCCGACGTCGGTGACCAGAATGTCCGGCATCGACCGCGCCTCGATGTAGCGCAACGCGGCGCTGGCGTCGCCCACCGCGGTGACGGTGTGGCCCTGCAGGCGCAGCGCGTCGGCCATCACGTCGCGCACCTCCGCTTCGTCTTCCACGATCAGCACGATGGCCGAGCCGCGTGCGCTCACCTCGACATGGTTGGGTTCAGCCTCGGACGCGGATGCGGCCGCCTCGACGTGGCGCGGCAGGCGCAGCAGGACCTGGGTGCCCTGTCCCGGCGTCGAGGTGATCTGCACATGGCCGCCCGACTGGCGCGCGAATCCGTACACCATCGACAGCCCGAGGCCGGTGCCTTGTCCGATCGGCTTGGTGGTGAAGAAGGGATCGAATGCGCGCGCGGCCACGCCGGGTACCATGCCGACGCCATTGTCGCTGACGATGATGTCGATATATTCGCCCGGCGCGAGGTCGCCGCATTGCATGGCCTGAGTTGCGCACAACGTCACGTTACTCGTCTGGATCAACAGCTCGCCGCCGCCGGGCATGGCGTCGCGCGCGTTGTTGGCGAGGTTGAGCAGGGCGTTTTCAAGCTGGTTGGGATCGCACAGGGTCAGCCACAGCGCGTCGCTGAGCCGCGTGGTGATGTGGATCGACGGGCCGGTGGAAGGCCGGATCAGGTCGCCCATCGATGCCACCAGGTCGTTGACGCGCGTCGGCTTGGGATCGAGCGCCTGGCGGCGCGAGAAGGCCAGCAGGCGGTGCGTGAGGGCTGCGGCGCGCTTGACGATGCCGAGCGCGGCGTCGGTGCGCTGCACCAGGTCGTCGGTCTGGCCCATGCGGATGCGCAGCTTCATCAGCTCCAGGTGGCCGGATACGCCGGCCAGCATATTGTTGAAGTCATGCGCCAAGCCGCCGGTGAGCTGGCCGACCGCCTCCATCTTCTGCGACTGGCGCAGCGCTTCCTCTGCCAGCCTGAGCGCGTGCGCCTGCTGCTTCTCGGCGGTGATATCGCGCGCCACGCCGTACAGCAGCTCGCCCTCGGGCACGATGGTCCAGCATACCCAGCGGTAGGAACCGTCCTTGTGCAGCACCCGCGTGTCGTAGCGCACCAGCGGTTCGCCGGTGGCGGCCAGCTGCTGCATCCTGACGGCGACGTCGTCGCGGTCGTCCGGGTACACCATCTCCATGAACGGGCGCGAGGTGGCTTCCTCTTCGCTCCAGCCGAAGGTCTGGCTGAAGGCCGGGTTCACGGCCAAAAATCTTCCGGTGGCGAGGGAGGCGGCGCCCATGATGTCCTGGGAGAAGCGCCATACCCGGTCTCGGTCGTCGGCAGCCTGCGCGGCGCCCTGGTCCGGGATGAAGGTGCAGACGATGCCGGCCACGGCGCCGTGATCGTCGCGCACGGGGCTGAAGCTGCACGTTCCGGCCAGGCCGGGGCCGAGCTGGGCATTTTCCTGGCAGCGCGCCTCGCCGTCCAGGCAGGCGGAAACGAGCGTTGCGAGCTGGTCCCGGGCCGCAGGGAAGAGCTGGCCGAACGGGAGGCCAAGGCCATCCCCCTGGAGCAGCGCGGCAGCGGCGTCATTCGGAAATGCGAGCAGCCCGGGACCCCAGCAGAGGATGCCGGGCAGCGGGGAGCCGAGCACCATTCCCAGCGCGGTGCACAGGGTGGGCGGCCACTGTTCGGGCGGCCCCAGCGCCGTGCCCGACCAGTCGCGCGCGCGGATGCGCACTCCGCTGTCGCCCGCGCCCGCCAGGAATGCCAGTGTCGGACGGGAGGGATTGGTCATGGTGGGAATGGGCTGTAATTTGCGTCGCGGCAAATACCTTATCAGGAAGCAAAAAAATGGAGCGCACTCATGAGCGCGAGGAATTTCGATACTTTGTACGACTCACAGAGCGGCCTGTGATACTTTTTAAATATCGCCATTATCCTGATGGTTTCACCCGTGGTCTGCCCGCGCCGGACGGGGCGGCCGCGAGCGAGTAGTCCCGGCATCACAAAAACAAATGCCTCGGACCGGTGAGGTCCGAGGCATTGTCAAAAAACGAATCTTGGTGCCGGCTGCCGGTTTCGAACTGGCCACCTGATGATTACAAATCAACTGCTCTACCAAATGAGCTAAGCCGGCGGTAACTTTGCGCGGATTATACGCTATTTGATCCGTGTGAGGGTCGGGCGTGGGCCCTTGCGGGGCGGCTCGCCGTCGTCGTCAGGCGGCGCGCTTGCGCTGGCCGTTTCGCCGCCTTGCGGCACTGCGGAAAGCGATGGTGCCGACGCAGCTGGGGCAGGCGCTGGCGCGCTGGTGGCGGGCGCCGGCATCTCGGCGGCGGTCCTGGCGACTTCGAATGCCATACCCTGGCCGTTTTCGTTGGCGTAGATGGCCAGCACGTTCTGGACCGGCACGTAGATCTGGCGCGACACGCCCGCGAAGCGCGCGTTGAAGGTGATCGCGTCGTTGTCCATCTTCAGCGCGGCGGTGGCGCCGAAGCTGATGTTCAGGACGATTTCGCCCTTCTTCACGTATTCCATCGGCACGGTGGTGGCCGCATCGACCTTGACCGCGATGTAGGGGGTGTAGCCGCTGTCGGTGCACCACTCGTAGATGGCGCGCAGCATGTAGGGCTTGGTGGAGATTTCGGACATATTCTGAACTGTAGCGATTGCTAGCTAAAGATCGGGGGACGGTCCCTGATGCGCCAAGGCGGCAGGACAGTCCCCGGATTCTAGCGCGATCAGCGGCGCATGACCTTTTCGGATGGGGTCAGCGCTTCGATGTAGGCAGGGCGCGAGAAGATGCGCTCGGCGTACTTCATCAGCGGCGCGGCGGTCTTCGACAGTTCGATGCCGTAGTGGTCCAGGCGCCACAGCAGCGGGGCGATGGCCACGTCCAGCATCGAGAACTCGTCGCCGAGCATGTACTTGTTCTTCAGGAACAGCGGCGCGAGTGTGGTCAGGCGGTCGCGGATTTCGGCGCGCGCCTTGTCGTGGCTCTTGTCGTTGGCCTTGTTGCGCTCGGACTCGAGCACGTGCACGTGCACGAACAGCTCTTTCTCGAAGTTGAACAGCATCAGGCGGGCACGCGCGCGCATCAGCGGGTCGGCCGGCATCAGCTGCGGGTGCGGGAAGCGCTCGTCGATGTATTCGTTGATGATGTTCGACTCGTACAGGATCAGTTCGCGCTCGACCAGGATCGGCACCTGGCCGTACGGGTTCATCGTGGAGATGTCTTCCGGCTTGTTGAACAGGTCGACGTCGCGCACTTCGAAGTCCATGCCTTTTTCAAACAGGACCAGGCGGCAGCGCTGGGAGAACGGGCACGTGGTGCCGGAGTAGAGAACCATCATGATTGGTTAGTCCTTAGAAGCAAATGGGGTGAAACGGCTAGCGGTCCACCCCGAAAATTGACTGCCTGCGCGAGCAGGCAGTGAACGTGTACGAAGAAAGCTTCTCGTTACGGATTACTTCACTTCTTTCCAGTACGACGCGTTCAGGCGCCATGCGAGCAGTGCGAACATGGTCATGAACAGCAGGACCCAGACGCCCAGCTGCTTGCGCTTGGCAGCGACCGGCTCGGCCATCCACTCCATGTAGGCAACCAGGTCGGCGACCGCGGTGTCGAATTCCTGGTCGCTCATCTTGCCAGCGGAGACGCGCTCGAAGCCGGCGAACTTGTGCACCATCTTGCTGGCGTCGTGCGGATCCTTCTCTTCCACGAACTTGGCCGTACGCACGCCCTGCAGGTCCCACATCACGTGCGGCATGGCCACGTTTGGCAGGACCATGTTGTTCCAGCCGGTCGGACGGGTGTCGTCCTTGTAGAAGGTACGCAGGTAGGTGTACAGGTAGTCCGGGCCGGTGCCGGCCGGCGACGCCTTGGCGCGCGCGATCACGGACAGGTCCGGCGGAACCACGCCGAACCATTCCTTGGCGTCGGCCGGGCGCAGCGCGGTGGTCATCAGGTCGCCCACCTTGTCGGTCGAGAACAGCAGGTTGTTGCGGATCTGGTCTTCCGTCAGGCCCAGGTCACGCAGACGGTTGTAGCGCATCGACGTGGCCGAGTGGCAGTTCAGGCAGTAGTTCACGAACAGCTTGGCGCCATTCTGCAGCGAAGCCATGCTGTTGCGCTGAGGCGCCTTGTCCAGCGGTACGCCGCCTTCAGCCGCGAAAACCAGCCCTGGTACAGCCAGGGCCAGGATAGCGATCAGTTTTTTCGAAAAAGTCATTGTTATCCTCTGTCGTCTATCAGTGCGCGTGGTAGGTCACGCGCGATGGCACCTGCTTGAACTTGCCCATCTGGCTCCACCATGGCATCAGCAGGAAGAAGCTGAAGTACAGCAGGGTGCAGACTTGCGCCAGCAGGGTGAAGGCCGGGGTCGGCAGCTGGGTACCGAGGTAGCCCAGGGTCAGGAACGACAGGCCGAACACGGCGTACACATACTTGTGCCAGTCAGGACGGTAGCGGATCGACTTGACCGGCGACTTGTCCAGCC
>DASWYE010000178.1:0-3080 GCA_036405115.1 Telluria sp. | reverse complement strand
CGCAGTGCCGGAAGGCACCCGGATCGTCGCCGCGCGCGAGGGGCTGGTGATGCAGGTCGAGTCCGACTTCGACAAGGCCGGCCTGAACCGCGAGAAATACGGCGGCCGCGCGAACTTCATCCGCATCCTGCACAGCGACGGAAGCATGGCGCTGTACGCGCACCTGAAGGCCGAGGGTGTGCAGGTGCGCGTCGGCCAGTACGTCCGCAAAGGCCAATACATCGGGCTGTCCGGCAACACCGGCTTCTCGACCGCGCCGCACCTGCATTTCGTGGTGCAGGCCAACCGCGGCATGCGGCTGGAATCGGTGCCGTTCCGGATGTTCGGTCCGTTGGGCCAGCTGCAGTTCCCGACGGCGCGCTGACCGGCGTCCGCGCCGGCACCCCGGTATAATCGCGCCCTTCCCGCCTTTTCCGTGCCCGTCCGGGCGCCCGCCCCATGTCCGATCCGAACAGCGCCGTGGCCAACGAAGCCACCCGTCGCCGCACCTTCGCCATCATTTCCCACCCCGACGCCGGCAAGACCACGCTGACGGAGAAGCTGCTGCTGTTCGGCGGCGCGATCCAGATGGCCGGCTCGGTGAAGGGCCGCAAGGCCGCGCGCCACGCGACCTCCGACTGGATGGCGCTGGAAAAGGAGCGCGGCATCTCGGTCACCTCGTCGGTCATGCAGTTCCCGTACGAAGGCAAGATCGTCAACCTGCTCGACACGCCGGGCCACGCCGACTTCGGCGAGGACACCTACCGTGTGCTGACCGCAGTCGACAGCGCGCTGATGGTCATCGACGTGGCCAAGGGCGTGGAAGAGCGGACCATCAAGCTGATGGAGGTCTGCCGCTTGCGCGACACGCCCATCATGACGTTCATCAACAAGCTCGACCGCGAGGGCAAGGACCCGATCGACCTGTTGGATGAAGTGGAAAGCGTGCTGGGCATCCAGTGCGCACCGGTCACCTGGCCGATCGGCATGGGCCAGCGCCTGAAGGGCGTGGTGCACCTGCTCACCGGCGAAGTGCACCTGTACGAACCGGGCCGCAACTTCACCCGCCAGGACTCGACGATTTTCCCGTCGCTGGATGCGCCTGGTCTGGCGGAGAAGATCGGTGGGGAAATGCTGGCGCAACTGCGCGATGAGCTGGAACTGGTGCAGGGCGCCAGCCATCCCTTCGACAAGCAGGCCTACCTCGACGGCAAGCAGACACCGGTGTTCTTCGGCTCGGGCGTCAACAACTTCGGCGTACAACCGCTGCTGGATTTCTTCGTCGAGCACGCACCGTCGCCGCAGGCGCGCGAAACCACCGGCCGCGAAGTGCAGCCCGACGAGAACAAGCTCACGGGCTTCGTCTTCAAGATCCAGGCCAACATGGACCCGCAGCACCGCGACCGCGTGGCGTTCATGCGCGTGTGCTCGGGCCGCTTCGAAGCCGGCATGAAGACCTTCCACGTGCGCAGCGGCAAGGACATGAAGCTGGCCAATGCACTGACCTTCATGGCCAGCGATCGCGAGATCGCCGCCGAGGCCTATCCCGGCGACGTGATCGGCATCCACAACCACGGCACGATCTCCATCGGCGATACGTTCACCGAGGGCGAGGCGCTGTCGTTCACCGGCATCCCGAACTTCGCGCCGGAACTGTTCCGTCGCGCGCGCCTGCGTGATCCGCTGAAGCTCAAACAGCTGCAGAAGGGCCTCGCGCAGCTGAGCGAGGAAGGCGCCACCCAGTTCTTCCGCCCGCTGATGAGCAACGACCTGATCCTGGGCGCGGTCGGCGTGCTGCAGTTCGACGTGGTGGCCTACCGGCTGAAGGACGAGTACGGCGTGGACGCCTCGTTCGAGAACGTCAGCGTAGCCACGGCGCGCTGGATCCGCTGTGACAATGCCAAGAAGCTGGAAGAGTTCCGCGACAAGAACGCGATGAACCTCGCCCTGGACGCGGCCGGCCAGCTGGTCTACCTGGCGCCGACGCGGGTCAACCTGCAGCTGGCGCAGGAGCGCGCCCCGGACGTGCAGTTCCTCGCCACGCGCGAACACGCGCACAGCATCGATCTGGGCTGATCTCGGCGCTCCCGGCGTTTCGTTGGTTACGCTTGCAACGGTGCTGCGCCCACGGATTCCTCCCGTCACGCCGATCCGCTAGGCTTCCCGGGCCGCCATCCGGCGGTTTCATGGGGAGAAGGGCGATGTATTTCCTTGGGGTGGTACTGCTGCTGGCGGGCGCGATCTGGATGACCGTCAACGCTGCCAAGAAGGACGGCGCGGTCGCGGCGATCCTGTGCTTCATCTGCGGCCTCTACACGATCTACTACGGCATCAAGAACTTCGCCGAGAACAAGGTGCCGCTGATCCTGTTCCTGGTGGGCCTGGTGGTCTGCGTCGTGTTCCGTCCGGACATGGCGGCGATGACCGGGGCCGCGGCGATCTGACCCACCGTACCGCGGCGGAGGGCTCCGGACGGCCGGAAGCCCTCCCGCTGCTGACCAACGGCAGCCCGGGTCATGCAGCTCGTGCTGCATTGCGGTAACGTGACCGCATGAGCCGATCCCCCTCGTTGAATTCCCTGCGCGAACGCAAACGGGCCGACCATCTCGTCGACCTGCGCGACGAGATCGCCAGCGCCCTCACGCATGGGCTCGGCGCGGTTGCCGCGCTCGCCGGCGGCGCGGTCCTGATCACCCTCGCCGCGATTTACGGCGACGGCTGGCAGCTGGGTGCGTCGATCGTCTTCGGCATCACCCTGTTGCTGCTCTACACGGCCTCCACGCTGTACCACGCCATCCAGCATCCGGTGGCCAAGGGGCGGCTGAAGGTCTTCGACCACTGCGCCATCTATCTGCTGATCGCCGGTACCTACACGCCCTTCACGTTGATCGGCCTGCGCGGGCCCTGGGGCTGGGGCCTGTTCGCAGCGATCTGGACGCTGGCCATCGCCGGCGTGGTCGTCAAGCTGTTCTACACCGGCCGCTTCAAATTGCGGTCCACCCTCATCTACATCGCGATGGGGTGGCTGGTGGTCGTCGCGATCAAGCCGATGCTGCAGTCGATCGATGGTTGGACACTCGGCTGGCTGTTCGCCGGCGGTC
>DASWYE010000177.1:0-10658 GCA_036405115.1 Telluria sp. | reverse complement strand
CCTCGGTAACGGCTGGCATATTTACCCCGATCGTGTTGCAGATGATCGCGGTTGGCGAGGAAAGCGGGTCGCTCGACGACCTCATGGATGAGATCGCGGCCATGTACGAGCGCGAAGTCGATTATGAGTTGAAGACGCTGTCTGCGCAGGTTGAACCCATCCTGATTATTTTCCTTGGGGCAATGGTTTTGGTGCTGGCGCTGGGTATCTTCGTACCAATGTGGGATCTCGGGAAAGCGTCGCTTCCCAAATGACCGGCGAGCGCATATCGCAGAAATACAACGCCCTGCGCGGTTTTCCATTCAGTCGAAAGATCACGCTGTTTGAACTGGTGGTGGTCTTTCTATTGCTCTGTGGAATTTATTATCTACTGATAGATCGCCTGATATATTTCCGCCGGCAATATGAGGTAGCCCAGGTTAATTGGACAATTGCTGCCATTCATACTGCGCGGGGCGTCGACGCGGCGGCCCGGAGGGTAGGGCGCCACAGAGGGGAAAAGCCTGGCGCGGCACGCAATCCCATGCAGTACCTGGAACCGGCGCCTCCCAACTATATTGGTGAGCTCTGCGACCCGGATCCGATGAATGTGGAGCGAGGAATCTGGTATTTCGACCGCTGTAATTCGTGGTTGGTTTACGTCTACAACAGTGAAAAGTTTTTTGCACCAGAGTATCCGAAGATTCTCAAATTCAATGTAGAATCGCTCCGCTTGCTCACGGATCCTGCGAGAACCTTCTAAAGATTTCTGTGCGGAAATATGTTCTACAGGGCGATGTAGATGTTTAGTAACCTGAATGAGAATCTGGAGAATCAATAATGAATAAAATGCGTTTCAAAGGCCGCGCTAAGCAGGCAGGTTTCACCCTGATCGAACTGATCGTTGTCATCGTCATCCTCGGCATCATGGCCGCTACCGCACTGCCGAAGTTCATGGACCTGGGCGCCGATGCGCGCCTGGCCAAGGCGCAGGCTGGCGTTGCAGCAGTGAAAACTGCAATGTCCATGGTGAATGGCGCTAACAAGGTAAAAGGCGACACTGGCAGTGTCGAGATTGAAGGCGTAACTTACACCCTGGTTAACGGTTATCCTGCAGTAACTGACATTGCAGCGCTGGCTGGCATCGCTGCCGATTATGACGACGGCACCGTCGTTGCGGGCCCTCCGAAGACCCTGGACTTTGCAGTAGATGCAGATCACAGCACCTGCAAATTTACCTACACCGAGGCGACCGCAACGTTGCCAGCAACTGTGTCGGCTGCTCCAACCCTGGCCAACTGCGAATAATCGCACGCATCCATTTGCAGGCCAAGACGCCCAGGTGTCTTGGCCTGTTTTCATTTCACGATCAGAAGATGCGAGTTGAACGGAACGGATTCACGATGATCGAACTGGTCGTCGTCATTGTCGTTGTCGGAATCCTGTCCACGTTGGCGGCTGCCCAGTTCATCGGCCGCGGCAACTTCGACGCGCCGGCATTCGCGCAGCAGACCCGCGCGATGCTCCGCTTTGGCCAGAAGCTCGCGGTTGCGCAAAACCGTCCTGTGTTCGTGTCGATTTCAGCAAACCGTGTCGCGCTCTGTTTCGACGCAGCGTGTTCCACCACCGTGGCCGCTCCGGGCGGAAGCAATACCGGAAGCAATGCCACGCTCGCCGCATGCGGCAACCCGTCCTGGTATTGCGAGGGCGTGCCGGGTGACGTCGCGCTTGCATCGCCCGCCGCGCTGATGTTCTTCGACGCACAGGGGCGGCCGTTCGCCGGGACGGACGCCCCGGGCACGGATCACTCCACATTCGCTACCCTCGCCATCGCCGTCAACGGCAGCGCGGCGTCCGAGAGCGTGCTCGTCGAGCAGGAGACCGGCTATGTGCACTAAGGTGCGCCAGCGCGGCGTGACCCTGGTCGAGCTGCTTGTGTTCATCATGATCGTTTCGATCGCGGTGGGCGGCATCCTGGGCGTCATGAGCCTCGCCACCGGCAAGAGCGCCGACCCGCTGCGACGCAAACAGGCGCTCATGATCGCGGAAAGCCTGATGGAAGAAGTCCAGATGGCCGATTTCACCTTCTGTGATCCGACTTCGCCGGACGCGGATACGGCGACCAGTACCGCCGATTGCGACATTCCCGAAAACTGGGGCCGGTCGGCTGCGGAACCGGGCCATGGCCGCCCGTATGACAACATCAACGATTACGTTCCCGCGGCGGGCACGGCGACGCCCGCCTTCGACGTCGGCGGCAGCCTGGCGGACGCCAGCGGCGACCCGTTCGATGTCAGCGGCTACACCGCGACGGTTTCCGTGACGCCCGCTGCCCTCGGCATTTGTCCCTCTCCGCCCGGCGGCGCCTGCGTGGGCGGGCCCGGCACCGGAGCAGACGCGGAAGCGCTGCTGATCACCGTGACAGTCTCTTACGACGGCGACAGCATCGTCCTCGATGGCTACAGGACCCGCTATGCGCCGCGCTGAGCGCCACACCCGGGCCGGTTTTACGCTGGTCGAAATGATCGTCACGATCGTGGTACTGGCCATCGTCGCCGGGATGGTCGCGGTGTTCATCCGCGCGCCGGTGGCTGGCTACCGCGATGCCGTGTCGCGGGCGGAACTGACCGACATTGCCGATACCGTGCTGCGCCGCATGTCGCGCGACGTGCGGGTGGCGCTGCCAAATTCGGTGCGCGTGCTGGACGGCACCACGATTGAAATGCTGGTGACCCGCACGGGCGGGCGCTACCTGTCCGCCGACGATGGTATCGACGGCGAGCCGGTGCTGGACTTCCTGCACGGCGGCCAGCGCACATTTACCGTCCTGGGGGATATGCCGGCCGGGAAGCAGCAGATCGTGAGCGGCGATCGCATTGTCGTGTTCAACCTCGGCCCGGGTTTTGCACCCGCCGACGCCTACAGCAGCGGAAACATGGCGACGGTGGAGTCTGTAGCGGGCCAAGTAGTCACCCTCGCAACCAACCCGTTCGCCACCCAGGATCCTCCCTTGCCGTCGCCATCGTCGCGCTTCCACGTGGTGCGCGAAGCTGTGCGCTATACCTGCATGCCCGGCGCCGGAGGCACTGGCCGGCTGCTGCGCCAGTCGGGGTATGGCATCAACCAGGACATTGCGACCCCGCTCACCGGTGGCATCTCGGCTTTGGCTGCCAATAACGTCGCTGGCTGCAGCTTCAGCTACCTGACGCTCGGCACCACGCGTTCCTCGCTGGTGATTCTCAGCGTGACGCTGCAAAAGCCCGGCAGTGACGACGGACCGCTGACACTGACCCACCAGGTCCACGTGGATAACACGCCATGATGAAACAGCTCCACTCCCTCGGGCGCCAGCGCGGCGTCGGCATCGTGACCGCGATCTTCCTGTTGGTGGTGCTGGCTGCGCTGGCGGTGGCGATGGTGAGCGTGTTCACCGCGCAGCAGGCGACATCCGCGCTGGACGTGATGGGTGCACGCGCCTATCTTGCGGCGCGCGCCGGCGCGGAGTGGGGCGTGCACCGCCAGCGGATCGGCGGCGCGTGCGAGCCGGTCGTTTCGTTCCCGCTAGCCGCCGGCTCGACGCTGTCATCCTTCACAGTGACGGTCACGTGCGCGCAGGTCAACCAGCCTGCGATTGCCATTCCACGCTTTCGCGTGATCTCGACCGGCTGCAACCAGCCTGCCGGGGGCGTGTGCCCGAACCCGAATCCCGGCCCTGACTACGTGCAGCGGGTAGTCGACGTGCGTTTTGGAGATTAGCCTTGTTCCGTTTTCTGTTTGCCTTGTTGGTGTTGCAGTTCATGCCGGTCGCACGCGCCGAGACGCCGGTCGCGCTGTACGAGAGCTTCGCCGGCAATGTGAATTTCGCCGGCACGCAAAAGACCATCCGCACCGGTTCCAACCAGTGGAATCCCTGCGGCGTGGTCGGACAGAATACGGACGTCCTGGCCGCGCTGTCGGGCATTCCTGCCGGCGCGACCATCCTGCGCGCGCACCTGTACTGGGCCGGTTCAGGGAGCGCGGCCGACTACAACGTCCAGCTGGATCGCAATAACGTCTCCGCCACCGCCGACCGGCAATACAGCGCGACGGCCAACGGACGCAGCTACTTTGGTGGGGCGGCGGACGTCACCAGCCGCGTCGCATCCAAGGGCAATGGCACCTACAGGTTCCGCCGCCTGTCAGTGGATAACCAGGGCACATACTGCCAGGTCGAGGGCGTTACGGGCGGCTTCGCCCTGCTGGTAGTGTATTCGCACCCGAGCGAGCCGTTCCGCGTGCTCAACCTGTACGAAGGCTTCCAGCCGACCTACTACAGCCGGGTGGACCTGTCGCTGTCGAACTTCCGCATCCCCGACCCGATCGGCACCGCGACGGGCCGCATCGGCCATATCACTTGGGAGGGTGATTCGACGCTGGGCAATACCAATGCGGAGAACCTGTTCTTCAACGATTATGAGATGACCGATGCGCGCAACCCGCGCTACAACCAGTTCAACTCCTCGAGCAACATCAATAACGACAGCGCATCCTACGGCATCGATTTCGACGCCTATACCGTCTCGTCGCCGGTGATCCAGTCGGGCCAGACGACCGCGACTACGCGCTACCAGTCGGGGCAGGATCTCGTCTTGCTGCATTCGGAAGTCATCGCCGTGCCCAATGTGCCGGTGGCGGACCTGTCGGTCGGGATGACGGTTGACAGCCCGGTCATGACGCAAGGCGTCGGCAACGCATACCAGGTCTCGGTGGGCAATAACGGCCCGATGGCGGAGCCGGGCCCGGTGGTGGTGACGGATAACATCCATCCGGCGCTGACCGTCACGTCCGCGACCGGCGCAGGATGGTCCTGTACCGTGAGCGGCCAGCTGGTGACCTGCACCTGGAGCGGCGCCGTGACGGCAGGTACGACGCTCAACCCGATCACGATTTCCGTCACGCCGCCCGGCACCCCGCCGGTGATCGAGAACACCGTGGCCGTATCGGGTCAGAACTTCGACAACAACACCGGAAACAACACCGCCACGGTGACGACCTGCGCCGCCGCCGCCGACTACGTGTTCACCGACCGGCCTTGCCTGCACAACATCCCGTTTTCGAGTGGGTCCCAGCCTTGCAAGATCTACGTTTTTGGCGACCGCACCGCCGGTACCCCGATTTCTTCCATCTACATTACTGCGCTCAATTCCAGCGGGGTGCCAAGCAGGCTGCACTGGTTGTGGGACCGGACGGTGAGCTTCTACTTTGGCACCGTGTGCATCAATCCAACCACCACTGCCGGTACTGCTCCAACGTTTACCGCCGTCCCCAGCTCGGGCAACAAGCTGCGCACTTGTGATCCGTCCGGCCCGCGTCAGCCGCTTACGGGTAATTCGGTGGTCACCTTCCCTGGTGGCTCCCCCAGCAGCAGCGTAGGCTATACGTTTGCCTACGACGATGTGGGGGTGACGGAGCTGTACTTTGTCGATAGCGGTGGCAAGAGCGGGTCCAGCGGGCCATTCAATTCGCTGCCCGCGAAGATCGCGTTGACGAGCGTGAAGCGCAACAGCGACAACGCGGTCAACCAGGCTCCGGAGACCCCCGACGGGGCAGGGTTTGTCGCGGCCGGCGAGAATTTCTCGATGACCATCGCATCGCTGTCCAGTATGGGCAGAATCACGCCGAACTTCGGCCGCGAGATCCAGCCTGAAAAATTTTCTGTGAGTGTCGGTGGCGCGATCGATTCGACCACCGGCGCCGTGTTTGCCGAAATGGTTAATTTTCCAACGGCCGACCTGGGTGACTGGGGCCCGGTCATTGACGGCAGCGCCACCGGCAATGCGTTCTCCTGGGACGAGGTCGGTATATTGCGGCTGGTTCCCGGAACCCTCAGCGGCAATTACATGGGCAAGGCGCTGCCGCCGGGTGAAGCGGTCAATGTCGGCCGGTTCTATCCCCACCACTTCGATACCGCTGTGGAGGAACCTTTGCCAGGGCTGTGTCCATCCAGCGCCACCTGCACGTTCGGCAGCGCCTATGCAAAACAGCCGTTTATCGTTGAGGTCACCGCGCGCAATGCTGACGGTGTCGTCACGCAAAACTACCAGGGGCGGTTTGCACGGCAGGTGGAGTTGAGTGCCTGGAACGGGGCAGGTGGCACGGTGCCGCCGCCGGGCGGCAGCACGTTGCTGAATCCGATGGTCATCGATTTCATATCGGGCATCGGTTCTTCGGGCACCCCATCCTATGCGCTCCCGAACCCGTTCTCGAGCGAAGGTAGTGCCGCGCGCGCGCTGAACTGGCTACCGCCTACCACGATTTACCTGCGCGCAGAGGAATCTTCCGGCCTGGACGGTGTGACGTCTAATGTTGGTGCCACCAGCGAGGAGGCGCCGATCTGGATCGTCGCCGGGCGCCTTCAGGTGGCCAACGCCTTCGGTTCCGACCTGCTGAACCTGCCCGTTCGGGTCACGGCCCAGTACTGGACCGGTTCACGCTGGGCAAATAGCGTGAGCGACGACGTCAGCGTGGTCACTCCTGTGAATGGCGCCGTCTCCAATCTGGAGTTTTTTGACTGCAGCGGGCAGTTGGCTGCGAACTGTTCACTCGTCCCCTATTCGGCTGCTGCGTTTACGTTGAGCAATGGCGTCGGTACCCTGCGCCTGCTGGCGCCAGGCGCCGGCCGGCGGGGCGGAGCCAGGTTGCGGGTCAGGTCGCCGACCTGGCTTCCAAGCACGGTCGGCCAGCTGGTGTTCGGCCAGCGCAAGGCGCCGCTGGACTACATCCGCGAGGTGTATTGAGGTGTTTTTGCGACGGGTCCGGCGGCGGTGACGCGCGGGTCAACAATATGTATGAAATCTGTAAGTTTCCCAATATAATCAAATAATTAATAGGAAGTCCTGCTGGCAATACCAGCACTGTTGACTGCGCATGCAATTTTTTCGACGAGCTAAGATCACTGACGGTTGGCTGGCGCTGGCGTTTCACCCCGATGGGGTCAGCGCCGCCTATGTGAAGCGACCTGTTGCCGGCCTTCCGGTCGTCTCGTTCTGTGCATGGTACCCGGGCAAGGCCGGGGTGCCCGAGCTGGAAAAGATTGGCAAGGAATTGCGCACCAGCACCTACCGCTGCAGTACCCTGCTGGGCGGGCGCGAATACCAGTTGCTGTCGGTCGAAGCACCGAACGTGCCGCCCGACGAACTGCGCACGGCGATCCGCTGGCGCCTGAAGGACATGCTCGACTTCCACGTGGACGACGCCACCATCGACGTGCTCGATGTGCCCGTCGAGCCGAATGCCCCGGTCCGTACCCATAACATGTTCGCCGTCGCAGCGCGAAACAGCGTGGTGCGCGAGCGCATGGCCGCGTTCGGCGACGCAAAGATTGACGTGACCGTGATCGACATCCCCGAGATGGCTCAGCGCAATATCGCGGCGCTGGTGGAGCCGGAAGGGCGCGGCCTGGCCATGCTGTCGTTTGGAGACGATGGCGGCCTGCTGACTGTGAGCTACCGCGGCGAACTGTATCTGTCGCGCCGGATCGACATCCCGGTCGCTCAACTGGCGGATGCAGACCTGGACCGTCGCCTGGCGCTGTTCGACAAGATCACCCTGGAGCTGCAACGCTCGCTCGACCACTTCGACCGCCAGTACCACTACATCAACATGTCCAAACTGGTGCTGGCCCCGTTCCAGGCGGAAGGGCTGGCTGCCTACCTCGGCAGCAACCTGTACCTGCCGGTCGAGACGCTGGAATTCGGCACGGCGCTGGACATTGGGTCGGTGCCCGACCTGGCCGACCTGGCCATGCAGCAGCGTTACTTCCTGACCATTGGCGCGGCCCTGCGCCATGAGGAGGTGAAGCTGTGAGCCAGCAGATCAACCTGTTCAACCCTGTCTTCCTCAAGCAGCGCAAGGTGTTCACCGCGCTGGCGATGGCGCAGGCGCTCGGCGTCCTGCTGGCCGGTATCGCCGTGCTTGCATGGTACAGCGGGCGCAGCGTGGAACAGTTGCAGGCGCAGGCCGACCAGTCCACCCGCCAGCTCGAAAGCCGCCAGGCCAGACTGCGGGCGGCCACTGCGGAGATGAAGCCCAAGGTGCGCAGCCTGGAACTCGAGGCACAGCTGGTCCAGCGCGAGCTGGAGCTGAAGGCCTTGCGCGACGCCAGCGACGTGCTCGCCCGTGGGGCGATCGGCAATACGCGCGGCTACTCCGACTATTTCCGGGCACTCGCACGGCAGGATACTCCGGGCCTGTGGCTGACTGGCGTGTCGATCGAAGGCGCCGGCGTGGGTATCAGCATCGATGGCCGTGCGACCGATGCCGCGCTGGTGCCGGGTTACATCGGACAGTTGTCCCGCGAGACTGCGCTCAAAGGGAAGGCCTTCGCCAGCCTGGAGATCACCACCCCGACCGAACCGGCATCACCGGCCGCCGCCGCCGGCAAGGCGGTGGCCGTGCCATACGTAGAGTTCCGCCTGCTGGCGAAACCCGGGAGCGGCGGATGAAACAGTTCTGGATTCGCCTCTCGACGCGGGTCGACGCGCTCTCGCTGCGCGAGCGCATGACCGGGTTTGCTGCCGTGCTTGCGCTGGTCGTGTTCGCGGCTTATGTGCTGGTGCTGGTGCCCCGGTTCGAGAAGCAGGAACAGCTTGCTGCGCTGGTCGAGCGCCAGCAAGCCACGATCGTCCAGATCGCAGGGCAGATGGACCAGCTGGCACGTACCGCACGGGCCGACCCGGACGCCGCGGCCCTTGCTCGCCTGACCGAGGTGCAGACCGGCATCGATCAACTCGGGGGCGAGCTGCGCGCGATGCAGGAAAGCCTGGTGTCGCCACAGCGCGTCACGCCGGTGCTGGAACAGATGCTGCGTTCGAACGGGCAGTTGCGGCTGATTTCGCTGCGCACCTTGCCGGTAACCGGGCTGTCCGAAGCGTTGCCGGTTCCCGGCCCTGCTGGCGCGTCCCCGGCGCAGGCCGATGTAGTGGCGGCGCCACCTGTAGCAGGCAAGACGCCGGCCGTGCCGGTAGTGGCCAAGGCGCCTGAGCTGGTGTACCGCCATGGGGTCGAGATGACGCTCGAGGGCAGGTACCTTGACATGGTGAACTACCTGTCGTCGCTCGAGAGCATGCCGGTACAGTTCATCTGGGGTCCGGCGCACCTGGATGCCAGCGACTACCCGCGCGCCCGGCTGACCGTGACCCTGTTCACGCTGAGCCTGGAGAAAGAGTGGATGAAGTTATGATGGCGCGTCCTGCTTTGTGCGTACTGGCCGTGTTGCTGTCGGGCGCGGTGCAGGCGCAGCTGCGCGACCCGACCGAGCCGCCAGCGGCGCTGCGGCAGGCTGCGGCAGCGGAGGGCATTACTGCCACGGTGCCGGTGGAATCGTCGCCGCGGCTGCAGTCGGTGCTGATTTCGCAGCAGCGGCGCGTCGCGGTAATTGACGGCGAGACCGTACGGGTCGGCCAGAGGCACCGTGGGGCGGTAGTGGCAAGCATCGCGCCGACGCAGGTCGTGCTTCGGCGCGGCAGCGTCAGGGAAGTATTGAGGTTGTATCCGGCCGATCCCGCAAGGACGCGGCAACGATAAAAAACGGAAGAGCATGCGAACAATTTTCCTGAAGTCTGCTGGTGTGGCCGCTGTCCTCGCGCTTGGCGCGTGCAGCATTACTCCGCCGGCTGCCACTTACGATGCTATCCGGGCGGAGGTGGCGACGGCGGCCCAGCCCACGTCCCCGGTACAGCTGGACGAGCAGGTCGCCAAGGCCCTGCTGCCGCCGGTGGCGGAGCTCGCCCAGCAGATGCCGAAGGCGCGCCAGGCCCTGGACGAGCGCTTCGATGTCGCCTTCAATAATGTCCCGGCGCAGCAGTTCTTCGCCTCGCTGGTGGCGGGCACCCGCTACAACATCCTGGTCAGCCCGCAGGTAAGCGGAACCATTTCCGCCAACCTGAAGGATGTGACGCTGGTCGAAGCGCTTGACGCCGTGCGCGAACTGTACGGATACGACTACACCATCGATGGCACGCGGATCCACATCCGTCCGCTCACGATGCAGACGCGGATGTACCGCGTGAACTACCTGATCGGTTCGCGTCAGGGTTCTTCGAACCTGCGCGTGTCGTCCACCTCGATTACCGAGAACGGCATCAACGACCCGAACAACCCCAATAATGCGAACAACAACCAGAACGCCCAGGGTGGCAGCGGCCAGTCGGGCAACCGGAATGGCAACCGGAACGGAAATTTCCGCGACGGCCAGCGTGACAGCGCGAGTGTGGAGACCAACTCGAACAACGACTTCTGGACCGAACTGAAGGCGTCGATCGAAACGATCGTTGGCAAGGAAGGCGGCCGCAGCGTTGTCATCAATCCGCAATCGGGCGTGCTGGTCATCCGCGCCATGCCGGAAGAGCTGCGCGATGTCGACCGCTTCCTCAAGGCGACCCAGCTCGCGGTCGATCGCCAGGTGATCCTGGAGGCGAAGATCCTCGAAGTCGAGCTGAACGACTCGTTCCAGAGCGGGATCAACTGGGCGTCGTTCGGCTCCATGCGTGGCCTGAACCGCAATGGACAGCAATCGATCGGTGTCGGCAGCCGCGGGGCGAGCCTGGCTCCCGCGCTGGATGGACTTGCGCAGGCCATTTCCGGTGGTAGTCTGACCGCAGTGCCAGGTTCGACACTCGGGTTCAACCAGAACGGTGCCG
>DASWYE010000176.1:0-30054 GCA_036405115.1 Telluria sp. | reverse complement strand
GGCAAGGCGCGCGGCACCGACGTCGTCATGGTCGACACCGCCGGCCGCCTGCCGACGCAGCTGCACCTGATGGAAGAGCTGAAGAAGGTCAAGCGTGTGCTGGGCAAAGCCATGGACGGTGCGCCTCATGAAACGCTGCTGGTCATCGACGGCAACACCGGCCAGAACGCGCTGGCACAGGTAAAAGCCTTCGACGAGGCGCTCAGCCTGACCGGCCTGATCATCACGAAGCTGGACGGCACCGCCAAGGGTGGCGTGCTGGCCGCCATCGCACGCACCCGCCCGGTGCCGGTGTATTTCATCGGCGTCGGCGAAAAGCTGGAAGACCTCCAGCCATTCAACGCGGAAGAATTCGTCGAAGCCCTGTTCGGATAATCACATTACATGATCGAATTCCAGTCTGTCTCGAAACGGTATTCCGCCGATGCGATGGCCCTGCGCGACGTCAGCCTGACGATCGAAAAGGGCGAACTGGTGTACCTGGCCGGCCCTTCCGGCGCCGGCAAGTCGACCCTGCTGAAGATGGTGGCTGCGATGGAGCGTCCTACTCGCGGCACGGTCACCGTCAACGGCCAGGACATCGGCAAGATCCGCCCCGCGGCCATCCCCTTCCTGCGCCGTAAGCTCGGACTGATCTTCCAGCAGCAAAAGCTGCTCGAGGACCGATCGATCCTGCAGAATACGATGATGCCGCTGCTGGTCACCGGCGAATCGAAGACGCTGGCCGAACAGCGCGCCCGCGCCGCACTCGACAAGGTGGGTCTGCTGGATCGCGCCAAGGCATACCCGCTCGAGCTGTCCGGCGGCGAGCAGCAGCGCGTGTCGATCGCACGCGCGATCGTCAACCGCCCGCAAATCATCCTGGCCGACGAGCCGACCGCGAACCTCGACCGCGCCGCCGCCGACAAGGTGATTGACGCGCTGCGCGCCTTCCACTCGGTCGGCGTGACCTGCGTGATCTCCACCCACGACGACTACGTGCTCGACAACGCTGCGCGGGTGATCCGCCTGGACCACGGCGAACTGCAGGGAGGTGCGGCATGAAGAACTGGCTGCGCCAACACTGGTTTGCGATCGGCGCCTCGCTGGTCCACCTGCGCAAGTCGCCCGGCGGTTTCCTGTTCAACGTCATCGTGGTCGCGATCGCCCTGGCGCTACCGTTCACCGGCCTCACGCTGCTGGAAAACGTGCGGCCGATGTCCGGCCAGATGTCGGTCGACCCCGAGATCAGCGTGTTCATGACGCTCGAGACCACGCCCGAACAGGCGCGTGCACTTGGTCCGCAGCTGCAGTCCATCGTGCGCGAGCACGGCGGCAGCGTCAGTTTCGTGCCGCGCGAGCAGGCGCTCCAGGCGCTCAAGGAAAAGAGCGGCCTGACCGACGTGCTGTCCACGCTGGGCGAGAATCCGCTCCCGGACAGCTACGTGGTCAAGCTGGAGAGCTTTGCCAACCTGACCGACGGCCCGGCGGTGGAAGCCGTCGCCACCAAAATCCGCACGCTGCCGAACATCGATACCGTGCAGGTGGATTCGGCCTGGGTGAAGCGCCTGGCCGCCCTGCTCGGCATCCTGCGCCTGGCGCTGCTGCTGCTTGCGCTCACGCTCGGCATGGTGGTGGTCGCGGTGGTGTTCAATACGATCCGCCTGCAGGTCCTGACCCAGCGCGACGAGATCGCCGTCTCCAAGCTGCTCGGTGCGACCGACAACTTCATTCACCGCCCGTTCTACTACACCGGCGCCTTCCTTGGCCTGTGCGCCGGCGCAGTCGCGCTGGGGGCGGTGGCGCTGGCCCTGCGTCCGCTCAACGTGGCGATCGCCGAGTTTGCGCGCCTGTACGCTTCCGAGTTCCAACTCGCGCCACTCGGCGCACCAAGCATCGCCATCCTGCTCGCGGTGAGCGCCCTGCTCGGCCTGTCCGGCGCCGTGCTGTCGGTGCAGCGCCACCTGTCCCGCCTCAACTGACATCGTTAAGCCCTGCCTCAGCCAACTCTTGAATAATAGGGTTGCGGGGGCAGCGTGCGTCATCGCACAGAGGTGCCAAGGCGTCTCGGTTAGGATGATTCCTAAGCATCCAAGCACTACTATCGATTACCCCTCCGCAATTTGTTCCTTCTATCCGACCGCATTTGACCGGGTCTTAGCACTCCTCCCCGAAGAGTGCTAATATATGATTCAACGAAAGAAATACTGTGCTATTTGGGCAATACCGCGCCAAATACTGATTAAGGAAAACACATGACAATGTCCGCACAAAACGCACTGGTTCCGGCCGGCACTCGTGCCCTTGACCTGGGTTTTTCCGGCAATCTGGGCAACATTGATGCGTACATCTCCGCCGTCAACCGGCTGCCAATGCTGACCCACGAGGAAGAGATTTCGCTGGCCAAGCGCCTGCACGAGAAGAACGACCTGAACGCGGCGCAGCAGCTGGTGCTGTCGCACCTGCGCCTGGTCGTCTCGATCGCGCGCGGCTACCTGGGCTACGGCCTGCCGCACGCCGACCTGATCCAGGAAGGCAATATCGGCCTGATGAAGGCGGTCAAGCGCTTCGACCCGAACCAGGGCGTGCGCCTGGTGTCGTACGCGATGCACTGGATCAAGGCCGAGATGCACGAGTACATCCTCAAGAACTGGCGCCTGGTCAAGGTTGCGACCACCAAGGCGCAGCGCAAGCTGTTCTTCAACCTGCGCAGCAACAAGCAGGGCCTGGACGCGATGACGCCGACCCAGATCGACCAGATGGCCAAGATGCTCGACGTGAAGCGCGAGGAAGTGATCGAGATGGAGACGCGCCTGTCCGGCCGCGACATCGCGCTGGAATCGCAGGCCGACGACGAAGACGACAAGTTCTCGCCAATCGCCTACCTCTCGAGCGACAACGAGGAGCCGACCCGCGTGCTGGAAGCGGCGCAGGTGACGCGCCTGCAGTCCGAAGGTTTGGAAACGGCGCTCGGCAAGCTCGATCCGCGATCGCGCCGCATCGTGGAAGCGCGCTGGCTGGCCAACGACGACGGCTCCGGCGCTACCCTGCACGCACTGGCCGAGGAGTTCGGCGTGTCGGCCGAGCGCATCCGCCAGATCGAAGCAGCCGCGCTCAAGAAAATGAAGAGCGCGCTGGCCGCTTACGTCTAAGCACCGCTTTGCGGCGGCGCTGTCGTGCGCCGCCGCCCTCCTTCTCTCGGGGTGTGCCACCCCGTGCACAACCATGGTCGAACCTGGCCGCTACAGCCTGCTCAAAGGCGTTCCCGTTCAAGTCTCTTCCGATGCGCGGCTGACCCTCGTCGCCGTCGAGGACAGTCGCTGTCCCGACGGCGTCCAGTGCATCTGGGCTGGCCGGATCGTTTACCAGTTCGAATTGAGCACGTGCGGCCAGAGCGAGCGCTTTAGCCTGACGCCTGCGGATGCAGCGGCGCGCCAGGACGCCAAGCAGAGCGCGCCGTCCCACACGCTGGCGCTTGCGCCCGCGATGCAGGTCGCATTGGCGGGAGGGGAAATTCCACCTCGCGGTTCCGCACCCGTCAGTCCGGTGCACAGCGTTGACGTGATCATCGGACCCAACTGACCCGCAGTTTCTGACACAGTGCCCCGCTGCATGCTACCTGTGCCTGACCCCAAGGGTGTCAGCACCGCCGACAGTATCGCCATCCCATTTCACTTCTGGAAATGAAAAGCAAGGCGAAAAACATCCGGTATCGGGTCGCGATACCGGATCGTGGTGGAATGGCGCGATTGATGGTAGCGGAAAAGGCTACTGGTGACTGACCCCGAGGGTGTCAGGAAAGGGCGACGGTTACTGGCCCTGGGCGGGGACCAGGAAGCGCTGGAAGGCGACGCGGTTGCGCGAGCAGACGTAGACTTTGCCGCGGCCGGAGAAGCGGATCACCATGCCTTCGCCGCTGAACTGGCTGTTGACCAGGCCGCCCAGCAGGCCGCCACGCGATGTGCCGACGGTGATGTCGTGGCGCAGCGCGGCGTCCCAGCAGACGACGTGGGCGTTGTCGATGATGATTTCTTTGTCGGGCGTGACGTCGAGGACGCGCATGGCGCCGAAGCCGGCAATGGCGACCTGGCCGGTGCCGCTGGTTTCGGTGATGAAGAAGCCGCCACTCTGCGCGAACAGCGCGTTGCCCAGGCTTTGGGTGCGTACGCGCAGGTCGACGCCGGAGGTGGCGGCGACGAAGGCGCCGTCACCCAGCTTGTACTGCTGCGCGCCGCAGTCGATGATGGCCAGGGAGCCGGGCAGTGTCGGCGCGAGCAGGCACTCGCCGTCGCCACGCGTGGCTTCGATGTGCTGCTGGAAGAACGATTCGCCGTTGGCGAAGGTGCGCATCAGCGCGCCGGCCAGGCCTCCCTTCATCTTGCCCTTCAGTTCGAGCGTGCCGTCCATCGTGACCATCGCGTCCGATTCGCAGTACAGGGTCTCGCCACGCTTCAGCGAGACGTGCAGGAACGGGTCGATGTCGCCGGTGATGCTGAATACCGCCATGGTGCTCTCCTGTTCAGGTGGATGAAATTCGCCGCGCCAGTCTTATGGATTCACGCCGAGCGCGGCCTGCTGCTTCTTGTAGCGGATCGACGACCACAGCGAGGCAACGATGAACGCGACGCCGATCAGGCCCGTGAAGATCTCGGGGATGTGGTACTTCATACTGGCCAGCATGATGAAGGCGAGGATGCCGATGGCGTAGTGCGCACCATGCTCGAGGTAGACGAATTTGTCGAGCGTGCCCTTGTCCACCAGGTACACGGTCATCGAGCGCACGAACATGGCGCCGATCGCGAGGCCGAGCATGATGATGACGACGTCGGAGGTGATCGCGAACGCGCCGATCACGCCATCGAAGCTGAATGAGGCATCCAGAACTTCCAGGTACAGGAAGCCGCCAATGCCGCCCTTCTTGACCATGTCGCCGACGTCGCCGCCTTCCGCTTCTTCCTTCTCCAGCAGCGAGGAGATCATGTCCACGCCGATGTAGATCAGGATGCCCCACAGGCCCGCCATCAGCACGACCATTTCCTGCGCCGGTTCGACCATCGACAGGCTGGCAATCAGGGTGCCCAGCGCGATCAGGACGGCGATCGAGGAGACCCGGCCAAGGCTGCCCAGCTTGCGCTCGATGTTGCCGAGCCAGTGCAATTCCTTCTCGTGGTCGAACAGGAAGTTGAGGAAGACCAGCAGCAGGAACATGCCGCCAAACGCGGCCACCTCGGCATGGTGGTTGGTCAGGTGCTGCGAAAACTCGCGCGGATTGGTAAGCGCGAGGTCCCACACCTCCGCCATGCCCAGGTCGGCCGCGACCGCGACGATCACCAGCGGGAATACCAGGCGCATGCCGAATACGGCGATGATGATGCCAAGACCAAGGAACAGCTTCTTCCAGAACTCGTCCCAGTTCTTCAGCACGGATGCGTTGACCACCGCATTGTCGAACGAGAGCGACACTTCCATCACGCCCAGGATGATCGCGATGCCGAGCGCGGTGAGCGCGCCACCCAGGCCGGCGTTGTGGTAGCCCCACCATCCCGCGGCGGCAAGGCAGACCGCGGTGACGATGAACGAGATTCGGAAGTGCTTCATGTAAATCGATCCTTCTATTGTTAGTTATGCATCGCAGTGTAAGCGTATGCTAGCATTTGGAAAAGCGAAGTTTATTGAATCGTACCTTCGGAAAAACAGATGAAACAGGCAGGAATGAACTTCCGCCACCTCTATTATTTTTGGGTGGTCGCGAAGGAAGGCAGCGTGACGCGCGCTGCCCGGCGACTGGGCCTCGCGGTACAGACGGTGTCGACGCAGCTCACCCTGCTGGAACAGTCGCTCGGCAAATCCCTGCTCACCCCGCAGGGCCGCCGGCTGGTGCTGACCGAGTCCGGCCGCACGGCGCTTGCCTACGCCGACCAGATCTTTTTGCTGGGCGAGCAGATGCAGGATGCGCTGGCGGAGAGCGAAGGCGCCAAGATGCGCCTGTCGGTCGGGATCTCCGATTCGGTCCCCAAGCTTACCGCCTTTCGGGTTTTGTCGGCCACCACGCAGCTCGAAGCGCCAGTGCGGCTGCTGTGCTCCGAGGGCGAGTTCGATGCGCTGCTGGCCGACCTGGCACTGCACAAGCTGGACGTGGTGCTGACCGACCGCCCGGTCCGCGTGGGCACCACGCTGCGGGTGTTCAGCCACCTGCTGTTCGAGACGGAGATGATGGTGGCGGCGACGCCGCCGCTGGCGCGCCGTTATGCGCGACAGTTTCCTGCCAGCCTCAACGGTGCGCCGTTCCTGCTACCCGCACGTAATAATGCCTTGCGCGGGAAGATCGATGAGTGGTTCGAGCTGCACCAGGTACGCCCCGACGTGGTCGGCGAGTTCGACGACAACGCGCTGCTGAATACCTTCGGCCGCAACGGCTCGGGCCTGTTCTTTGCGCCGGCAATGCTGGCGCAGGACCTGCAGGCCCAGTACGGGACTGTCACGGTGGGGCCGGTGCCGCAGTTGCGCGAGCAGTGTTATGCCGTTTCCAATGGCCGCAAGATCGAGCATCCGGCGGTCGAAGCGATCATCGCCGCGGCCGCACGCGGCGTGTTCAACCCCCGATAACTTACAATGGCCGTTTTGAAACCCTGCTTCAACGCCCCACTACATGGATAACGTCCTGCTGGTCCTGCTCGCGCTGGTCCTGGTCCTGCTCAACGGTTTCTACGTCGCTGCCGAATTCGGCATCGTCACGCTGCGGCCGACCCGCGTGCGCGCGATCGCGCGCAGCCGCGGCCTGCGCGGACGCATCCTGGGCAAGGTCCATGAGCAGCTCGACGCCTACCTGTCCGCCTGCCAGCTCGGCATCACGCTGGCGTCGCTGGGCTTGGGCTGGGTCGGCGAACCGGCCTTCGCGCGCCTGCTCGAACCACTGTTCGAAGCAGCCGGCGTTACCACGCCGCAGCTGATCCACGGGATCTCGTTCGTGTTCGCATTCAGCCTGATTTCGTTCCTCCACATCGTGGTCGGCGAGCTGGCGCCCAAGTCGCTCGCGATCCGCAATCCGGAAGCCGTCGGCCTGTGGTGCGCGGTGCCGCTGTACGGCTTCTACTGGACGATGTACCCGGCAATCTGGCTGCTCAACAAGAGCGCCAACATGGTGCTGCGCCTGGCCGGCCTGTCCGGCTCCGGCGGCCACGGCGAACAGCATTATTCGACCGAGGAGCTCAAGCTGATCCTGCGCACCAGCCAGCCGGGCAAGTTCACCCACGACGAACGCCACATCCTGGCGCAATCGCTCGATTTCAGCCAGCTGTCGGTGTCCGACCTGATGCGCCCGATTAACGAGGTGATCGCGCTGCATGCCGACAGTACGCTGGAGGAGAACCTGCAGACGATGCTGCGCAACCGCTTCTCGCGCTACCCCTACTTCGACGCCAGCGGCGAGGAAGTGGAAGGCGTGATCCACTTGAAGGACCTGTTCTTCGCGCAGCAGTCGGGCAAGCCGGTCACGGACCTGGCCAGCTTCCTGCGGCCGGTCGAGACGATTTCGGCGCGCACCAAGGCGCAGGACCTGTTCCGCCGCTTCAAGGAAGGCGCGCCGCACTTCGCGCTGATCGGAGAAAAGGGCAAGCGGCCGGTCGGCTTCATCACGCTCGACAACCTGCTGGGCGCGATGGTGGGCGAGATCCATGACGAATTCCGCCTCAATGAAAACGATTGGCTGCGGGCGCCCGACGGCACCCTGATCGGCAAGGCCAGCCTGCCGATCTTTTCGCTCGAACGCATCCTCGGAATCGATATCGACAACGAAGGGCTGGACGATGTCGAATCGGTGGGCGGGCTGATCATGGTCAAGCTTGGCGATATCCCCAAGCAGGGGCAGCGCGTCACCTTCCCGGGCTTCGATATCGTGGTGAAGAAGATGAGCGGGCCGCGTATCCTGCTGGTCAAGGTCATCCCGCGCTCCCCGCGCATCACCGTCGACGACGAGCAGGACTAGTCACGTCATCCCCGCGTAGGCGGGGAACCATTGTGAATGCGCGGCAAGGCAGCGCAAGCGAATCCGGTGCCTCAGCATGGGTCCCTGCGTGCGCGGGGATGACGATGTTGCGCTACTCGAGCGGCGGGCCTTCGGGCCGCACGCGCGTCCAGTCGCGGATCAGCGAGAACCCCACCGCCAGCAGCGTCGGCCCGATGAACAGGCCGACAAAGCCGAATGCCAGCACACCGCCCAGCACCCCCAGCAGCACCAGCAGGAACGGCAGGTCCGATCCGCGGCTGATCAGCATCGGCTTGACGATATTGTCGACGCTGCTGATCGCGAACACGCCCCACAGCACCATGAAGATGCCCCAGCCGGTCTCGCCATGGCTGAACAGCCAGAACGCGGCGCCGCCCCAGATCAGCGGCGGCCCGACCGGGATCAGCGAGAACAGGAAGGTCATCACCGACAGCAGCGGCACCGCCGGCACGCCCGCGATGGTGAATCCGATCGCCGCGACGAAAGCCTGCGCCAGCGCGGTGCCGAGCAGTCCGTACATCACGCCGCGCACGGTGCGGATGACTATTCCCGCCACCTCCGGCGCGGTCTCGCCGATCAGCCGGCGCATCGCAATCGCGATCGCGCTGGCGATCGCGGCGCCGTCGCGGTACAGGAAGAAGCAGACAAATGCCGCCAGGCTGACTTGCGCCACGCCGGTACCCAGCACCACTGCCGCGCCCGCGAGGATGCGGCGCGCCGGCTCGAGCATGCGCTGGGCGACTTCGACCAGCTCGTCACGGCTGTGGAACAGGTTGCGGAGGTAGTCGTCGATCCACTCACCCACCAGCGGAACCTGGCGCAGCCACAACGGAGGCTCAAGGTCCCCGTTGACCAGCGCGGTCTTCAGCTCGTCATAGAAGCGTGCAATGTCGTCGGCGAGGTTGTACGCCACCAGCGCCAGCGGCACAATGACGACCAGCACCAGCGACAGCGTCATGATCGCAGCGGCGAGCGTGTTACGGCCGTGCAGCTCGTCCAGCACACGCCGGTACAGCGGCCAGCTCGAGATCGTGACCGCGCCCGCGAACAGCACCGCCGCGAGGAATGGCCGCAGGACGATCAGGCAGCCGACCAGCAGCAGCAGGATCAGGGTGATGCGGGCATAGTTTCTGGTTCGGTGTTCCATGCGCCGCCTGGTGATCAGAGAAGTTGTTTGATGTCGGCGGCAATCGCCTCAGGGCCCTGGCCCGGGCGGACGTACAGGCGCACCTTGCCGTCCTTGTCGAAGACGAAACTGGCGGCGGTGTGGTCCATCGAGTAGCTGCCTGGCGTCTTGCCCGGCACCTTGGCCTTGAACACCTTGAATTCCTTGGCCACCGCGTCGGTTTCGGCGACGCTCCCGCGCAGGCCCAGGAAGGTCGGGTGGAACGCCGGTACGTACTGCTGCAGCAGTTCCTGGGTGTCGCGTTCAGGGTCGACCGTCACGAACAGCACCTGCACGTCCTTCGACTGCTCGCCCAGCACCTGCATCACCTGCGCCATCTCGACCATGGTGGTCGGGCACACATCCGGGCACTGGGTGAAGCCGAAGAACATGACCACGACCTTGCCGCGGAAGTCAGCCAGCGAGCGCGGCTTGCCATTGTGGTCGGTCAGCTTGAAGTCGCGCGCGTAACCGAGACCGGTCACGTCGGTGGCGGTAAAACTGGGCGGCGTGCTGGCCAGTTTGTCGCAGCCGGCCAGCGCGAGCGCCATCGCCAGAATTGCAAAGAGCTTTTTCATGTCAGAGCTTGATGTAGTGATCGACCAGCAGCGCCGCGAACAGCAGCGCCAGGTAGATGATCGAGAAGGTGAATGCCTTGCGCGCCACCACGTCGCTGTAGCGCTTGTACACCAGCCAGCCGTGGCGCAGGAACAGCGCATTGAGGATGATGGCGGACACCAGGTAGATCAGTCCGCTCATCTGCACTGCGAACGGCAGCATGGTGGTGGCGGCCAGGATGATCGAGTATAGCCACACGTGGAAGCCGGTGAAGGTCATGCCATGCGTGACTGGCAGCATCGGCAGGCCGGAGCGCGCGTAGTCGTCGCGCCGGTACATTGCCAGCGCCCAGAAATGCGGCGGAGTCCAGACGAAAATGATCAGCACCAGCAGCCATGCCTGCATCGGCACGTCGTTGGCCACCGCGGCCCAGCCCAGCGCCGGCGGCATCGCGCCGGACAGGCCGCCGATGACGATGTTCTGCGGCGTGGACGGCTTGAGGATCAGCGTATAGATGACCGCGTAGCCGACGAAGGTGACAAAGGTGAGCCACATGGTCAGCGGATTGACGAACGCATACAGCACGAACATGCCGAGCGCGCCGACCAGCACCGAGGCCACCATGGTCTGCGTCTTGGTCAGCTCGCCCATCGCCGTTGCGCGGCGCGCGGTACGCGCCATGCGCGCATCGATCTCGGATTCGAGCAGGCAGTTGAACGCGAACGCGGCGCCGGCCAGCAGCCAGATGCCGAGCGTGCCGGCAACCAGGACCTGCCAGCCGGGGAAGCTGTCGGTCGCCAGGAACATGCCGATCACTGCGCAGAATACGGCCAGTTGCGTGACGCGCGGCTTGGTCAGCGTCCAGTACTGGGCGAGGCGGGTGGCGGGCTTGCTGAGCTGTTGAGTGGTCATGCTTGAGGGAGGTGGGGCTTTGCGCGGTAGTTTAACATGGTCAACAGCAGCACAAGGACGGCCGCGCCGGCGTTGTGCAGCACCGCGATCGCCAGCGGTGTGCTGAGGTAGATGGTGGAAATGCCGGTCAGCGCCTGCAGGGCGAGGACCACGGCAATGCCGCGCGCCAGCGGGCGCAGGTGCTCATGTTTCCACACCCGCACCAGCGTTACGGCCAGCAGCGCGAACACGACCAGCGCGAAATTGCGGTGCACCCAGTGGATCGCGGTCAGGGCCTGGAACGGCAGGTAGTGGCCGGCGGCGGTCATGCCCAGTTCGCGCCACAGCGTGAAGCCGTGCTCGAAGTCCATGTCCGGAATCACCTTGCCGCCGCACAGGGGGTAGTCGTTGCACGCCAGCGTGGCGTAGTTGGTGCTGACCCAGCCGCCCAGCGCAACCTGCAGCGCCGTGATGGCCGCCGACACGGCGGCAAGCAGCCGGACGCCGTGCGCGGCCGGTGCACTGGCGCCGGGCAGGTACACCGCCTGCTGGCGGCAGTACAGCCAGGTGAACAGGGCCAGCGTGCCCATGCCGAGCATCAGGTGGCCGGTGACGATGACCGGTTGCAGCTTGAGCGTCACGGTCCAGGCGCCGAATGCTCCGGTCAGGCAGATCCACAGGAAGATCGCGAGCGGCAGGCCGGGCGCGTAGCGCGCCTTCTTTGTGCTCTTCCACAAGCGCAGCGACCAGGCCAGCACGATGATCGACATCAGGCCGATGGTCATCGCGAGGAAGCGGTGGATCATTTCGATCCACGCCTTCATCACGGTCACCGGGCCGTGCGGCATGATCTCTTCGGCAGCGACGATGTGGTCGTGCGCGAGGAAGGGGTTGGCCATGCCGTAGCAGCCCGGCCAGTCCGGGCAGCCCAGCCCCGAATCGGTCAGGCGCGTGAACGCGCCGAACGCGATCAGCTCCAGCGTCAGGAACATCGATACGCGCACCAGCTTGCGAAACTTGTCGGTGTCGCGCGAGCGCAGCACGACCAGCAGCGGCACGGTGCAGACCGCAAGCGCGGTCGCGCTCATGAGAAACAGGTTACCCGGGCTCATCGAATCAGCCGATCGCTGAAGCCTTGAGCAGCTTGGCGATGTCCTTCTTGACCTTCTGCGGCTCCGGATCCTTCGGGAAGCGCATCATCAGGTTGCCGAGCGGGTCGACCATGTACAGGTGCTCGTCCATCCGGGTGCCCTGCTCCACCGGCAGCCACTGCTGCAGGGCCTGCGGGTCGACCCGCAGCACGGTCATGCCGTCGTATTCCTTGAGCAGCGCGATGTCGAGCGGGGCGCTATCGGTCACCAGCCAGACGCGCTGCACGCGGTCCATCTCCTTGCCCTGCATCAGGCGCAGCTGGCGCATCGCGAACACCTGCTTGCGGCAGGCGTCGTCGCACGCCGCCGGGCCGGTGCGCACCATCAGCCATTTGCCCTTGAGCGCGTCGATTGACGTTGACTTGCCGTCCAGCGTGGATGCCTTCAGCTCAGGCGTTTCGTGCTGGCGCGGGTCGAGGATGGTGCCGTAGTTGGTGCGGCCGAACGACTCGGCGAACCCACCGTAATAGACGATGTAGGACGCGATCAACGGGGCGGCGCACACCGCCAGTACCGCCATCAGTTTCCAGCGCCCCTTAGTCTTCTGCTTTGTGTTTTCCACTTCTGAATCCTGTAATGATGAAAAATAGGAGCGCCATGACCGCCAGCGCGTACCACTGGAATGCGTAGCCCTTGTGCTTGTCGACGCCCAGCGATGGTGCGGGCCAGGCGCGCACCAGCGTGTCGGCCGCTTCGCCCTCCTGCTGCAGGAAGAACGGCTGCACCGGCAACCCGCTGGCCAGCGAGAATGCAGCCGGCTCGAGGTTCTGCAGGATCGCGCCGCGCTTGATCGACGCGGGTTCGCCCAGCTGCATCACGTTGCCCATGCCGGTCACGGCGACACCGGTGACGGTCACCTCGCCGGTTGGCGTGGCGTACGGCGCGATGCGGTCGCGCTGGCTGGCGTTACGCGGAATCCAGCCGCGCGCCACCAGCACATGCATGCGGCTGCCGCTCAGGCGCAGCGGCATCAACACATACAGCCCGGCCTGGCCGTCGTGCGGGCGGTTGTCGAGGTAGGTCGCCCACTCCGGCACCCAGCTGCCTTTTGCCTGCACCCGGCGGTACTCGACCTCGGACGGCTTGAGCTTCGGCGCGCCCAGCGCCAGCGGCGCCAGCCGGCCCTGCGCGGCGAGCAGGTCGGCGCGCGCAGTCTTCTCGAGCGCACGCCGGTCCTGCCACTGGCCCAGCGCAATGCCGAGCGCCACCAGCAGCACGGTGGCAATGAAAGGAATTAGCCGGAACCGGAAGCGCATTAAAATACAGCCTTCGCCAACAATGGGTTAACCATGAAAATCTTCGTCGCCATCGCCTTCCTCCTCATTCTTGCCAGCCTCGGGTCGGCGCTGTTCTACATGATGCGCGACAAGGGCACCAGCAACAAGACCGTGCATTCGCTCGCGCTGCGGGTCGGCTTGTCGATCCTGCTGTTCATCCTGATCCTGGTGGCGCACTACATGGGCTGGATCCAGCCGACCGGCATGCGCTACTGATACTGCAACTCGTCAAAAAAGCCGCGCGCGGGGTGGTCCCTGCGGGCGGCTTTTTCTATTGCTGGCAAAATGGCGGGGCACTGTCCCTACGGGACTGTCCCCAGCCTTTCCGACTTAGAGCCAGTAGACGACGACGTACAGGCCGAGCCAGACCACGTCGACGAAGTGCCAGTACCAGGCCGCGCCTTCGAACGCGAAGTGGTTGTCGGCGCTGAAGTGCCCTTTCATCAGGCGGTACAGCACCACTGCCAGCATGATCGCGCCCATGGTCACGTGGAAGCCGTGGAAGCCGGTCAGCAGGAAGAAGGTCGAACCGTAGATGCCCGAGGTCAGCTTGAGGTTCAGGTCCTGGTAGGCGTGCATGTACTCGTACACCTGGAAGCCCATGAAGACTGCGCCCAGCAGGATGGTCGCGGCCAGCCAGAAGGCAGTCTTGCCGCGCTGGTTCTCACGCAGTGCGTGGTGCGAGATGGTCAGGGTCACGCCCGACAGCAGCAGCAGCGCGGTGTTGATGGTCGGGATCGGGAACGGGCCCATGGTCTGGAACGGCTCGACCAGGCCGGCAGGACCGGTATTGCCCCAGTGCGCAGCGAAGTCAGGCCAGATGATCTTGTGGTCCAGGTCGGCGAGCCACGGCATGGTCACTGCACGGGCGTAGAACAGCGCACCGAAGAAGGCGCCGAAGAACATCACTTCCGAGAAGATGAACCAGCTCATCGACCAGCGGTACGAGGTGTCGATGCGCTTGGAATACATGCCGCCTTCCGATTCCGCGATCGCGTCGCCGAACCAGAAATACAGCACGACCACGGTGGCCGCGATACCGATCAGGTTTACTGCCATGCCCCACGCGATGTCGTTGACCCACGCCGACGCGCCGATCATGGTCACCAGCAGGGACATGCCGGTCAACACCGGCCAACGGGATGGACCGGGCACGTAGTAATACGGTGCTGCGGCTTTGGTTGCACTCATCTTCATCTCCCTCAATCAAACTTCGGTATGGTTACTTTAATTCTCTAGCTGACAGCGAAGCGCACGACCATCACCAGGGTACCGATGAACAGCGCGGCGCCAATCAGGCCCGCGATGATCAGGTAGACCGGATTCAGGTTGGCCGAGTCTTCCTCGTAGTGCTTGCGCTTGCGCACGCCGAAGAAGGACCAGAACACGGCCTTCATGGTGGCGCCAAACGACAATTTGCGCTGCGCGGCTTGCTTCAGGTCCTGGTCCATCGCTGCCTTATCACTTCTGCGCCGACACGCCCGCAACTTCGAAGAACGTGTACGACAAGGTAATGGTCTTCGTCTCTTTCGGCAGGGCCGGGTCGATGAAGAACACTACCGGGAATTGCTTCGCCTCCTTCGGGCCCAGTTCCTGCTGCTGGAAGCAGAAGCACTCGACCTTCTTGAAATGCGGTGTGGCCGCCTGCGGCGCGTAGCTCGGGATCGCCTGCCCCGCGACCTTGCGGTCGAGCGTGTTGACCACTTCGTACATCACGGTGGCCAGCTCGCCCGGGTGGACATCGATGCTGCGCTGGGTCGTGCGGAAGCGCCACGGGCCCTGCGAGTTGCTGTCCAGCTCGATCGTGATCTTGCGCGACCGGTCGACCTGGGTGTTGGCATCGTACTGCACCGTGCCGTCCTTCTGGGTGATCACGTTGATTCCCAGGACTTCGCACAGGTGCTTGTACACCGGCACCAATGCATAGCCGAAGCCCAGCATCAACACCGCGATCACCACCAGCTTGACCAGCATTGCCCTGTTCAGGCGGATCTGGCCGGATTCTTCCCTTGCTGCCACGTTACATCAACCAGGTTCGTTTAACTACCAGCGCCAGTGCGAAGAACAAGGCCAGGCCCAGCAAAATCAGGCCGGTGCGCAGGTTGTTCGGTTTCTTCGGATCTTCAGGCATTTTCCACAGCTTTCACGGCCACAGGCGCCTCGGGGGCGCCTGCGAACCTACAAAATTACTTGACCAGCGGCGGGGTCTCGAAGGTGTGGAACGGCGCCGGCGACGGCACGGTCCACTCCAGGCCTTCCGCGCCTTCCCATGGCTTGTCGGCGGCCTTCTTGCCACCGCGCAGGCTTGGGAATACCACGAACACCAGGAAGAACACCTGCGCCAGGCCGAAGCCGAACGCGCCGATGGTCGCGATCATGTTGAAGTCCGTGAACTGCGCCGGATAGTCGGCGTAGCGGCGCGGCATACCTGCCAGCCCGAGGAAGTGCATCGGGAAGAAGGTGATGTTGAACGTGATCAGGGACAGCCAGAAGTGGATCTTGCCCATGGTCTCGTTGTACATGTAGCCGGTCCACTTCGGGCCCCAGTAGTAGAAGCCCGCGAACAGCGCGAACAGGGAGCCTGCGACCAGCACGTAGTGGAAGTGCGCCACCACGTAGTAGGTGTCCTGCAGCTGGATGTCGATCGGGGTCACGGCCAGGATCAGGCCGGTGAAGCCGCCGATGGTGAACACGAAGATGAAGCCGACCGAGAACAGCATCGGGGTTTCAAAGGTCATCGAGCCCTTCCACATGGTGGCGACCCAGTTGAACACCTTCACGCCGGTCGGGACCGAGATCAGCATGGTCGCGTACATGAAGAACAGCTGCGAGGTCACCGGCATGCCGGTGGTGAACATGTGGTGCGCCCAGACGATGAACGACAGGATCGCGATCGATGCGGTTGCGTACACCATCGATGCGTAGCCGAACAGCGGCTTGCGGGCGAAGGCCGGGACGATCTGCGAGATGATGCCGAACGCCGGCAGGATCATGATGTAGACCTCCGGGTGGCCGAAGAACCAGAAGATGTGCTGGTACATGACCGGGTCGCCGCCGCCGGCCGCGTTGAAGAACGCGGTGCCGAAGTGGCGGTCGGTCAGGGTCATGGTGATCGCGCCTGCCAGAACCGGCATCACGGCGATCAGCAGGTAGGCGGTGATCAGCCAGGTCCAGCAGAACATCGGCATCTTCATCAGGGTCATGCCAGGAGCGCGCATGTTCAGGATGGTGACGATGATGTTGATCGCGCCCATGATCGACGACGCGCCCATGATGTGGACAGCGAAGATGGCCATGTCCATGCCGATACCCATCTGGGTCGACAGCGGAGCGTACAGGGTCCAGCCGGCAGCGGTGGCGCCGCCAGGAACGAAGAACGAACCGACCAGCAGGATTGCCGCAGGCGGCAGCAGCCAGAACGAGAAGTTGTTCATACGGGCGAACGCCATGTCCGACGCGCCGATTTGCAGCGGGATCATCCAGTTGGCGAAGCCCACGAACGCCGGCATGATCGCGCCGAAGACCATGATCAGGCCGTGCATCGTGGTCAGCGAGTTGAAGAACTCCGGACGGAAGAACTGCAGGCCGGGCTGGAACAGCTCGGAGCGGATGCCCAGCGCCAGCACGCCGCCGGACAGCAGCATGGTGAACGAGAACCACAGGTACAGGCTACCGATGTCCTTGTGGTTGGTCGCGAACAGCCAGCGGCGGAAACCCGTCGGGGCGTGGTGGTGGTCGTCGTGCGCGTGATGATCGTGCGCGTGATCAATAGTGGTGGTGCTCATCTCTCGCTCCTGATTACTTGCTACGTGCAGCCACTACTTCGGCTGGTTGAACGATGTTTTCCGCAGCCGTGTTGCCGAAGCTGTTACGGGTGTAGGTGATGACCGCTGCGATATCGGTCGCGGACAGGGTCACCTGTGCCGGCATGGTGCCCGGGAACTTGGGCGTATCCAGGCCGTGGGTCACCACGTCGATCTGGGTTGCGCGCGGACCGGTCACGACTGGCGAACCAGCCAGCGACGGGAATGCGTTCGGGATGCCCTGGCCGTTGGCCTGGTGGCAGGCGACGCAGTTGGCTGCGTACACGGCTTCGCCCTTGGTCTTCAGCTCGTCGACGGTCCAGACCTTGTTCGGGTCTTCCGCCAGCGCAGCCATTTCCTTCTTCTTGGTATCGACCCACGCGGTGTACTCGGCGTCGGTCACGACACGCACCACGATCGGCATGAACGCGTGTTCCTTGCCGCACAGCTCAGCGCACTGGCCGCGGTAGATGCCGGTCTTCTCGGCCTTGAACCAGGTGTCGCGCACGAAGCCCGGGATCGCATCCTGCTTGACGCCGAAGGACGGGATCATCCATGCGTGGATGACGTCGTTCGCGGTCAGGACGATACGGATCTTCTTGTTGACCGGGACCACAACTTCGTTGTCCACTTCCATCAGGTAGTTTTCGCTGCGCGGTGCGCTTGGCAGCTCGCCCGGCGCGCCGACTTGCGCACGCGGGGTGGTCAGGGTCGACAGGAAGGAGATGCCTTCGCCTTCGCCCTTCAGGTAGTCATAGCCCCACTTCCACTGCATGCCGGTGACCTTGATGGTGATGTCGGCGTTGGAGGTGTCCTTCATCGCCACCACGGTCTTGGTCGCCGGCAGCGCCATCAGGATGACGATCATGAATGGCACGATGGTCCAGGCGATCTCGACCGCGGTGGACTCGTGGAAGGTTGCCGGCTTGTGGCCGAGCGACTTGCGGTGCTTGAGCAGCGAGTAGAACATCACGCCGAACACGCCGATGAAGATCGCCACGCAGATCCACATGATCAGGGTGTGCAGGCTATAGATCTCTTCCGCGATTTTGGTGACCGGTGCGTGCAGGTTCAGCTGGTTCACCATTGGCCGTCCGTCCACGCCTGCCACCGGAGCCGCCGCCAGTACTGGCGCCGCACTGGCCATCACTGCCAGGCCGAGCATCGACGCTTGAAGTCGCTTTACATATTTCATGTTTTCCCCAACCACCCAAAAGTAGAAATTTTTTTAACGGCGCACCCTGTTTCCCGGTGCTGCCGCTCCTTACTCTGCGCGACACAAACCGGCCCATACCGTACCGGCATGCTCGAAACAAGCATGGAAACGGGATGGAACCGGGTGTAACTGCGATCTGCCGCCGTCGATTTATTCTCGGATTCTTTACGAAAACGGAAGCCGAATCGACAAAATTAGTCGGTGATTATACTCAGGAAACAGGACCTACATCAAGGACAAATGCTCTTAGCCCTAGTATGAATGAGGCCATTTGGCCGCACTGCGGCGCCTTATTCTGCGCCATTTCCGGCACCCCGTCGCATACCTTACCGATAGCCAACGGGCCCCCCCCACCCCTCAGCGCGGCTTGCGCGGCTCGAAGCGGACAATGGCCTCCCCGGCCGCCGTGGTCCGGGCCTGGGGACGGAATGCATGCCCATAGATGATCTCGAAGGTCAGCCCCAGCTTGCCGTCCGGCCGGCGGCGGCGCTCGAATGCCTCGCGCACCCGCTGCCAGGCGGCCCGGCCCAGCAGCCCCCGCGGCCGGGTCGCCAGCGGATTGCCGCCGACGGCGCGCACGTCCGCCAGCAGCGCGTCCACCGTGTCATACGTGACGGTCAGCCGCTCCACATCCATCACCGGCGTCGAAAAGCCGGCCTCGACCAGCTGGTCGCCAAAGTCATGCATATCGACGAACGGTAGCGTGCGCGGCGCCTCGCCGGCTTCGGCGAAGGCCGCCGCCACCTCCTTGAACGTATCCGGTCCGAAACAGGAGAACATCAGCAGCCCGTCCAACCGGAGCACCCTGCGCCACTCGGCGAACACCCGGTCCGGTTGCGGATGCCAGTGCAAGGCCAGGTTCGACCATACCAGGTCGACCGTATTGCGCTCGAACGGAAGGTTGCCAAAGTCACCACACACGAGATCCAGCCCCGCTTTGGATGGGAGGAGCTTGTCGAACAGGGACTTTTTTGGCGCCGGGACCTGCCCCAGCATGGCCATGGACGCATCCACCCCGACCACATGTGCCGCCGGATAGTCCTGCTGCAACAGCGCAAGGTCCGCCCCGCTGCCGCAACCGGCGTCCAGCACGCGTTGGGGCGCCACTTTGACTACCGCGCGCCGCTCGTGCATGCGGTTGGCGATCTCGCGGCGCAGGAAATCGAAGGAAGCAACGCGCGCCGGGTCGGAAAACAGGCTGCGGACCAGCGCCGGGTCAATCGGCGCGCTCATTTTTGAGGGAGACTGCGGGGAAGCCATAACAAACCAATATACGAAAACGACAAGCCCGCAGTGTACATGCTCGCGCCAGGGCGGGCCGCGGCCGGCGGCGACTGCCATACAGCACATGCACATATCTCATCACTTGCGTGGCATTGCGGCCCTCCTTGGACGCAGTGCGCTGCCTTCCCACTGCGCCGTCTGCGGACTGGCCTGCGACGCCACCGTGTGCGCGCCGTGCGTGGCCGACTATGTCAGGACGGCGTGGCGGCGCTGCAGCGTGTGCGCCAATCCGATGCAACTGGAAGGCAGCACTTGCGCGCGGTGCATCGCGCACCGGCCGGCATACGACGCCACCATCGCCGCGACCGACTATGCCGCCCCGCTGGACCGCCTGGTGCTGCGCCTGAAATTTGCTGCGGCCTTGCCGCTGGCGGGCTGGTTTGCCGCCATGCTGCACGAGGCGATCGTCGCCGATGCCGGCTTCATCGTCCCTGACATCCTGTGCCCCGTACCGCTGGGTGAACGCCGCCTGGCCACGCGCGGCTTCAACCAGGCGCTCGAGATTGCCCGGCCGCTGGCGCGCTCGCTCGGCATCGCCCTGCATCCGGCTCTCGCCTTGCGGGTGACCGAGACGCGCGCGCAGTCCTCGCTGGCGCCGTCGGGCCGGGCAGGCAACGTCCACAACGCGTTTGCGCTATCGCCGCCAGCGGTCTGGCTGGTGCGGGGCAAGCATATCGGCCTGGTTGACGACGTGATGACAAGCGGCCACACTCTCGGCGAACTGGCCGCGCTGTTCAAGCGCGCGGGCGCCGCCCGCGTCTCGAACCTCGTATTTGCGCGCACGCCGCCGTCATGAAACACAGGAGAAGCGCTTGTTCCACGTCGTACTCGTCTCACCCGAAATTCCACCGAATACCGGCAACGTCATCCGCCTGTGCGCCAACACCGGCGCACAACTGCACCTGATCGAGCCGCTCGGCTTTCCGCTGGAAGACGCGAAGATGAAGCGCGCCGGCCTCGACTACCACGAGTACGCGACGATGAAGGTGCACAAGAGCTGGGACGCCTACCTGGAGGCGGAAAAGCCCGACCCGTCACGCATGTTCGCGATGACCACGCACGGCTCATCCCCGTTCGCCGATGCGCAGTTCCGGCCTGGCGACGTATTCGTGTTCGGCAGCGAGACGCGCGGCCTCGCTCCCGGGCTGCGCGAATCGTTCCCGTCCGCCCAGCGCATCCGCCTGCCGATGATGCCGAACAACCGCAGCCTCAACCTCTCCAACACCGTTGCCGTGGTCGTATTCGAGGCCTGGCGCCAGAACGGCTACGCCGGCGGCGCCTGACCCCAAAAGGTGCCTGACCCCATGGTTTTCAGCCATCTGCGGCGCTGGCGCGCAGGAACTCTTTTTCAGTGGATGGACGGGCACTGGGCGCTTGGCATCGCGCCGGGATCCAAGGCAGACGTGACCTGCTCGCGGTAGGCATTGGCAACGGCGCAGGTGTCCAGCAGTTCGGTGAACGAGACGAGCTGGCCGTTCCGGACCGTGAAAATCTCGACCCAGTCGGTGCCGAAATCGGCGCCGTTCTTGTTGACGGTCCAGTCGTGGTGCCCGGTCACGACCACCCGGTCACCCTGGGCGATCATCTCGCCGATATGGAAGGCGCGTAGTTGCTGGGATTCCGCCACCTCGCGGAAGAACGCTGCCACCTGGTCGCGCCCGTGCCGCATGCCGGTGAACGGCACACCGGGAATGACCGGGATGTCCCATTCGATATCGGGAGACATGATCGCAAGCAGCCGCGACAGATCGCCCTTTGCATACGCGTCGTAGCCCTGCTTGACGAGTTCGAGGTTCTCCTGTTCGTGCATGGTCTTCTCCCGATGGGAATCAGTGAATGGATGGCTGCCCGGGTTGCGCAGACCGGCCAGCGCCAGCGGTGGCGCCAGAGCGGTGCGCTTCGACGATCGCATGCGTGTCCGTGTATTCGTGGAAGGCCGCCAGCTGCCCATGGCGTATGCGGAAGCTGTGGGCGAAGTCGCAGCCGAACTCGCGGCCGTTGGTCCGCAATGCCCATTCGTAATGCCCGAACACGACCACGCGGTCGCCGTGCGCGACGAACTCGCCGGGATGGAACTCGAGCGGCTTCTGCGCGTCGCCCAGCAGCCGGAAGAACTCCCTGGCCTGCTCGATGCCATGCCGCTTGCCGCTGTACGGCACCCCTTCCATGTACGGCAATTCCCAGTCGACATCCTGGGCAACGAAGGAAAGCAGGCGTTCGATATCGCCTTGCAGGAAGGCGTCGTAGCACTGCCGGATGAGCTTGACGTTGGCCTGTTCGTCCATGATCTTCTCCTCAGGATGGAATGACCGGTGGGACTGACAGTATTGCGTGCGAAGGGAGGAACTGCAATGGTGCGCGGGTAACGCGCGCACCGGGCCCGGCGTCAAGTCAGGTGAACGAGCGCACGCGCGCCAGCAGCTTGGTGGTGGAACGGTCGTGTTCGAAATCGATCGCGACGGCGGTGCCGCCGTAGCCGATCACGGCTTTGCCTTCTGGGATTTCGTTCATGATGTAGTCGCCGCCCTTGGCGTAGATGTCGGGACGGGCTTCCTGCACCACTTCCAGCGCGGTGTCCTCGTCGAACTCGACTACCAGGCTGACCGATTCCAGCGCGGCCAGCACGGCCATGCGGTCGGCGCAGGTGTTCAGCGGTCGGTCGTCGCCCTTGCCGAGCCGTTTGACGGACGCGTCGGTATTGGCGGCCACGACCAGCGAGGCGCCCAGCTCACGCGCCTGCGCGAGATAGGTGACGTGGCCGCGGTGCAGGATGTCGAACACGCCGTTGGTCAGCACGACCGGCTTGGGCAAGGCGGCGACGCGCGCGGCCAGTTCCGCGCGGGGGCAAATCTTGGATTCGAAAGTGGGCATTGTGGGGCAGCAGTGGTTTTTTGATGCTCGGTAGGGGTCCCCGCGTTCGCGGGGATGACGTGGTCGGGCTTACTTCTTTTCTTCTTCTTCCGGTTCCTCTTCGATTGCCATCGAGAGGTCGTCTGCAGTGGTGCCGCCGCCAGTGCCCGGCTCCTTGCGGTCGCCGCGCAGCTTGATCTGCAGGCGCAGGCCGTTGGCCGAGTCGGCGTTGCGGATCGCCTCGTCGTAACCGATCAGGCCCTTGTTATACAGCTCGTACAGCGCCTGGTCGAAGGTGCACATGCCCAGTTCGCGCGACTTGTGCATGATCTCCTTGATGCCGTGGAAATTCCCCTTCAGGATCATCTCGCTGATGGTGGCGGTGTTGAGCAGGATTTCGATCGCGGCCTTGCGGCCCTTGCCGTCCTCGGTGCGCACCAGGCGCTGCGAGACGATCGCGCGCAGGTTGGACGACAGGTCCATCAGCAGCTGGTTGCGGCGCTCTTCCGGGAAGAAGTTGATGATGCGGTCCATGGTCTGGTTCGCGTTGTTCGCGTGCAGAGTGCCCAGGCACAGGTGGCCGGTCTCCGCGAATGCGATCGCGTGCTCCATGGTTTCGGTATCGCGGATCTCGCCGATCAGGATCACGTCCGGCGCCTGGCGCAGCGTGTTCTTCAGCGCGTTGTGCCACGACAGCGTGTCCACACCGACCTCGCGGTGGGTGATCAGGCAGCCCTTGTTCTTGTGGACGTATTCGACCGGGTCCTCGACGGTGATGATGTGCCCCGCCGAGTTGGCATTGCGGTAGTCGATCATCGCCGCCAGCGTGGTCGACTTGCCGGAACCGGTGCCGCCCACCACCAGCACCAGGCCGCGCTTGGTCATGATGACGTCCTTGAGCACGTCCGGCAGGTCGAGCTTTTCGAAATTCGGGATCTCGGAAGCGATCGTGCGGCACACCATCGCCACCGCCTGCTGCTGCACGAAGACGTTGATGCGGAAGCGCGTCGCGCCGGGGATCGAGATCGCGAAGTTGGACTCCAGCTCGGCCTCGAATTCGGCGCGCTGCTTGTCGTTCATGATCGACAGTGCCAGTGCGCGCGTGACCTCGGGCGTGAGCTTCTGCTGGCTCATGGGCTTCATCGCGCCCTGGTGCTTCATGCTGGGCGGGAAGTCGGCCGAAACGAACAGGTCGGAACCGCCCTGCTGGTGCATCACCGTGAGCAGCTTGTGGAGGTAAGCCCGCGCTTCGTCGGGGCCAAAGGTGGTGGACATGCGGGCCTTTCTATGACTGGAACTGACGGGTGATTATATATAGGGGACTGTCCCCGCAGGGGACCGTCCCCGGATTTTTTGCGTGCATTACCGGTATGACTGGCAAAACAGCCGGGGACGGTCCCTTCCAGGGTCAGTCCCCCGGCATTGCCAGCGCAATATGCTTGTGTTTCAATAGCTGCATGACCCTCACCGAACTCAAATACATTGTCGCCGTTGCAAGAGCCAGGCATTTCGGCCATGCGGCGGAGGCATGTTACGTGGCGCAGCCCACGCTGTCCGTGGCCATCAAGAAGCTCGAAGACGAGCTTGGCGTGACGCTGTTCGAACGCGGCGGCGCGGAGATTTCGGTGACCCCGCTGGGCCAGCAGATCATCGCGCAGGCCGAACGCGTGCTGGAGCAGACCGCCGCCATCAAGGAGCTGGCCAAGCAGAACAAGGATCCCCTGTCCGGGCCACTGCGCCTGGGCGTGATCTACACGATCGCGCCCTACCTGCTGCCGCCGCTGGTCCGCAACATGATCGACACCGTGCCGCAAATGCCGCTGATCCTGCAGGAGAACTTCACCGTGCGCCTGCTCGAGCTGCTGCGCCAGGGCGAACTCGATGCCGCGATCATGGCGCTGCCGCTGCCGGAACATGGCATGTCCACCCAGGCGCTGTACGACGAACCCTTCGTGGTCGCCATGCCGAAGAACCATGCGTGGGCCAGCCGCAAGTCGATTCCCGCCGAGGACCTCAAGTCCGAAACCATGCTGCTGCTGGGGGCCGGCCACTGCTTCCGCGACCAGGTGCTGGAAGTATGCCCTGAGATGGCGCGCTATTCCGCGCCCGGCAATGGCATGCAGCGCACCTTCGAAGGCTCGTCGCTCGAAACGATCCGCCACATGGTGGCCAGCGGGATCGGCCTGACCGTGCTGCCGCGCGCCTCGGTGCCCGACATGGACGCGAAGGACGGCATGCTGCGCTTCGTGCCGTTCGAGGAGCCGGCGCCTTCGCGGCGCGTGGTGATCGTCTGGCGCAAGAGCTTCACGCGCCGCGCCGCGATCGACGCGATCGTCCAGTCGGTGGGCGCCTGCAAGCTGCCCGGCGTCCGGATGCTGCCCGCATAAATGGGGGACTGTCCCTGAGGGACCGTCCCCAGTTCTTTTGCCGGCTCAGGCGACTACTCACGCTAAAGAGCCGGGGTCAGTCCCCTGGCGGGGACGGTCCCCTTTGCTACAATGCGCGCTTCGCCATAACACGATGACAAGGAGCGCATGAACCGGCTCGCCCTGTATTTCCGACTCGTCCGGCTGGATAAGCCGATCGGCAGCCTGCTCCTGCTATGGCCCACGCTGAACGCGATCTGGTTCGCATCCGGCGGCCATCCTCCGCTCGACATCATCGTCATTTTCACCCTCGGCACCATCCTCATGCGCTCGGCCGGCTGCGCGATCAACGATTACGCCGACCGCGACTTCGACCGCTACGTCAAGCGCACCGCCGACCGTCCGATCACCAGCGGGAAGATCAAGGCTTCCGAAGCAGTGATGGTCGCCGCGCTGCTGTCGCTGGTCGCTTTCCTGCTGATCCTGCCGCTCAACCTGCTGACCAAACAGCTGTCGGTGGCGGCGCTCGTCATCGCCGGGACCTACCCCTATTTCAAGCGCTTCTTCGCCATCCCGCAGGCTTACCTGGGCATCGCGTTCGGCTTCGGCATCCCGATGGCGTTCGCCGCGATCCAGGGCGCGGTGCCGGCGGTCGCCTGGTGGCTGCTGGTTGCCAACGTGTTCTGGGCGGTTGCCTACGACACCGAATACGCAATGGTGGACCGCGACGACGACCTCAAGATCGGCATCCGCACTTCCGCCATCACCTTCGGGCGCTTCGACGTGGCGGCCATCATGCTGTGCTACGGCGTGGCGCTGGCGATCATCCTGGCCTGCGGCTGGGAGCTGGGACTGCGCGGCTGGTTCGCGACAGGGGTGGCGGTAGCCGCGGGGATTGCTATTTATCATTATTCCCTGATCAAGGACCGTGACCGGATGCGCTGTTTTGCTGCGTTTCGTCACAACAATTGGTTGGGTGCGGCACTGTTTTGCGGGATCGCGCTAGACTATGCACTACGTTAATATTTCACAGGGGACAACAACATGATCCAAGCCATCCCAACCAAATCCTCCGCCCGCGACAAGCTGCTGGACGACCTGCGCACCGTGGTCAGCGACGCCGAGCAATGGCTGCGCCAGGGCAGCCACCTGACCGGCGAAGAGCTGATCGCGGCCAAGGACAAGTTCGAGCGCACCCTGCGCATCGCCAAGGACGACATCATCAAGTTCGAGGAAGCCGTGGTCGCCAGGACCAAGGAAGCCGCCAAGGCCACCGACGAATACGTGCACGAGAACCCATGGACGTCGGTCGGCATCGGCGCGGCGGTCGGCCTCGTGGTCGGCATGCTGATCGCGCGCCGCTAAGCCGTGTCGATCTTCGAATCGGCCGGCCGGCTGGGCGCCACCCTGGTCGCGATGGTGCAGACCCGGGTCGAGCTGGCATCGGTGGAGCTGCAGGAAGAAGCGCAGCGCATGCTGCGCTACCTGGTGCTGTCGCTGATGGCGCTGTTGCTCGGGGCGATGACGCTGGTGCTCATCACCTTCTTCATCATTTTGCTGGCCTGGGACGAGCATCCGCTGCTGGCGACCGGCGTGCTGGCGGGCCTGTACGGTTTCGGCGCGTTCATGCTGGTGTCCAAAGTGAAGGCGGAGATCCGCAACAAGCCGCCATTGCTGGCATCCACGCTGGCAGAACTGAAGAAGGACGCCGAGTGCGTCCGCGCCGGAAGGACACCCCATGACTGAGCGCGCACCCATGACACTTGCGCAGCGCCGCGAGGCGCTGGTGGCGCTATGCGCGCTTCAACGCCGTGAGGCGGGCGCCGCTTTGCAGGCCATCCGTGCGCCGGTATCGAAACCGGCCGACATGCTGGCATCGCTGCGCGCGCGCTTCGGCGGGCGGCTGGCGCTGCCGCTGGCGGTGGCTGGCGCAGCACTCGGCCTGCTCGCAGTGCGCAGGAAAGGCCTGATCCCGATGGTCGTGGCCGCAGCCGGCGCCTGGAAGACCGTCAGGCCACTGCTCGCTACGCTGCGCCAGGCCCGCTCGGCGAGCCTCGATCCGGACAAGCGTCCGCTCTGAGGCGCCAGCCTTCCCACGCCCCCCGTCCAGGGGGCGCTCCCCTTTTTCGCAATCCCGGTACCCCGGGCGTGCTCCGTTCGCGCGCGAAATGGCGGAATCGGCCATAAACTGGCCGATTCCGCCAAAACCTCGGGCGCAAGTTGGCGGAATCCGCCATAAACTGGCCGATTCCGCCAAATCCTAGCGGCGCTGGAGGTACAAGCGCGACGTGGCCTGGATGACCACCGCACTGGCCAAGGAGCCCAGGAAGGCTGTCGCCATCCCGACCACGGGCAGGGACAATGCCAGCGCAATGCAGAACGCGGCAAATGCGTAATAGCCGGTCACGGTCCCGCGCAACAGGCTGATCGCGAAGGCTGGGCCGGAATGGCGGTGGGAAAACGCCACCAGCACCGACGCCATGACGGGGAACATGGCCAGCACGCCGCTCAGCCGCGGTCCGAGTGCGGCGGAAAAATGGGTCACCGTGATCACGAGCACGGCGCCGGCGAGCATACGCCAGTGCATATCGGACGCCCTTGCAGGAACGGCATTCGCCTTCCCCACCGCCGGAAATACGCGCTGCGCGACCATCAGCGCGCCCAGCACCGCCGCTGCGCCAGCGGCAAGCGAGGGCGCCCACGCTTGCAGGGCAAATACCATCATCGCGTACGCGAGGAAGGCGATGCCGAGACATGCCTGCCATGCAAACCGGGTCGCCGCCCAGGCATAACTGATGTTAAAGACCAGGATCGCCAGCACCGCCGAGAGGGTTCCCGTCGCCGCGTTTGCCGCGAAGCCGATGCCTTGTTCCATGGCGATGAAAAAAAGGACCGGCCCTGCCACCACCGGGAACGCGGAAAGCCAGCCTGCCACTGCCGGGCCCCAGCGCCGTCCCGCGAGCGTGACGCCGCCAATCAGGGACGGCACCAGTGCCAGCTTCAACGCAAGAATCAAACCCATACGAGTCCTGGAAATGGAAAACGGAAAAGGACAGCGGCGCAGCACCGTCCCGCTGCAGGCTGGAAGCCGTCAGGCGCCGTCGGCACCGAGCTGGTCGCCGAGCTCGCGGCCACGATTGGCTGCGGCTTTGATCGCATCGATGATCGCGGTCCTGACCCCGCTCGCTTCCATGCTGCTGATCGCCGCGTGCGTCGTGCCGCCTTTGGATGTGACGCGTTCGCGCAGCACGCTGACCGGTTCGGGCGACTGCGCCGCCAGTTGCGCCGCGCCGACGAAAGTCTCCAGCGCCAGCTGCCTGCCCTGCTCCGCACCCAGGCCCAGCTCCTCGGCAGCCTGCTGCATCGCCTCGATGAAGTAGAACACGTAGGCCGGTCCGCTGCCCGAGATCGCGGTCACCGGATCGATCAACACCTCGTCGTCCAGCCACACGGTCTGGCCGACCGCCTTCATGATGTCGTCCGCCGCGACGCGCTGCAATTCGCTCACGCCACCGGTGGCAACCATACCGGTGATGCCCTTGCCGATCAACGCAGGCGTATTCGGCATGGTGCGCACAATCGCGCGGTAACCGCCCAGCCAGCGCGACAGGTCGGCGGCGCGGATGCCGGCCGCGATCGACAGCACCAGCGGGTGCGCGGTCAGCTGAGGTGCGAGTGCGCCGGCCACGTCGCGCATCTGCTGGGGCTTCACGGCCAGCACGATCACATCGCAGGCCGCCACTGCGTTGTCGACGCCAGTTGCGGTTGTGACGCCATAGCCGGCCGCAAGGCGCGCGAGCGCGTCCGCATTCGGGTCCACCACGTGGATGGCGGATCCGGGCAACAGCTTCCCGGCGAGTCCCGCGATCAGGGCAGTGGCCATATTGCCGCCACCGATAAAGGCAATCTTCATCATCGCTCCTGTGAGTAGATACGCGCGCCGAAAATGGCGCTGCCGACGCGCACGATAGTGGCGCCTTCCGCCACCGCGGCCGCCATGTCGGCCGACATGCCCATCGACAGCGTATCGAGCGCGAAGCCTTGCGCGTTCAGCTGTTCGAACAGTTCGCGCAACTTGCGGAACGACGCACGCTGCCTGTCGAAGTCGGTCTCGGGTTCGGGAATCGCCATCAGCCCGCGCAGCCGGAGGTTGGGCAGTGCCCTCACGGCCTGCGCCAGCGCCGGCAGTTCTGCGGGCGTGCAGCCGCTCTTGCTTTCTTCGCCACTCACGTTAACCTGAAGGCAAATATTCAGGGGCTGGCGGGTGGGTTCGCGCTGCTCCGACAGGCGCTGCGCGATCTTCAGGCGCTCGACCGTATGCACCCAGTCGAAGTTGTTGGCGATCGGGCGCGTCTTGTTGCTCTGGATCGGGCCGATGAAGTGCCATTCGATGCCGTGGCCTTCGAGCGCCGCGATCTTGTCCAGCGCCTCCTGCACGTAGTTCTCGCCGAACGCGGTCTGGCCGGCGCGCCGCGCTTCGAGCACAGCGTCGGGACCGAAGGTCTTGGACACCGCGAGCAGGCGCACGCTATCGCGGCTGCGCTGCGCGGCCTGCGCGGCAGCGGCGATGGCGGAATCGACTGCTTGCAAGTTGTTGGCGATTGTGGACATAATCGTTTAAGCGGGCAATGGTCCGTCGGATGCGCTCGCGCGTCCACAGGACGCCCTTTCACGCTACAGGATTATAAATGGACATCTCCGAACTCCTCGCTTTCTCAGTCAAGAACAAGGCCTCCGACCTGCACCTGTCGGCCGGGCTGCCGCCGATGATCCGCGTGCATGGCGACGTACGCCGCATCAACCTGCCGCCGCTCGATCACAAGGACGTTCACAGCATGGTGTACGACATCATGAACGACGGCCAGCGCAAGCAGTACGAGGAAGTGCTGGAATGCGACTTCTCCTTCGAAATCCCCGGCCTGGCGCGCTTCCGCGTCAACGCATATAACCAGGGCCGTGGCGCCGCAGCCGTGCTGCGTACCATCCCTTCGAAGATCCTGAGCCTGGAGGACCTGAACGCGCCGCGCATCTTCGCCGACTTCGCGCTCAAGCCGCGCGGCCTGGTGCTGGTGACCGGACCGACCGGTTCCGGCAAATCGACCACGCTGGCGGCGATGGTCAACCACCTGAACGAAAACGAATACGGCCACATCCTGACCATCGAAGACCCGATCGAGTTCGTGCACGAATCGAAGAAATGCCTGATCAACCCGCGCGAGGTCGGCCCGCACACGCTGTCGTTCAATAACGCGCTGCGCTCGGCGCTGCGCGAAGACCCGGACGCGATCCTGGTCGGCGAGTTGCGTGACCTGGAAACCATCCGCCTGGCGCTGTCGGCTGCCGAAACCGGCCACCTGGTGTTCGGCACCCTGCACACCTCGTCCGCCGCCAAGACTATCGACCGTATCGTCGACGTATTCCCCGCAGATGAAAAAGAAATGGTGCGCGCGATGCTGTCCGAATCGCTGCAGGCCGTGGTATCGCAGACCCTGCTCAAGACCAAGGACGG
>DASWYE010000175.1:0-4234 GCA_036405115.1 Telluria sp. | reverse complement strand
TCATTTCAATTCGCCTCTTAATCCCAAATATTCCACGGGGTCTGCATCCACGTAGCGACGAACACCAGGTAGAACAGGGTCAGTGGAATGAATACTTTCCAGCCCAGGCGCATGATCTGGTCATAGCGGTAGCGCGGGAAGGTGGCGCGGGTCCAGATGAACAGCGACACGATCAGGAAGGTCTTCAGGAACAGCCAGAAGAACCCGCCGAAGCCGCCACCGAATTCCAGCGCAGCGATCGGGGCGCTCCAGCCGCCCAGGAACATCACCGAACCGAGCACGCCGATCAGGATCATGTTGGCGTATTCGGCCAGGAAGAACATCGCGTACGACATGCCCGCGTATTCGACCATGTGGCCGCCGACGATCTCGGACTCGCCTTCCACCACGTCGAACGGGTGGCGGTTGCACTCGGCCAGGCCGGCAACCAGGTAGACCACGAAGATCGGCAGCAGCGGCAGCCAGTTCCAGGACAGGAAGTTCAGGCCCATGTCGGCCATCGCGCCGCGTTGCTGTTGCTGGGCGATCTCGACGAAGTTCAGCGAGCCGGACACCATCAGCACGATCACCAGCGCGAAGCCCATCGCGATCTCGTACGAGACCATCTGCGCCGAGGCGCGCATCGCACCCATGAACGAATACTTCGAGTTCGAGGACCAGCCTGCGATGATGATGCCGTACACCTCCATCGAGGTGATCGCCAGCAGCAGCAGCACGCCCGCGTTCACGTTGGCCAGCACCGCTTCCGGACCGAACGGCACCACCGCCCATGCGGCCAGCGCCGGCATGATGGTCATGATCGGGCCGATCAGGAACAGGGTCTTGTTGGCGCGCGCAGGAAGGATGATCTCCTTGAACAGCAGCTTCATCGCGTCGGCGATCGGCTGCAGGATGCCGTTGTAGCCCACGCGGTTCGGGCCGATACGGATCTGGATCCAGCCGAGCAGCTTGCGCTCCCACAGGGTCAGGTAGGCAACCAGCAGCATCAGCGGCGCGGTCACTGCCATGATCTTGATCATGGTCCAGACCAGCGGCGCGGCGCCGCCGGTGTACTCGACGACCAGGCCGTGCAGGCCGGTCACGAATTCAGGATAAGCCATCAGGCACCCTCCCCTGCTTTTTCAACTTGTACGGCGCCGAACATCGCGCCAAGGGTGGCGGTCGATTCGTGTGCCGCGGGAACGCGCACTGCATTCGAAGGCAGCGATGCGTCGACGGCGGCTTCCAGGATGGTCCAGCCATTACCCTGGCTGACCTTGACCTTGTCGCCCGCGTTCACGCCCAGTTGCGCGGCCAGTGCGGCCGGCAGCGTCGCCTTCGGCGGCTGGCCGTCCATGGTGCGCAGCAGCGGCTCGGAACGGCGCGCGATCGCGTCGGCAAAGTAGATCGGCACGTCGGCGATACGCTCGACCGAACCGCCCGCGCCCCACGGCGCTGCCTTCAGGGCGGCGTTGCCGATGTTCGACAGGCGCGACGACAGGCTGGTCGCGCCAGCGCCCAGCACTTCGTCGCGGATCGCTTCGGAGGTCTCGTAGTCGAAGCCCGGCAGTTCCAGCAGGTTGCCCAGCACGCGCAGCACTTTCCAGCCCGGACGGGTCTCGCCCAGCGGCTTGACGGTGCCGTTGAAGCTCTGTGCGCGGCCTTCGCAGTTGACGAACGTGCCTGCGGTCTCGGAGAACGGCGAGATCGGCAGCAGCACGTCGGCGTAGTCGAAGCCGTGCTTGAACGCGCTCATCGCGACGACCATCTCGGCGCCGGCCAGCGCTTGCGCGGCCTGCTGCGGGTTGGCCGCGTCCAGCAGCGGCTCGGCGTTGAACAGCACGTAGGCCTTCTTCTGCGACGAGAACGCGGCTTCCTTGCCGGTGGCGCCAGCCAGATGGCCGCCCACGGTGTTGGCAGCTTCGGTCAGGTAGCCGAACTTGGCGCCGGTCTGCTGCGCGATCCACTGCGCTGCGGCCGCGATCGCGGAGAAATCAGGATGGTGCGTGACCGCGTTGCCCAGCAGGACAGCGCCGCCTTCGGCCGAGAAGGTCGCGGCGAGCGCTTTCGCTGCGTCGGATGCCTGGCCGTCGAAGCCTGCCGGCCTGGCGACGCCCTTGGCATCAGCCACGGCAACCACGATCTCGGACAGTGCGGCCAGCCAGTCGGATGGCGCAGCGATCATCTTCGCGGCAACCGGCATCAGCAGGTTTTCGTCCACGCTGTGCAGGACCGACAGCTGGGCGCCGGCCTTGACGGCGGCGCGCACGCGGGTCGACAGCAGCGGATGGTCCTTGCGCAGGAACGAGCCGATGATGAAGGCGCTCTTGAGCGTCGATACTTCGGCGATCGGCATGCCCAGCCACGGGGTGACGTTACCGTCCAGCGCGAAGTCGCTCTGGCGCAAGCGGAACTCGACATTGCTGGTGCCGATGCCGCGGGCCAGCTTGCCCAGCAGGTGCAGCTCTTCCAGGGTCGAATGCGCGGTGCCGTAGGCGGCGATCGAATCGGCGCCGTGCTCGTGGCGGATATTGCGCAGGCCGTGCGCGACGTATTCCAGTGCGGTCTGCCAGTCGGTCTCCTTCCACTCGCCGCCCTGCTTGAGCATCGGGCGGGTCAGGCGCTCGGCGGACGACAGGGCTTCGTACGAGAAGCGGTCCTTGTCCGAGATCCAGCATTCGTTGATCTCTTCGTTCTCCAGCGGGAGCACGCGCATCACGTGGCCGCCCTTGACCTGGACGATCAGGTTGGAGCCGAGCGAATCGTGCGGCGACACCGACTTGCGGCGCGACAGTTCCCACGAACGCGCGGTATAGCGGAACGGCTTGGAGGTCAGCGCGCCGACCGGGCACAGGTCGATCATGTTGCCCGACACTTCCGAGTCCACGGTCTTGCCGACGAAGGTAGTGATCTCCGAGTGCTCGCCGCGGCCGACCATGCCGAACTCCATCACGCCGGCCACTTCCTGGCCGAAGCGCACGCAGCGCGTGCACTGGATGCAGCGGCTCATCTCTTCCATCGAGATCAGCGGGCCTGCGTCTTTCGGCGCGACCACGCGCTTTTCTTCTTCGTAGCGCGAGCCGCTGTTGCCGTAGCCGACAGCCAGATCCTGCAGCTGGCATTCGCCGGCCTGGTCGCAGATCGGGCAATCCAGCGGGTGGTTAATCAGCAGGAATTCCATCACCGAGCGCTGCGCCTGCACCGCCTTGTCGCTGGCGGTGCGCACGATCATGCCGGCCGAAACCGGGGTCGCGCAGGCCGGCAGCGGCTTGGGCGCCTTCTCGACTTCAACGAGGCACATGCGGCAGTTGGCCGCGATGGACAGCTTCTTGTGGTAGCAGAAGTGCGGGATGTAAGTACCGATCTTGTTGGCCGCGTCCATCAGCATGGTGCCGGGCGCGACTTCGACCTTCTTACCGTCAATTTCAATTTCAACCATGAGATTTCTCTGGCTTCTTAAATGTAAGCGGGCACGAGGCAGTGCTTGTGCTCGATGTGGTAGGCGAATTCGTCGCGGAAGTTCTTGATCATGGCGCGCACTGGCATCGCAGCGGCATCGCCCAGCGCGCAGATGGTGCGGCCCTGGATGTTGTCGGCGATCGAGTTGAGCAGGTCGAGGTCTTCCGGGCGGCCCTGGCCGTGTTCGATACGGTGGACCATGCGGTACATCCAGCCGGTGCCTTCACGGCACGGGGTGCACTGGCCGCACGATTCCTCGTAGTAGAAGTAGGACAGGCGCAGCAGCGACTTGACCATGCAGCGCGTCTCGTCCATCACGATCACGGCGCCGGAACCGAGCATGGAGCCGGCCTTGGCGATCGAGTCGTAATCGAGGTCGGTGTCCATCATGACGTCGCCGCGGATCACCGGAGCGGACGAGCCGCCAGGGATGACCGCCTTGATCTTTTTACCGCCGCGCATGCCGCCAGCCAGTTCCATCAGGGTCGCGAACGGCGTACCCAGCGGGACTTCGTAGTTGCCCGGACGTTCGACGTCGCCCGAGATCGAGAAGATCTTGGTGCCGCCATTGTTCGGCTTGCCCAGGCCGGCGTAGGCTTCGCCGCCCATGTTCATGATGAACGGGACCGCCGCGAAGGTTTCGGTGTTGTTGATGGTGGTCGGCTTGCCGTACAGGCCGAACGATGCAGGGAACGGCGGCTTGAAGCGCGGCTGGCCCTTTTTGCCTTCCAGCGATTCGAGCAGCGCGGTCTCTTCGCCGCAGATGTACGCGCCATAACCATGGTGCGCGTGCAGC
>DASWYE010000174.1:0-52327 GCA_036405115.1 Telluria sp. | reverse complement strand
CCCCCAAACCCCGCCCCGAGGCTCCAAGGTAGCTTGCCTGAACCCCGAAGAAACACAAGCCCGGAACCCGCGAAAAATCAGGCTTTTTTCTCTCACAAACTATTGACGGTCAATAGTTTGACGGGTAGAATATAGGCATTGCTTCAGTGATGAGGCGATGCCCCGGCAGGGGTGACGGTGAGCAGACCAGACCCCAGCCGCTTAGACCATCTTCAACCCTTCCGCATAAGGAAAACGACCATGCAAACGCTGACCGCCACCTACTCCCCCGAAGACAACAAGCTGCGCCTTTATCCGTCCTCCCGACTGGATAGCGCGACTTATGAGCGCGTGAAGGCGGCCGGGTTCAAGTGGGCACCCCGTCAAGAGCTTTTCGTGGCCCCCATGTGGACGCCGGCCCGCGAAGACCTGCTGATGGAGCTGTGCGGCGAGATTGGCGACGAGGACACCGGCCTAGTCGAGCGCGCCGAGGAACGCGCCGACCGTTTCGAGGACTACAGCGACAAGCGCGCCCATGACGCCAGCGCCGCGCGCAACGCCGTGCAGGCCATCGGCCAGCGGTTCGAGTTCGGGCAACCCATCCTTGTGGGCCACCATAGCGAACGCAAGGCCCGCAAAGACGCCGAGCGCATGGAAAACGGGATGCGCCGCGCCGTGCAGATGTGGGAAACCTCCGAATACTGGAAGCAGCGCGCAGCCGGTGCGCTGCGTCATGCGAAATACAAGGAGCTGCCCGCCGTCCGTCATCGCCGCATCAAGGGGCTGGAGGCCGACAAGCGCAAGCAGGAGCGCAGCAAGCAAGAGGCCGAAATGTGGCTGAAGCTGTGGCTTGAATGCGAGGCCGAGCAAGACGCCGAGCTGCAAAAGGCCGTCGCCCTGCGCATCGCTGGCATGTGCTGGCTGCACCTGCCGCGCAAGGAAGGCGACCGCGAAGACTGGAGCCACACCCCGACCGCTTACGACGCCTTGAACGGCTCGCATCCGAACCTCTACGCGCCGCGCACCCTGGCCGAAGTGATCGAGGCGGCCAAGAAAACCTACCCGGCGACGATTGCCCATTGTGACCGCTGGATTGCCCACTTTGAAAACCGGATTGCCTACGAACGCGCCATGCTGGACGAGCAAGGCGGCCTGAAGGCTGAAGGCTTCGACATCCAGCCGGGCGGCCGCGTCCTGGTCGATGGTGAATGGCTGGTGGTGATGCGCGTCAACAAGAAGGGCGGCCAGATCAACAGCGTGACCACGAATGCCCGTTATGTGCGCGTGCGCGGCATCGAGGAAATCAAGGACTACCGCGCGCCGACCGAGGAAGACGCCGCCAAGGTCAAGAAGGCCGCCAAGCTGCCGCCGCTGGTGAATTTCCCCGGTGAAGGCTTCATCGAAATGACCGCCGAGGAATACAAGCGCAAGCCCACCGATTACAAGGGCACCCGCACCGCGCAAGCCACGGCCGAGCATGGCGCATACCGCTACCGCACCGCCTTTTTGGCCAATAGTGGCTATCGGATCGTGCAGGTTTACATCACCGACGCCAAGCGCGTGGACAAGCCCGCACCCGAGGCCGCCGAGCCGGTGAAATTCGAGCGCGAACCCGTGGCCCCGGCCCCGGTGGCGACCGAGCAGGCCCCAGCCAGCGCCGAGAGCACCGACAAGCGCGCGGCGATGGCCGAGGACTTCCAAGCCATGCGCGACCAGCTCAAGGCCGGCGTGCAGGTTGTGAGCGCCCCGCAGCTTTTCCCGACCCCGGCCGACTTGGCCGCCCGCATGGTGGAGCTGGCCGACATCGAGCCGGGAATGCGCGTGCTGGAGCCGAGCGCCGGCACCGGCCGCATTCTGGAGCAGTTGCCCGAGGGCTGCGAAGTGGTGGCCGTGGAGATTAACGCGGCCTTGGGTGGCCGCCTCGATGCAGACCGCCGCGCCGTGGTGATCGGTGACTTCCTGCAATGCACGCCCGAAACCTTGTGGGGATCGTTCGACCGGATTCTGATGAATCCGCCCTTTGCCAACGCAGACGACATCAAGCACATCCGCCACGCGCTGCGCTTCCTGAAGCCGGGCGGCAAGCTGGTGGCGATCTGCGCCAACGGCCCCCGCCAGAATGCCCAGCTTCGCCCGCTGGTGGAGCAGCACGGCGGCGAATGGGAGAACCTGCCGCCCGATACCTTCGCGGAATCCGGCACCGCCGTTAATACCGCCCTTTTCACCCTGACCGCCTAACCCACCAACGCACGCGCCCCGGCTTCGCCGGGGCCGCTCAAGGAGTACGAGCCATGCAACCGAAATTTATGCCTTGGGTTGACCTGCTGCCGGAAGTGGGCGACCCGATCCGCAACGAGCGCAACAAGCTGGCCGCCAAGCTGGCCAGCGCCGAGGAACTGGAAAAACAAGCGGCCGCGCTGCGCGCGGGAGTCCGTGAGGGCCGCGCGGCCCTGCTGGATCGAATCATGAAGCAATGGACGCTGCACGACATCGAGCAGGCCGCGACCGCTGCCGCCGACCGTGGCCAGCCGTTCCCGCCCGGCTTCGTGAAAGACGGCGAGCTGCGCGAGGCGCTGCGCGCCCTCGATGGTGCCCCGTCCCCGCTGGAGGTGTTGCAAGCCTTCCACGCTGGCCGCGTGATCCGGCAACACAACCTTTTCAGCACCGCGACCGAGGACGAACAGCGCGAAACGCTGCACCGGGTTTTCGACTGGTGGAATTACGGCGCTGTCCCGCTGCTGACCCGCTTGGAAGGCTAGGGGAGGGCGGCCGATGTCTATACAGGAGCAGGCCGCCGCACTGGTGGCCGCCGTCGATCCGGCCGCTGTCGCGGCCGTGATCGCGGAATTCCCCGAGGCCGAGAAGGTGGGCATCCGCACCAACTGGCAAAGCCTCGATCCCCATCTAGGGCACCGCGTCCCGAAGGCCCCGGCCGACCGGGCCGAGTACCTGGCCCGGAAAATCGAGCAGTACGAGGCCGAGCTACAGCGCGACATCGCCACATATACGCGCTACCGCGAGCAGGGCCTAGCGGCCCTGTCCGCTTACGACGTGTGCATTTCCAGCGGTAACAACCCGCTGGGCGCGCTGCGCACGGCGCTGCGCCTGAAGGACGCCCACATTTCCTATGACCTGTCCATTCTGGTCAAGCTGACGCTTGAGCTGGAGGACGTGAAAACCGAGCTGGCCGAGGCGGAACCCCCGCAACTGGCCCTTTTCTGAAACGCGCGGCCGCCCGGTGGCGGCCGCAACTGGAGCACCTACTATGCCCCGCGCCCATGTCCCGACCATTGACGAAGTTTTAGCTGATCCCGCCGCCTCCCACTGGATGAAAGACGCGCTGCGCTCCGCGCTGGCCCGTGACCCGGTGAACGTGGCCAACGATGCCGCCTTCCTGTGCGCCCTGCTGGACAAGCGGGCCGATGCTGCTATGGAGGCGGGCAGGGCGGCCGTGGCCGCGACCGCTCCCCAGGTGGAGCGGTAGGCCGGCGACAAGCCCGGCTGCGCCGGGCTGGAAGGGCAGGGCTTCGCCCTGCTGGCTGGGCCGGCAAGCCTGCGCGCTGCGCGCGCCGTCCTGCCGGCGTCCTTCCTTGTGTCGCTGCTGCTGGCTGGCTGGATCTTCTCCTTCCCCCTGTTCCGCTCCCTCCGTGGCTTGCCCTGGCCCCTGAAAACCTGCTGGGCGAATCGTCCCGCTTCGCGGGCCGACCGGGCTGCTCCAGGTTCGCGCATTCGCGCTCATCCCCTTCGGGGACTGCTGCGCAGCCTTGCACATCCCTTTCGCTTGCGCCCTCCGGGCGCTGGCCTGACGGCCTGAAGTGAGCTTTCGCGCGCGAAAGCTGGACAACTGCACAAAGGCGTCCGTGGTGTGCAGAGGGTGGGGATTGCCTGTCACTTCCAAGGGTATCAGTTCGTTCTCGCCGTCAAGGGCTGCGCGCCCTGAAGGGCGCTTGCGGCCGCTGGCCGTTTCACCCTTGACCGCTGCGCTGCGAACCGATCCAGAGGAAGTAGGCAATCCCGCCCACTTCCTGGAGTCCATGACATGACCGCTTCGCACATCGACCTTTTCACTATTGACGACAACGGCCAGTTTCAACTGGCCAGCGCCGGCCAAGTCATCGAGGCCGCCTTGGCCATCCTTGACGAAAAGGTGATGCGCAACGGCCTGATTTCAGCGCCGGCTGACGCCAGCGCCTTCTTCTCGCTGCGCCTCGGGAACCTGGAGCATGAGGTGTTCGCGGCCATCTTCCTGGACGCACAGAACCGCGTCATCGAGTACATCGAGCTGTTCCGGGGCACGCTGACGCAGACCAGCGTGTACCCGCGCGAGGTGGTGAAGACCTCGCTGCGCCTGAACGCTGCCGCCGTCATTTTCGCGCACAACCACCCGTCCGGGGTGCCCGAGCCGTCGCGCGCCGATGAGAACCTGACCAGAGTGCTGAAGGACGCGCTCGCCCTGGTGGACGTGCGCGTGCTGGATCACGTCGTCGTCGCGGGTGGCGCGTCCGTGTCCTTCGCTCAACGCGGCTTGCTGTAGCCGCTGCTGGCCGGGTGAAAAACCCGGCAAACGCCCCTTCGGGGCGTTTTGCCCGGTAGTTTTAACGACCGTTTTTCCTATCGGAAAAGGCGGCATTAAAACGTACCTTTTAATTACCGTTTAATCCGGTAAAATTCGCCCTTTCTGGACAAATAACTTGTCGGGTGCCACAGTTAATGAAATGTTTGCCAAGATAGTGAAAAGTTGGTGACAGAGATAATGAAAAAATCTTGAGATGCCCGCGGTGCGTTGACGAGCCTGCATGCAGGCCCCTATGGTGGCGTTTTCCTTAGGTAAGCATGAAGCGCAATGAGCCCCTTCGCCCATCTCCTACACGACCTGAGAATGCGCTACGGCATTCGACAACGTGACCTGGCGGAGAGGATGGGTTACGAGACGAGCTACTTCTCAGCGTTGGAAGTTGGGATCAAGGGGCCACCGCCTGCTGAGTTCATTGAACGCTTGATTGCCGCCCTGGATCTGCCGGAGGTTGAGCAGGAGGAAGTTCGGCGAACCGCTGCGGCCTCCCAGCGCAAGCTCCAGATCGAGCACGACACGCCCCAAGATGTCTTCTGGATGCTTGCCGAGCTCCGGGAGCGGGTGAGTCAACTGCATCCGGTCCAAGTGAAATTGATCCGCGAAATACTGGAGCTACCCGACAACTTATCCAATAAGCGCACCGAACCGATTCGGCGCATAAAGAGGCGATCTCTCACAGGTACGTCCAATTGACCTCAGCCAGCCCACAGAACGCGGTTTTTCATTATCTCTGTCACTTCACCAAGATTATTTCAACAACTTTGGCAAAGCTGAGGCGAGGCTTTGCCAAAGAAAATGAAAAATGGCCATGAAATCAGGCGCCGTGTTTTCACTAACCACGGCACCTGACATAACTACCGTGAGGCCCTTATGAGCGAGCATCGCCCGATCTACGGCGCGAATACAGCCGTTTTGAGCGACTTTCCCGAGCCGGTGAGGGCAACCCTTCACCTGATCGAAAAAAACCCGTCTAACGAGGCCGCGCTGATCCTGCTCCAGTGCGCCGCTTCCGCCGCGCACCCGGACTACCTTTTCAGTCTGGCCATGCTCAGTGCTCTCCCCATCGAGTACAAGGAGGCCGCCCTGGAGCTGATCGAGCACAGCCTGACCAGCGGTTTCACCGTGGACGAGCAAAGCGCATTACTGCGCTTTGTGGAGCCATTGATGGCCACCGCGCTGCGCGCTCCGCGTTCTTAATTCTGGAGTGCTGCGCATGTCACAGAACACCCAAGACGCCCGCGAGGACGTGTTTTCTATGTTGCTGACTTCAGGCGCGGTTGAATCGACTTGGCTGAAGCTCGACCCAAACGGCGCTGCCTCAATCATCTACCGCCTGCGCACTGGCGCACTTGGTTCCATTTACACCAAACGCGGTGAACGCAAGGTGTATCGCCTCGAAACCGCTTTGCGCTTTCTCCGCTCGCTATCCATTCAAAACGTCACCGTGGAAATGACTGACTGGCAACTTTCAGCCGGCAGTTCCACCGAATGACCAGGAGCCAATCATGGACGACAAAACCGCCGACCGAGTGATGTCCGCATCCCTCGACTATTTCAGCCGCAGCACCTTCTTTGCCCTCCTGGTGCTTGTCGCCGGCTGGGGTCTTGGCTGGCTGCTGGGCTTCGCTCTCGCTCGCAGCATCGAGTCCAAGACCGGCGCGGCATTCTGCCGCCGCCTGTGCCCGATTGTGGGCGTCCTGGCTGCTTTCCCTCTCGCCTACAAACTCATGTTCTCCGCGTGAATCTGCCGTGCCTCGTTACTTCGCTTACTTGCGAGTCTCCCGCGACTCGCAAGACGTGGCGAACCAGCGGCTCGGCCTGCTGGATTTCGCCAACTCGCGCGGCTACGCCCCGCTCGTTGTCGTTGAAGAAACGGCAAGTCGCTCTGTTCCCTGGCGGGAACGCGCGCTGGGCTCGCTCCTAACGGAGCAGGCCCAGCGCGGTGACTTGCTTTTGACTTCCGAATTCACCCGCTTGGGCGGATCGCCCGGCCAAGTCTTTTCGATCCTGGAGACTGCCGCCGAGCGCGGCGTCACCATCATCATCACGAAGAACGGCACCGTCATGGACGGTAGCCTGAATGCTCAAATTCAGGCCGCCGCTTTCGCTATGGCGTCCATGATCGAGGTCGAATTCACCCGCGCGCGCACCCGTGAGGGATTGCAGCGCGCTCGCCTTGAGGGCCGCATCGGCGGCCGGCGCAAAGGCAGCACCGGCCGCCTCAAGCTCGACCCTCAACGCGACAAAGTAGGGGAGCTGCACACCCTTGGTTTGACGACGCCGAAGCTCGCCAAATACTTCGGCGTCACCGAGAAAACCATGCGCAAGTTCCTTGCGCGGCACTTCCCCAAAAAAGCGCCGGATTGACACCGCCGGCCCTTCGGCCCGCCCGTGCCAATCCGGTTCCCCCGGCTTCGCTTCTTCCCGGCCTCTCGTTCCCGCTTCGCTGGAACTCGGGCCGGCAACCGCTCCGCTTGCCCTGACTCGATGGTGGCCAGCCTTCGGCCGACCACCATCCTTGCCCTATTGCCGCCATCGCCGGTTTTTGCCGCTTCGCCGCAACCGGCACCGGCCGCAAATTGAACGGCCTGGCTTCCCGCAGCCGATAGCCTCTCCGCTACCGCTTCTAGGCTCTCCGCTGCTCGCCCCATAGGTCGCCGCCCTCGCCACCTTGCTTCGTGTCGCCGGGCCATCGCGGTTCCCGCTGCCGCCTTTCGGCGGCTGTCCCGGCCCGTCCGCTTTGCGGCCGGCCATGCGCAACTTTCGCACGCGAAAGTCGGGGAGGCGCTGGGCGGCTTCCCTTGCTTTGCTGCGGTTCGCCTTGCGCCTACTCCCGCTTTCCGGCCTGCTTTTTCGTTCCGCGCTTGTGCCGCGTCACGCAGGGCCGGAAAGTGCGAAAGGCGAAGACGGCTTCCTTCGTTCGCCGCCTTCGCCTTTCCTTGTCACGCAACCGCGCCCCTTCCGTGGCGTCTGTCGGTTGCCCTCGATTTCTGAATGGCTCCGCTACAGCGTGCCCCATTCTCGTTCGTGATCGTCTGTTGAGATGCGCTCCAGGATGCGGCCGCATCCTTCCGCGTCATTGTCGTAAAACTCCACGTCGATGCCGTAGGGGTTCGTGAGCCAGATTTCAGCACCGTCCGCATTGATCGCCCAGCCGTCGATTTCCACGCGGCCGTGTGTTTTCAGGTGCTGGTGCAGCTCCTGGCTTCCGATGTTTGGCTGCATCTTCTTCACCATCCTTTGCTGGGCGAATCGTCCCGCTTTGCGGGCCGACCGGGCTGCTCCAGGTTCGCGCATTCGCGCTCATCCCCGCTTTGCGGGGACTGCTGCGCAGCCTTGCACATCCCTTTCGCTTGCGCCCTCCGGGCGCTAGGCTGTGCGCCTATCAACCGCCGCGTTTCCCACAAGCTCAACAGGCCCTCGCGCTGATCCGCTTTCCCACAAGAGGTTTCTTGTGGAAAAGCGGGCGCGACCGTTGCCTCTTGCGATATTGAGGTATCGCGGGCAACGGCTACGGAGCCTGTTGATTTGTGGAAAACGCTCATGCGCTGCCTGCACCGTCCTGCCCCCGGATGCGTCAAAAACCAACCCCACCCGTTTCGCCTCCCCGTGAGGGGAGCCGACCAAAGGCGCGCCTCTGGACTCTGGGCCGTCTCTCCTACAAGCGCCGCGTTTCCCACAAGCTCCACAGGCCCTCGCGCTTTTCCGGTTTCCCACAAGAAGTCTCTTGTGGAAAACCGGGCGCGACCCTCTCCCTTTGGGATATTTGGGTATCCCCGGTCGAGGGCACCGGGGCCTGTGGATTTGTGGAAAACGCTCACTGGCTGGCCTCGGCCGTCACTGCACCATCCGGCGCAGTTTGAACAGGCTTCGCCGGCTCTGCCGGCTTCGCTGCATCAACGATCAGAAGCGCCTTGATCTTTGGCATCGCTTCGCGCCAAAGATCAGATGGAACTGCATCAAGCCGTTCCGTCTTGATGAGTTCCATCACGGCCTTCTGATTCCTCTCGCGCTCCTTGCGCTGCTGCTCCCGCTGTCGTTCCTCCAGCTTCCGCAGCTTTTCGCGCTGGGCTGCGATTTCTTCATCCAGCGTCTTGGCCTTGCGGCCTGACTTCGGATTCGTCGTTTCACTACTCATGGCTCTTACCTCGCAATGTGGGTTCTAGTGGAAAACCTGCCTGATCTGGCGGGACGTGCTGCGTCCCTGATCGGCTGCATTTTACCAAATGCCCGGTTTTCTTCCACTAGGGCCTGGGAGAGAGAACGGCACCGTTCTTCCAGCTCGCAGGGCAAGCCCCGCGCCCCGGAAGAACGGTCACACACCACGCAACATAGTTGGCGGTGCTAAAAGCCGCGCTATGGCGCGTCTTTTAGCGTGGCGACACCGAAAAGACAACGCGGCGACACCGAAAATGCTATAATGGTCTAAACCCTTATGGAGTAAAGGAAAATGCCGAGAGCGAAAGGAACAGGGAAAGGCCCCACCGAGCGGTTCAACATCCGGCTCGATGAGGACACGGCGGGGTTCTACCGAACCAAGGCCAACGAGCACGGAATCAGCATTTCCGAGTTTTTGCGCCAAACGCTGGTGCAGGGCGTGATCGCGGAAAACGTGCAAGACATCGAGCAGCGCCTGCGCCGCCTTCTCGATGAAATCCGCACTGGCGGGCAAGGTGGCGGCAAGGTCGAGATTCCCGACGAGTTGCTGCTTTCGGTCTTCACCGCCGAGAACATGCTGGCCGCGATTGTTGAGGCCAAGGATGTGCAGCAGTTGTACGAAGCGCAGAACAAGGCGAAGGCCAAGCTCAAGCGACTGAAAGGAGGCTGAAATGGCAAAGCGTGAGGAAAAGGGGAGTGCGGGCAGCTTCTCCCGTGGGGCCGAGTTGTGGATGCACCAAGCCCGGCTGTTCGTGGTGGCGATCTGGACGGTCGTGCTGATTTCCATCCTGGCCGGCTTGGGCGTGACTACCGCCTACTTCTGGAATGCGACGACGGCAGACGAAAAGTACGCGCTGGAGCGGAACGTCCTGGCGCACACGCGGGATGCGCTCTACATGACGGCCGGAAAGATGGAGCTGAACGTCAACGGCGAACTGCGCAAGATGGAAGTGTCGGAGGTAGCCTTGCTGACCGACGACATGGCCGAGGACGCTTGGCGAAAGCTGCGCAACGGTGGCATGTTCGGCTTGCTGACTTCCATCGGTGTGGTGTTTCTGATCTCTTTGTACTGGTGGGGCTACGGCCGCGAACGTATGCAGGACAATCAACTACGCGGGGCCAAGCTAGTGGAAGGAAAAGAGCTTGCGCGCCTGATCCGGCACCGCGACGAGGCAAGCCCTTATGAGATTGCTGGCGTACCCATGCGCGTGAAGTCGGAGACGCTGCATACGCTGTTTGCAGGCGCGCAGGGTACTGGTAAGTCACAGCAGTTTTTCGCACTCATGAAGCAGGTGCGGGCGCGTGGAAAGCGGATGATCGTGTATGACCCGACCGGCGAGTTCACCCAAGCGTTCTACCGTGAAGGCAAAGACATCCTGATGAACCCGCTGGACTCCAGAAGCCCGAACTGGAACATCTGGAACGAAATCGCCAAGGACTACCACTTCGACAACATGGCGAACGGCCTGATCCCCGATCCGGCCGAGTCTGATCCATTTTGGGCACTTGCTGGCCGGATGGTGCTCAAGGACGTAATCGCAGTATTGGGACGCGAGGGCCGCCGCACGAACCGCGACCTCTACAACGCTATCGCCAAGAGCAACCTGGACGCCATGCACGCATTGTTGCAGGGAACGGCAGGGGCAACCTATGTTGACCCAACGACCGAGCGCACGGGTATGTCGCTCAAGATGACGGTTCAGAACCAGCTCGAAGCCTTCCGGTTTTTGCCAGATGAGGGCGAATCGTTCTCCATCCGCAAGTGGGTACATGAAGAAGGCGATTCATGGATGTTCATCACAGCACGGGAAGCGATGCGCGAGGCATTGAAGCCCGTTTTGTCGTTGTGGATCGACACGGCAATCAAGGCCGTGCTCGACCTGGAGCCTATCCACCGAGAACGGCTTTGGTTTTGTATTGACGAGCTGCCGACGCTCCAGAAACTGGACATCCTGAAGCTGGCTCTGACGAATACCAGAAAGTACGGTTTGTGTATGGTGCTGGGCGTGCAGGACTTCAGCCAGCTCTACGAAATCTACGGGCACGATCTGGCCAAAACGATCATTTCCGGGTGCCAAACGAAGCTGCTGCTGCGTGTGACGGATGGTGCTGCGGCGAAGCTGTTGGCCGAATTGATGGGGCAGGCCGAGGTGGATGAAAAGGATGAAACCTTGAGCTACGGCCTCAGTTCGCAACGTGACGGCGTGAGCGTTATGGCGCGCCGACAGATGCGCGACCTTGTGCTGACATCGGAGATTTTGACGTTGCCCGACATGACCGGCTATCTGCTGGTTCCGGGTGACTATCCCATTGCCCGTGTCAAGTACGGCTACGTCCCGACCGAGAAACAGGCCAACGGATTCATCGAGCGCGACGGCTTTGCGATCAGCTTCAAGCCGACCACGGCGGCCGCCGCGCCGGCACCCGCACAGGCGACCGCAGAAGTTCATCAGCAGCCCGCGCCGGAGCAAGGCGACATGCTGGATGATGATGATATGGACGCGCCGGCTACGGTGGAGGTAATGCGCAACGAAAACGGCGATGTGATCGACAAGGCGACCGGCGAAATCATCAAGCCAGCCGAGAAGGTTTCGCGCGCGAAAGACGATACAGATGCGAATTCAGCGAGCCAAGGCAAGAAGCCCAACCCGCTGGCGGATGCGCTATAGGAGGATACCCAATGAAGACTCAGAGACGGGCATTTCTACATTCCGTCGCGGCCGCCTGCTTGGCGGCTTTTTGCGTTTCCGTGCAGGCTGAACCGGACTTGCTGCAACCTGATGAAGCCTTCCGTGTGTCGGCTCGCCGGGTGGATGCGCGGGTGGTGGAGCTGGAGTACATCATCGCGCCGGGCTATCACCTGTACCGCGACCGTTTCAGCTTCAAAACGGACAACCCGGCCGTGACGGTGGCAGGCGTTGAGCTGCCGCCACCGCTTGAAAAGTTCGACAAGGCGATGGGCCAGAACATGCGCTACTACACCGAGCGGGTGGCCGTGCGCGTGCGCTTGGCTGGGGCCAATCAGACCGTCAAGCTGTTGGCCACGGCGCAGGGCTGTGCGGCCATTGTGGGGGTGTGTTATGCACCGATCACCAAGGCTTTCAGCGTGCCGGCAATGGGAGGAAAACAGGGATGATTAGCATGAACAACGTAGGCAGCGCCGGGCAGGCACTGCACTACTTTTCCGCTGATAACTACTACACCCAGGACGAGGGCTTGGAGCATTCCGAGTGGTTCGGCAAGGGGGCCGAGCACCTTGGGCTTTCAGGCAAGATCGACCGTCAAGCCTTCTTCGAGGTGTTGAACGGGAAGGTGGAAGGCCAGGAGCTGGGCAAGTGGGTCAAGAACGAGGAAACCGGCGAGAAGGAACGCGAGCACCGGCCGGGCACCGACATGACGTTTTCCGCGCCCAAGAGCGTTTCGCTCATGGCCGAGGTGTACGGCAAGCGGGATGTGCGGGAAGCGCATGAGGCAGCAGTCAAAAAGGCACTCAGCCACATAGAAACAGAGCTGGCCAGGACGCGCCAAACCGTGGACGGGAAGACCGAGGCGGTGCAGACCGGCAACGTGACCGTGGCCATGTTCCGGCACAACACAAGCCGCGACCTCGACCCGCAAACGCATACGCACGCCGTCATCATGAACGCCACCAAGCGGGAGGATGGGCAGTGGCGCTCCCTGACCAATGAGGAAATCTACAACGCGCAGCGCGTCATCGGGGCCATCTACACGTCCGAGCTGGCCGACCGGCTCCAGGCGCTGGGCTACGACATTCGCCGCACCGACGAGAAGGGCAACTTCGAGATTGCCGGCATCACCCGCGAACAGATCGAGCACTTCAGCCAGCGCCGGGCCGAAATCGAGGCGGCGCTGAAAGCCAAGGGCGTGGACATCGACGACGCCAGCGCGCAGCAGAAGGAGGACGCCACGCTGAAGACCAGGGCGCGCAAGGTGGACGTGGATCACGAAGCCCTGATCGGGAGCTGGAAGGAGCGGGCCAAAGAAATCGGGATCGACTTCGACGCCATCCAGGCGAAGGCCGACGCGCAGCGCGCGCAGGGCGGCGTGATCCGGGCCGACAAGCTCACCGGCCGGGAGGCGATGTCCTTTGCGGCTGCGCACCTGATCGAGCGCGAGGCCGTGGTATCAAAGAACGACCTCATGGCGGCGGCCATCGAGCACGGGGCAGGGCGCGTTTCAGCATCGGAAGTGAAGCGCGCCTTCGACAAGCTGGAGAAGGACGGCGATCTGGTGGCCTTGCCTGACGGCAACTACACGACCAAGAAGATGCTGGGCTGCGAAATGTGGGCGCTCGACCAAGTGCGCGCACAGAAGGGCCAGACGCCGAAGATGATGGAGCCGGAAGCGGTGGCAGCGCGGATCGCGCAGGCCGAGGGCAGGCAGGGCTTCAAATACAGCGAAGGCCAGAAAGAGGCCATCAGCAAGGTACTGACCACTGAAGATCGTTACGTGGCGGTGCAGGGCCTTGCCGGGACGGGTAAGACCACCATGCTCAAAGGCGTGCGCGAAATGGCGCAGGAGCAGGGCTACACGGTGCGCGGCATGGCTCCGACCGGCGCTGCCAGCAAGGTGCTGGCCAGGGAAACAGGTATTGCTACCGATACCGTCTCGATGTTCCAGATCAAGGAGCGGCAGCTACAGAAGGACATCGAGTTTGCCAAGCAGTACGCCCCCGACTTCCAGCGCAAGGCGGAAGTCTGGATCGTGGATGAATCGTCCTTCCTGTCGCAGCGTCAGAAGGCCCAGCTCGACCACATGGCCGAAAAGGCCGGGGCCAAGGTGGTGTACCTGGGCGACACGCTCCAGTTGCAGGGCGTGGAGGCCGGCAAGCCCTTCGAGCTGGCCCAGCGGGACGGCATGGAAACCGCCTACATGACCGAAATCAACCGCCAGAAGACCGCCGACCTGAAGCAAGCCGTGGACATCATCACCGGCCGCGACAACCTTGGGGAAGGTCAGCGGCTCACCCAAGTGGAGCTGGCCAACAACGCACGGGCCTTCGAGTACATGGACAAGGCGGGAATGATTCGGGAAATCCCCGAGAAGTCCGAGGACGACAAGGGCCGCCTGGTGGCGGCCGTGGTGCAGGACATCTTGAAGCTCGACAAGGCCGAGCGGGAGCGCACCATCGTCATTACCGCCTATAACGAAGACAGGCGGGCCATCAATGCTGGCGTGCGCGAGGGGCTGAAGGAACAGGGAGAGCTGTCGCGCTCCGAGGACACGCGGGAAATCTACACCTCGAAGGGCTGGACGCGGGCCATGCAGAAGGAGGCGCAATACTACAAGGCTGGCGACGTGGTGCGCTTCGGGCGGGACTACCAGCAGATCGACGCCAAGAAGGGTGAATACATGCGCGTTTCGGCCGTGGATGCACCCAACGGCACCGTGGTGCTCCAGAAGGAAGACGGCTCTGTGATCGCGTGGCAGCCGAAGAAGCACAACAAGATCGAGGTGTACGACCGCGACACCCGCGAGCTGGCCAAGGGCGACCTGATCCGTATCACCCGCAACGAAGGCGAGTTCAAAAACGGCGAGGTGGCGCGCGTCACGGCCGTGGCTGGGGACAAGGTGACGCTGGAGCTGAAGCAGGGTAAAGACGTGTCACTGCACCAAGTGGATCTGTCGCGCAACAAGCATTGGGATCATGCCTACGCGCAGACGGTTCACGCCTCGCAGGGCGCGACTCAGCACCGGGCCATCTTCCACATCCGCGCGCCTCAGACCGAGAGCGAGAAGAAGCAGGAGCGGGCGCTGGAGAACATGGCCAAGGTCTTCGGGGATCGGAGCTTCTATGTCGGGGCCACGCGCGCCTCGCATGAGCTGCGCATCTATACCAACGACAAGGCGGTGGCGGCCAAGGCGGTGGCGGCCAAGCAGGACAAGACCAGCGCCGTGGAAACGCTCCGGCAGCACGAACGGGCCACGGCAATCACCGCCGACAAAGTGGGGGAACGCCCGGTGTCGCCGCAGCGAAACGGTGACGTGCAAAGGTAATCCCGATAAAATGTCAACTTGCGCGCGCTGGTCTTGACCGACTTTCGCGCGCGAAAGTTGGCGGCTGGTTCCGCTTTTCGCCAGTAGGCAAGTCGGCTTAGACTTGTGTGATGAACCTTTGACTATGCAAAAGAACAAGCCATGACCGACCCAAAGGACGCCGAGATGTCGGCCGATGGGCAGGGAACGAAACGCCGTAGAACTCGCAATTATGGCGACCGCCGAACGGTATCCCTGCGGATGGACCCCGAGCTGCACGAGCGCATGATGGACTTGTGCGACGATCTGAAAATCCCCGCCAACACTTATATTTCGGGACTCATCGAAAGCGACTTAAAGAAACGGAAAAAGTGACCGCGCCATAGTCGCCTCGCCCTGTTTGCCGGGGTGCCGGGAACCCGAATATCATGTGAGGTTCTTCGGTGGATTCAGGGAGAGGTGCGCGTGTCTATTATTTCAACGATCAACTGGAAACGCTTGGCTTCGGTTTTTGTGCCGGGCGTACTGATCGCAGCCATCAGCATTTATGTGCTGGGCTTTCGTGCCCCGCCTTCCCCTGATCTTAGGGTTCTGCCCGGTAAAGCACTGGCCGCCTACGACGAGTTCTACCCGATCCGCGCCGATGACACCGGGGCGCTGTACCTGGATCGGGAATTGTTCGTGAAGGCGGTCAACTACCTCTCTCAGCATCCCTCGCCGCGCGCCGTCGCGGATTTGATCTACCTGGGCAACTCCAACAACGTCACCCTGTTGCTGGACGGGCCGACCAAGGCCAAGTACCTCATGCTGACCCAGCAGCCCGACTATGCGGCGCTGTCAGAGGTGGATCGGGAGAAGGATCGCATCTTCCAGTCCTATGCGGACATCGTGAACGGCATTGGCCAGACCTTCGCGGGCACGCCGGTAGAAATCGTCTTGCACGACACGCGCAACCCACTGCGCTCGATTGTGGCCGTGCAGAACCCCATTTCAGGCCGCAGGCTGGGTGACACGAATACCAACTTCGGTATCCAGCTCATCAAGAACTACAGCTATGGCGAAGGGCAGGGCCAAGGGCGTGGCGCTTCGTTCGTGAGCTACGACATCAGCCTGAAAGACGGTCGGGCAGTGAAGTCAACCACGATCCCGATCTTTCATGACGTGTACGGCTTGATCGGGTTTATTTGCATCAATATCGACATATCCAAAATGGACAAGAAGCACCCGGAATATGTCGATCATTTTGTAGATGCGTTCAAGGCGACCATCGCCAATGACGCTATCAGTGAAATGATCCAGAACAGCAAACGCAAGAACTGATTTTCTCAACCCTCTCTATAAAGGAAATGACTATGGACGCTGGAGCCATTCAAGAGCACTTGGAACTGCTGCAATTCGATCTGGCGCGGCCGCTGCTGGTAATGAAGGCCCCAAAGGGGATTCTCGGTTGCGGGTATATCAATGTCGAAACCTGCAACAAAACCGGCGAGGTTTGCGCAATCGTGACCGGGGTGAATACCTTTGACGACATGCGCAAGGCCAAGGTGGTGGCCACCTCGAACAAAGCGGTTGAGCTGGGTATCCAAGTGGGCGAGTCTGGCCAAGACGCACTGAACAAGATGCGGTGATTTAGACCGTGCCGCCTGGAGAGTGGAGCGAGGGCATCCAAGTGGAAGTCATCTTCTATACGAGCTGCGCTTTCTTGCTGACCGTCTTTTTGGTCAGCATGGTGCTGGCTGTGCGCGGCAACCAGGCGGCCAAGTATTTCCTTTGGGTATGGGCGGCGCTGATGATCCTGGCGCTGCCGCTCATGAACCGGGCCAACATGATTTCGCACATCGCCGCTGGCCTGATGCTTGTGTTTTTTCTCTACGTGCTCTACATCACCGTCCGCTACGGGATGGAGCGCGTGGACGTTTCTCACGAAGAAACCCGCCGTGTCCTGGCTGAATCGAACCGGCGCATTGACGAGGAACGGCGCACCCTCGCACGCCGTCTGCACGACGAGGTGAATCCCCAGCTCCTGCTCACGCGCAACGTGCTGAAGCAGCTTGAGCCGCTGGTGGCTGGGAATACGCGGGCGGCCGAGCTGTTGGGCAACGCCTCGGGGATGCTCAACGACGCCTACGCCGAAATGCGGGACATCATCAAGAACACGCGGATCGAGGTTATCGACTCCATCGGCTTCACGGCCGCCCTGGAGTCGCTGGTGGCCCACTACACGAATATTTCCGAGAAACCGGCCATCACGCTGGAGCACAACCTACCGAAGCGGCCGGCGCTGCCAGAGACATCCGCAGTCAGTGCCTACAAGATCATCCGGGAAGCGATTTTCAACGCCATCAAACACTCCAAAGCCGACCAAGTTCACGTCAGCATCCACCACAACAAGGCGATGGATACTTACAAGGTCGAAATCACAGACGACGGCGTAGGCATGAAAGCTACCGCCCGGAATGGAGAGCACGCCGGAATCGGGTTGATCGACATGCGTGAGCGGGTGAGGGTGCTTGGCGGTGCGCTGAAAATACAGGCGGCCGATCCTGCCAACCAGAAGCGGCCGGGAACGAAACTCAGCTTTTCGTTTTCAGGGCAGTTGTCGTAATGCCGTGACGGATCGCCAGCTTGGTGATGTCCGCTTGGCTTTCAACGCCTAGCTTGGCTTTTACGCCCTTCATCAAGTGGCCGATGGTCTTGGTGGACAAGTCCATTGCGGTGGCAATTTCGGTCATGGATGCGCCATCGGCTGCAAGGCTGAAGGCCCGCATTTCGTTCTCATCCAGCAGCCGGTTCGGGTTCCGATCCTTGACGGCCGACCATGCGAGTAGGCGGGCAATCTCCGGGGAAAAGTATTCCTTGCCCTGGGCTACCGTGTTGATCGCCTCGTTGAGCACTTCCGTGCTTTCATCCTTGCGCACAAAGGCCAGCACGCCGAGCTTGTAGGAACGCTCGATGATGTATTGATCGTCAAACTGGCTAAAGACGATGATTTTGGCCGAGGGATCGCGGGCCAGCAGTTCCTCACACACGTCCAGCCCGTTCTCGCCACAGCCTTTACTGTCAAAGCGCACGTCGATCACCAGGACATCCGGCTTGACCTCTAGGAAGCGGTCGATCAGCCCGTCCAGGCTGTAGGCCACCTCTACTACGTCGATCCCGTAGTCCTTCAATACATCGCGGAAACCGGCCACCAGCAGCCGGTGATCGTCCGCAAGAAATACTTTTATTCCCAAAACGTCACCTATTGGTTTGGGATCGTGTTGATCCCGAAGTTCGTTGGCCATGCAGGCAGGCGCTGCCGTGCTTGGCGGATTTAGCGGCCATGCAGATCAGCGGTGGGTGCAACACCCTCGCCGGCGAGGCAATAACCGAATTTTGACAGAAAAGCCGCATTCGATATACCGCGCCCGGCTGATCTAGCCATGATCTGCACCGTTCGGGGGACGGCATTATACGTGCCATCTAACCCAATGCTTCCTCTGACAGGAAGTTATTTTTCTCCTACATGGTATCATTTGGCCCCTTGCCGTGGGCATTTCATGCCTTTGGCAAGCGGGATTCGGCGGGTAAAGCGGGGCTGTCGGATGGGTGCCGCAAGACCACATCCCAAGATGACAAACCTAGGCTAGATGCCTTGTCGCTCTAGGTTTTTTCTGTTATCGTGCTTTCACCGTGAAAGCAAGTTGACTGCTACAATAACGCAATGGGAAACGCCTCTATGTACTTCTCTGCACGCGCACTGATCGCGGCGGCATCGCTGATGCTGCCGCTTGCTGCTTCTGCAACGTGCTGGGATGAGGCTGGGCGCGGCTACGGGATCGACCCCCTGCTGTTGAAGGCGATTGCCTGGAAGGAATCGCGCGGGTGGACGGGGGCAGTCGGCCCGAAGCTGAAAGACGGCAACCGCGCGCTGGGCCTCATGCAGATCAACACGATCCACCTGCCGAACCTCGCTCGCTTCGGCATCCGCCGTGAACACCTGTTCGACGCTTGCACCTCGCAGAAGGTGGGGGCCTGGGTTCTGGCCGACTGCATCCAGCGTTTCGGCGCTACCTGGAAGTCCGTGGGCTGCTACTACGCCGGCCCGGCATCAACCAATGTGAGCGCCCAGGTCGAGTACGTCCGCGACGTGCAGCGGTTCTACGAGGGCTACCGCAGACAGCAAGCCCACCAAATTTCAACTTCACCGGCCCAAGTGGCCAGTTTCCAAGGGGATTGATATGGCGTTGCCAGCCAAACCGTTTCGCATTTCTATCGTCTTTGCGCTGGCTGCTGCTGGCGTCACTGCTGCCAATGCGCAGTCACTGAACCAGCCCAACCCCCTGGATCGTCTCTCCGACGTGGTGCAGTTCGGCGTCCCCCGCGACACCAAGTTTGTGTTCTGCGACGGGGAAGACTGCCCGGAACGCTCCATCAAGCACCTGTACGTCCCGCCTCCGCCGCCGCCTCCTGTTCAAGAGCCGGTCATGCCTGCGCCTCAATCCATCCAGCCGCCCGAAGAACTTTCGCACGCGAAAGTTCCGGCCAAGAAAAAGCCACTGAAGAAGAAGCGGAAGAAGCCCGCGATTCAGTACGAATGCAAGCCTGTCACCAAACCGAAGTGATGGGCTTTCCGTCTTTGCGCATCCCCCTGGCGCAAGGCCCCACACGGGGAAATTCAGGGGTTCCAACCAACTTTCTACGTAGGAGTTTTTGAAGATGAACGCAGCAATTCAAGCAGTCGATGTTCGCAAGGAAGCGGGCCAGTGGTTCAAGGCCCTGATGCTCGCCGGCCTGATCCTGGGTCTGATGATGCTGGCTTCCGGCGCATACGCCAGTGACGGCACGGAGTTCGACGCCGCCGTAACCAAGTGGGACGGCTGGGTGAAGGGCAACCTGGGCAAGCTGGCCGCCCTGATCGCCATCGGCGTGGGTTCCGTCGTCGCCGCCGTCAAGAAGGACTGGAGCTGGTTCTTCGGCGCGGTGGTGCTGTCGATGGGTATCGGCGTGATCGTCGGCATCGTCAACGCCAGTTTCACGGCCGTCATCTAAGCGCAGGAGGTGGCCATGTCCGAAAAAACGGATCTCTCTCACTACATCCCGCGCCGACTGGACGACGGAGCCAAGTTCCTCTTTTGGGAAATGGACGTTGCCATGATCGGCCTCATGGGCGTGTTGGTTGGCATTGGCTCCGGCTTCCCGGTGATTGGGCTGTTCCTTGGTATTGGAGCTGCCTTTTTCTACGGGAAGCTGAAGGCTGGGAAGCATCCGGGCATGGCCACCCACCTCCTGTACTGGTTCACCGGGTTTCCCGAGCCGAAAGAACTGCCGGGTAGCCACATTCGAGAACTCAATGGATAAGGGGCTACACGAGCAATGGCACCAGATAAAGCAAACAACGAGCGGGACGCGCTGAAAACGCAAGTCCGCTTTCACCGCGCGATGAACGCGGGCCTGCTGGGCACTCTGTTTTTCGGGGTGCTGCTGCTGGGCTTCGTAGTCGTGCGCGACACAACCAAGATCGTGCCGCCTGAAGTTAAGCGGCCCTACGAGATTGGATCGAACTACGCCAATAAGGACTACCTGCTGGATATGGCTGGTTATGTCCTGGGCACGGTGTTGACCGTCACGCCGGAGACGGTTGATTACAACAACAAGGTGATTCTCAAGATGGCCGACCCGGACGGCTACGCCGGGTTGAAGACCGCGCTGGATGCGGCCGCAATGCGGCTCAAACAGGAGCGAGTCACCACCATTTGGGTTCCTCGCAAAGAGGAAGTCAGCGAGCAGGACAAGCGCGTGAAGGTCAGCGGAAAACTCAAGACCTTTATTGCCGACAAGCTCACTTCCGAACGCGAGAAGGACTATCTCGTTGAATTCACCATCACTACCTCGGGGCGTCTCTATGTTTCCAAGATCGAAGAAATCGTTAAGCGCGATCCTTCTGCTAACAAGCCTGCTGGCAACTGAAGCAGGCGCAACGCAAGTCGTTGAGAACGCTGACCGGGGCCACGTTCAAGTCAATATCTCGGTCAACGAAACCAACCGTCTCGCAATCGACGGGCGCCGCATTGCCAATGTGGTGCCCAGCGTGAAGGGCGTGCTGGCAGGCCAGAAGGACGAGGCCCTGGGGGCTTACTACTTCACGCTGGCCAGCGAGTCGCCCAACCAGGGCACGGTCACAGTTTTCGTGTCCGACGAGAAGGGCGTCACCTACAAGCTGATCCTCGTTCCGCGTCCGGTGGCCGGCGAGGAAATCATCATCCGGCCGCCGAGCGAGAAGGCCACGCCTTCGAGCCGCGCAGCCGCTGATGGCCGCACCGTCTCCTACCAGCGCCGCATCAAGGACTTGATGCTGGTGATGGCCGACGACGAGCTGAAGGACAGCGTTGAAACCATCCCGGTGAACAAGGAAGTGCCTTTGTGGAAAGAGGGGCGCTTGATCCTGGTGGCCAAGTACATGGATGGCGAAGTGGTGGGCGAGAAATACCGCCTGACCAATGTTTCCCCCTCCGAAATGCTGCTGGTCGAGCAGGAGCTTTACCGCCGTGGCGTGCGCGCCATTGCCGTGGAGCACCACACGCTGATGCAGGGCGACGGGACGGACATCTACATCGTTCGGGAGCGCAAAGACAATGAGTGAACCGAACGCACAAACCAAGAAACGCCAGATGATGCTCATCGGCGGGGCCGTGACCGGCATTCTCGGTCTGGCCGGGGCCGGCATGTTCCTGTTCGACAGCGGCCCAGCGCAGCACCGCGAAAAGCCCAAAACCGTAAGCATCACCGCACCGGGAACGGTAGATGACAAGGATGCGTGGCGCGCACAGCAGGCGGCCAAGGAGAAGTCCAACGAAGCCCTGATCGGGGAGGTTAAGACCCAGCTCAAGGCGCAGGAGGAACAGAACAAGAAGCTCGCGCAGGCGCTGGAGGAACTGAAGGCCAACAAGGCCGCTGCCGGTTCCGCTGGCACCACCACGGCTGCGAAGCCGGATGCTTCCGTTCTGGACAAGCCTTTGCCCATTGGCAATGGCACCGGGCCGGGCCAGCGTGTTCTCCAGTCACCGAACGGCAAGGCCGGGGCCACCGCCCTGAATCAGCCGCTCAATCAGGTGGATGTGCCGGCGCGGCGCGAGGTGGAAATCATCACCTTCAACAACGCCGAGGGCAAGGGCGCAGCGGGTGCGGCCGTTGGCGGCGCTGGTGGCATCACCGAGGTGCTGGGCTTCCCAACCGACGAGAAAGCCAAGAAGTACGGCACCACCTCCGGCGGTGCAGACGGCAAGAAGCAGACCATCGAGTTCCTGCCGGCTGGCTCCTTTGTGCGCGTGGCCATGCTCAACGGCGTGGATGCACCGACAGGCGGGCAAGCCCAATCGAACCCGCTGCCGGTGGCCTTCCATGTGCTCGATGTCGCCAATTTGGCCAACAAGCACAAGCTGGACATCAAGGATTGCCGCATCGTTGCCGCCACCTGGGGCGACCTGTCCTCCGAACGGATGATGGGCCGTACCGAGACGCTGGCCTGCGTCATCAACGGCGAGGCCGTTGAAATGGCGATCAAGGGCCAAGTGATCGGGGAAGACGGCAAGGCCGGCGTGCGGGGCCGTCTCGTCACCAAGCAGGGCCAGTTGCTCGCCAATGCCCTGTTTGCCGGCGCGCTCAGTGGTATCGGCAAAGCCTTCCAGTCCTCCGCAACCATCACCAGCACGGGCGGCGGCGGCATCACGCAAACCATCGACCCGGACAAGATCGGGCAAGCCGCTATTGGTGGGGGGGTAGGCAGCGCGGGCCAGCAGCTCGCTCAGTACTACCTCAAGGCGGCGGACAAGCTGTACCCCGTCATCGAAACCGATGGCGGCCGTACCGTCGAAATCCTCATCACCAAGGGCGCTGTTTATTCCGGCAAGGCGCTCGCCAAGGACGATTACCGGGGCCTCCTGAAGCGCACCGGCACCAACTCCAGGAGATACGAAGATGATTAAACGAGTGTTGACCCTCGCGCTGGCTGCTGCGCTGGCTGTTCCCGCATTTGCCCAGGATGAAGCACCCGCTTCCGTGGTCGAGAAGTTCAAGACCATGTACCCGAAGACGACCTTCAAAGAGATTCGCAAGTCGCAAGTCTCCGGGCTGTATGAGGTGGTGATGGGCGAGAACATCGCCTACACCGACGAGTCGGGCCGCTACTTCATTTTCGGGCACCTGTTCGACATGCAGCAGCAAGTCGATCTGACTGCCCAGCGCAAACTCGATAGCAAGAAAACCGAGTTCCCGGCGCAGCAACTTGGCCAAGCAATCAAGACGGTCAAGGGCGACGGCAGCCGCATCCTGGCTGTGTTCAGCGACCCGGACTGCCCCTACTGCAAGCAGTTGGAGGGCGAGCTGGCCCGCCTGGACAACGTGACCATCTACACCTTCCTGTACCCGCTCGAATCGCTGCACCCGGAAGCCAAGACCAAGGCTGTCAGCGTGTGGTGCGCGCCGAACAAGGCCAAAGCCTGGAGCGAGCTGATGCTGGCCGGCAAGAAGCCCAAGCTGGTGGCCTGCAACAACCCCGTCAACGACAACTTGGTGCTGGGTTCCAAGCTGGGCGTCGTGGGCACTCCGACCCTGATTGCCGCCGATGGCCGCGTCCTGCCTGGCTCCGCACCGGCCGAGAAGATCGACCAATGGCTGAACGCCGGCAAGCCTGCCGCGCCGGCCGCCACGCAGGAGGCAACCCAATGAAGCGCACGGCCTTGATGTTTGGTGCCGGCGCGCTGGCCCTGGCCCTGACGGGCTGCGGTTCGCTGGCTGGCCGCGACTGCGGCGCTTGCTGCAAGGGAGTCGGTTTCAGCGGCAGTGCCGCGCACGCATGGGAGGGAAGCAAATGAAGGCACTGGCCTTGACCTTTGGCATCGGGGCCGTGGTGGCCCTATCCGGTTGCAGCAGCATGTCCGGCTTTGATGCGAAATCCGAATTCGCGTGCAAGGCCCCGGACGGCATCTTGTGCGAGTCGATGAGCGGCATCTACGCCAATGCCCAGGCGAAGAACCTGCCGGGCCAGCGCGTGAATGCGCGCGGCGAGGCTCCGGTGGAACTTTCGCAGGCGAAAGCCGGCAGCAACGTGATGACCAAGCCCATCTACTCGGGCACGCCGATCCGCAGCGCCCCGCGCCTGCTTCGGGTCTGGTTCGCGCCGTGGGAAGACACCGATGGCGATCTGCATGACCAGTCCTACGTGTACCTGCCGGTCGATTCCGGCCGCTGGCTGATCGAGCACAACCGCCGCCGCATCCAGGACAACTACCGGCCGGTGCGCGCCCCGTCGAATGTGACGGCCCAGGCTGCGCAGCCGCAAGCGGCCGGCGCTGGCCAGCAACGGCAAAGCCCTGGCGTGCTGGGGCAGCAGCCGACGCCTCCCGCTGACAACGGGATGGAGTCTATCGGCGTCCGTCAAGACCGCATGAGCAACGAGCAAGCCACCGAGCTGCTGAACGGAATCATGCGCCCCGGCAACGTCATCCCGGACAGCGAATAAACAACGCTGGCCGGGCGGCCAACATGGAGAACATTCAATGCAAGACAGCATGATGGACAAGCTAAAGGGTGCTGCCGCCCGGTTTTGGGACGAAACCGTGCTGGGTAACACCTCGGATGTCGGGAGCCAACCGGCCCCTGTGGCGGCCGCCAACGAGGTGACGAGCCTCTACGGTCTTCACAGCATCCTCAAGTACGACCAATACGACCCCGACACGGGCCTTTTCTACAACGACAACTCGGTGGCCTTCTGCTTTGAAGTCATCGCCCAAACGGGCGCGGACGACGACATGGCAAGCCGCCTCAATACGCTCTTTACCCCGGTGCCGCCGCACTACGGGATTCAGTGGTGCCTGTTCGGTAGCCCGGTGCTGGATGACCAGTTTCAGGCGTACATGGATCAACGCCATATCGCGGTGGACAACGGCAAGACGACCCCGTTCTTCCAGGAGCTGGCCAAGCGCCGCGTGGAGTACATCTACAAGGCCAAGGGCAAGCCGCTTTGGCCCAATGACAACTACGTGGTGAAGAACATCCGGCTGTTGTTCTCCATCACAAAAGCCGGCTCTTTCCGTGACGCCAAGCTGGTGGAGGAAATGTACGAGCTGCGCGAGACAGTGCGCGCCTCACTGCGCACGGCAAGCCTGCCGTCCTTCCCCCTCGATGCTGACGGGCTGATTAGCTTCCTGTGGCCTATCCTCAACCCCGAAAGCATGTTCAGCAAGGAGCCGTTCCCCGACCTGCGCTACGACGACGGGAAATCCATCAAGAACCAAGTCACCGCCTTTGGCCAGCATGTGCGCGTGAAGGCCAACGAGCTGCTGTTTGGCCTGCCGCCCGAGAAGCAGGGCGACGAAGACAAGCGCATTGCCGTGCGTGGCTTCGGCGTGCTTCAGTACCCGCAGAAGAAAGAGCTGTGGGAGATGGCCAACATCATCGGTTCGTTTTTCGATGACGGCCTTCAATACCCGTGCCCGTTCCTGGTGTGCGGTGGCGTCTTCACGCTTGACCCCAACGTGGTGGACGGCAAGGCTCAGATCAAGGCCGCGCGCACCAAGCAAAACGCCAAGTCCAAGATGGCCGAATTCCAGCCCGAGCTTCAGGCCCAGGCGAACGATTGGGACATCGTGCTGCACCAGCTCAACAACGGCGGCAGCATGTGCGAGCTGTACCACACGTTGCTGCTGTTCGCGCCCAAGCGAGTCATCAATCGGGCCAGCCAAGTGGCCCTGAACGTGTGGCGCAGCGAACGCTTCACGATCTGCCCGCTGCAACTGCTGCAACTGACGGCCCTGTATTCCAGCCTGCCGATGACGCTCACCGAGACGGTGCGCGACGACTTGCAGAAGCTGCGCCTCATCACTTCCAAGACCACGGTGAACGCCGTGGACATGGCTCCGGTGATTGGCGAATGGAAGGGCGCAGGCGACCCGGTGATGATGTTCTTCGGCCGCCGTGGCACGCCTACTTTCCTCGACTTCTACAGCAACCAGCAGGGCAACTACAACGTGTTCGTGGCGGGTGTGTCCGGTTCGGGCAAGTCCGTGACCATGAACGAAGTCGTTTCGGCCTATCGCGGCATCGGTGCGCGGGTGTGGGTGATCGACGTGGGCCGCAGCTATCAGAACCTGATCCGGCTCCAAAAGGGCACCTTCCTCGAATTCACGCCGAGCACCAAGCTGTGCATCAACCCGTTCACATGGGTGGGCACTGACGACGAGCTGGATTTCAAGGCCGAAATGCGGATGCTCAAGCCGATGATCGGCCGCATGGCGTCACCCAATGCGCCACTGACGGAATTCCAGTACGCGCTGATCGGGGAGGCGATTACCGCTGTCTGGCAGGACTACGGCCAGGACACCAACCCGACCCGCATCCGCGACTATCTGTTGAGCAACATCAAGAACGAGTCGGGCAGCACCGAGCGCGTGGCCTACGAGCTGGCCAAGCAGCTCGCGCCGTTCACCAAGGATGGCGTCTATGGCGACTTCTTCAATGGCCGCGCCAACATCAGCCTGGATGCTGACATGGTGGGTCTGGAGCTGGAAGAACTGAAGAACGCGCCCGAGCTGCGCCGCGTGGTGCTGTTCGTGCTGACCTCGCGCATTGCCCACGACATGTACCTGACCCGCGACCGCAAGAAGCTGTGTCTGGTCGATGAGGCGTGGCAGCTCCTGGGGGCTGACAAGGAAACCGCCGAGTTCATCGAGGAAGGCTACCGCCGCGCCCGGAAGTACAACGGAATTTTCTGCGTGGGTACGCAGGGCATCGAGGACGCTTACAAGAACGATGCGGCCCAGGCGGCCTACAACAACGCCGACTGGAAGATTCTGCTGCGCCAAGACCGCAAGAACCTGGAAAAGCTGATCGAGGACGGCATGGTGAATTTCTCGCCGGCCGTGAAGCGGATGCTGCTGTCGTTGCGTACCGAGCGCGGCCGCTTCAGCGAAATGCTCATTTCCTCGCCTAACGGCGATTCTGTGGTGCGTCACATCCCCGATCCGTTCTCCCTGCTGATGGCTTCGACCAACGCGCAGGACTTCAACGAATGCAACGCGCTGCTGGAGCAGGGCCATTCCACGATGGAAGCCCTGGAAATCATGCTGGCCCGCCGTACCCCTCAAGAACAACTGTCCCCGCGCCGGAGGAAAGATGACTACTGAACCGACCACCAACCCAACCCCCGAGACGCCAGCGCCGACCGAGGCCGCAGCGCCGGCCGCCGACCGGATGCGTTACGTGATCCCGGCCGTGCTGTCCACCTTGCTCACTCTGGTGGCGCTCGCGCCAGTGGCCTACGTCATCAACCGCAACATGCCGGCGCGCGTGGCGACCGTGGATTTGCAGGTGCTGGTGGAGGAAGACCAGAAGCGCACCCTGGACGTGATCGGCAAGGGCGGCGACGTGACGGACGAGCAGCGCGCCGTGGCGCAGAAGCTGACCATCGACTTTGCCAAGAAGCTGTCCGCGACCGTGGATGCGCTGGGGCAAGAGTGCAACTGCGTGATCGTCAACAAGGCGGCGCTGCTGGGCGGCGTGACCATCGACTACACGGATCAAGTCCGGGCGAGGATGAAGTGATGAAGGCGAAGCGCATCTACTGGACGGTTTGCGCGGGTGTGTTCGCCGTGGGTGCGCTGGCCGCCGCCACTACCCCTTGGCTGGATTACACCTTCAACCTGACCAACAGCCTGCCCGGCACCCTCTACGTGATCCACAAGGGTGGGGAGGTGAAGAAGGGCGAGCTGATCGCCTACCGCTGGCATGGCGGGGCGACCTATCCCGCTGGCACCACCTTCATCAAGCGCGTGGCCGGTGTGGCTGGCGACACGGTTAAACGGGCCGGCAGCGCGTTTTGGGTGAATGACCAATACATCGGCACCGCCAAGCCCTTCTCGAAGGCTGGCGTGCCTCTCCAGCCCGCGCAGGATGGGGTTATCGGGGCAGGGGAGTATTTCGTTTCGACGCCCAACCCGAACAGCCTGGACTCGCGCTATGCGCTGACCGGCAACGTGAAGCAGGCCGAAGTCATCGGGAGGGCCTATGAAATTTTCTAAGCTGATCGCAGCCCTGTTGATCGCCTCGATCCTGCCCACCGCGAACGCGGCGAGCTTGGGCAGCATCGGGCCGACCTACCCGATTGGGGAGGAAAGCGCGCTCGACATGATTATGAAGAAGCTGCGCGAAAAGGAGCGCAGCGGCGAGCTGAAGCGGTTGCAGGAAGAAGCCATCCGCCGCTCGATGGGCAGCATCAAGAACATGAAGCCGGTGGATGGCATCACCACCGTGCGCGCCCGCGCACAGCGTTTCATCGACCCCACCGTGACCTACACCAAGCCGGTAACGACCGACGACGGCCGCATCGTGGTGCCGGCCGGCACGAAGATCAACCCGCTGGACATGACCGGACTGACGAAGACGCTGGTGTTCTTCGACGGCCGCGACCCCGAGCAGCGCGAAGCAGTGGGGCGCTTGGTGGCCAAGGGCGGCCAGCTCAAGGTGAAGCCGATTCTCGTTGCCGGGTCTTGGCTCGACCTCACAAAAGCCTGGAAGACCCAAGTTTTCTACGACCAGAAGGGCACCCTTTCCAAACGGTTCGGCATCACGGCCGTGCCGGCTGTGATTCGTCAGCAGGGAAAGATGCTTGTGCTCGATGAGATTCCCGCGAAGGAGCTGCAATGAAACGCTGGCTTGTAATGGCTTTCATGGTGCTCGCGGCGACTTTCGCGCGCGAAAGTATGGCCGGCGTGTGCCAGGGCAAGTTTGCCAACCCCATCACCGATATTTGCTGGAGCTGCCTGTTTCCGCTGACGCTAGGCGGCACGCCGATCATGACGATGGGCCAGGAGGATACCGGCAACCCTGACGGCTTCCTCTGCACCTGCACCAACCCCCTGCGCATCGGCATCAAGACCGGCTTTTGGGAGCCGGCGCGGCGCGTGGATGTGACCCGCACCCCGTACTGCTTTGTCTCGCTTGGCGGCATCAAGCTCGATCCCGGTATCCGCGCCCCGGAAGGCGAGATCCGTTTGCAGCAAGACAACACCAAGCAGTCCAACTATCAGGTTCATTGGTACGCCGATCCGATCCTGTATTGGCTGGAGGTGATCCTGGACAACCCGTGTCTGGAAACGGGTTCCTTTGACGTGGCCTACATCACCGAAGTCGATCCGACTTGGAACGACGACGAGCTGACCATGTTGCTGAACCCGGAAACCTTCCTGTTCGGCAACCCCATTGCTCAAGCCGCGTGTGCCGGCGACTGCGTGTTGTCATCGGCCGGCTTTGGCAGTAACGCGCTTTTCTGGTGCGCCGGCTGCCAGGGTTCGATCTACCCCTTCAACGGCCATGTGCAGGCCCACGTCTCGCACGTTCAAGCCAGCTCGCTGCTGGTGCAGCGCATGACGGCCAAGCTGCACCGCGAATTCCTGATGTGGGGCACCTCGGGCGCTGACGGCTTGTGTGGCATCTATCCCGAGCCGGTGATGGACAAGACCCAATACAAGTACCAGATGCTCTACCCGATCCCGCAGACGGAAAAGATCAACGGGCGCTGCTGCCAACCCTATGGCCGCACGACCGCCATTTGGGGAGCTGGCAAGAGCTACCCGTATGCCGGCGAAGACTTCGCCTACATGATTTTCCGAAAGAAAAACTGCTGCCTGGGAGTGGGATTCTGATGAACAAGAAAACTGTCATCGGGCTGATGCTGCTGGCCGCTTTCGCCCGCGAAAGCGTGGCGCAGAGCACGCCGACCGCATCCCAGCTCGACCAAGAACGCCAACGCATCGAGCTTGAACGCAAGCAGATGTTCGATCCGAACAACCCCGCCTCGAAGGCTAAGAAGGGCGCTATGCCCAACTCGGCCGACATCGACCGGGAAATGCGCCGCGTGGATCGTGAGCGCAAGCAGATGTTCGACCCGAACAATCCCGCGACCAAGAACGCCGCCAACGTATTCCCCAACGTGCCGACGCCGGAGCGCGCCGGGATCGACATCGAGGCGCTGGCCAAGCAATACGAGCAAAAGGCCCAGGCCCGCAAGATGGATGACCTGATGATTTTCGCCAGCTTCACGATGCCGGCCGAATCGCTCAAGCGGATCGTCAGCCAAGCCAACCGGGTGGGGGCTTCCGTGGTGCTGCGCGGTTTCAAGAACAACTCGCTGAAGGATACGGCGCTGGCCATCAAGGAGCTGGGAGAACAGGGCGGCAACGTCCTGGTGAACCCCAACGCCTTCACCAAGTACAAGGTCAAGGCCGTTCCCACGATGGTGCTGGCCAAGGCCGCAACCATCGACCAAGTGGACAACGAGGGCTGCGCCCTCCCTGACAACTTTGTGGCGGTGGCCGGTGACGTTTCGCTGGACTACGCGCTGGACGAGATTGTGCGCCGCGCTCCGCAATTTGAACCCGTGGCGTCTCGCTACCTTCGCCAGATCAGGGGGAACCAATGAAGCGCGTCCTTTCCATCGCCGCGATGCTGGCCGCTGTGGGTGTAGCCAGCGCACAAACCATCACGACGCCGGCCGATGCCTTCAACGTCGGCAAGGACTTCGCCAACACGGGCAAGGGTGTGGCGGGGGGCAAGATCAATGGCGCAACTGGCTCCAACGTGCTGCCGTACTACAGCACCACGGCACCGGAGACGGCCAACTTCCAGGAAGGGCGCAACCTCATCGGCGGGGCTGGCACGAACAAGCAGATTCAGTGCGAGACGTACAAGGCCCCAAATGCCTTCCAGCAGCAGGAATGCGACGCGGTGAACTTCATGAGCAAGAACCCGACGCAGCGGCCGAAGTTCACCATCGACAAGCAGACCGACCCGATCCTGACCGGCTCCAAGGGCGTCATCAACAACCCCGGCAGCATCCCCGGCGCTTCGACGCAGCAATGCCGCGTGGAGCGCGTGAAGAACCCGGCGACCTACATCACCGAGACTTGCACGGAAACGCAGACGCTCGAAAACCTGTCCTGCAAGCGCGTGCTCAAGGTGGCGTGCGATCCCGAACGCGACGGCTGCGACCAAGGGGGCATCGTCCCGAATAGCTGGGCCGGCGACATGGCCACCAGCTTCACCCCGGACGGGGCCGGCAACTACATCCTCCAGTTCGGCACCATCGCGGACAACTATTGGGGGGGGTACGGTGCGGTTTACGACCGCAACCTGACTTTCGACATCCGCGACGTGGGCCTGATTACTCGCTTCGCCCTGACCCGTGCAGCTTATGACGACTGGTTGATGGTGAAAGTCAATGGGACCACTGTGTATGTCGGCCCGCGCGGCGGGGATCGGCTTGATGTTGTTCAGCAATGCGCTTGGACAGATTGGGAAACCGGGCAGTGCGCCTACTACAGCAATGTTGTTCAGTATTGCGCGACATGCTTTAGCGGCCCGGAGCTTTCAACAAGCTGGAACTTCGGCTTGAACATCGACGTGAAGCCCTACCTCAAGAACGGTTCCAACACGATCTTTATGCGGACAGTTGTTGCGGGCGGCGGGGAGGGGGCTATCCAACTTACGACGCGCCAACTGTGCCCGCGCAACTGCTATGACCAATGGGACAACAGCCAGTGCGCTCCCCTGGAACAGAGGGCTCAATGATGAAAAAGATTCTTGCCGCATTGGCCTTTGTCGCCAGCTTCAGCGCCTTCGCTGCGCCTGACTGCCAGAAGACGGGCACGGTTTGCACCGCGCCCAATCAGACGCGCAACGTATCGGGTATGTCCGTCTTCCGTGAGTGCTGGGAGTACCAGGACACCTATCAATGCCGCAGCCAGAACATGGTCAACGACTGCCAGCCGCTGCGAGACAAGGGGTGCTCGCAGATCGGATCGTCATGCGTGGAGCGCGACGATTCCGGCACCTGCGTGATGTACGAGCAGAAATACAACTGCCCGGACAAGCCTGAAACCTACACCGAGAAAACGGTGTGCGATCAAAGCGCCTTCTGCCAGAACGGCGGGGCAGGGTGCTTTGATACCAGCGCACCACCCGACAAGGACTTTGGCCAAGCGGCCGTGATGATGGAGGCCGCCCGCGAGGCCGGCGTGTACGGCATCGACCCGAACAAGGTGGAAATCTTCAAGGGCTACATGGAGGAATGCAGCATCAAGGTCTTGGGCGGCACCACGCTCAAGAGCTGCTGCAAGTCAGCCGGTGGCGGCGCTGCCTTCAGCAATTACGCGCTTCTCGGCGCGGGGATGAAGGCGGCGGGCGAAGCGGGCCGCGAATCCATCGTGCTGGGTTCAAAGTACATGTACGACTCGCTCTATGGCCAGCTCGATAGCTCGTTGATCGACAAGGGCCTTGGGGCGATGAATAGCTGGGCATCCGGCTTGGGTGATGGCGTCTTCAATCCGCAATTCGGGTTCTACGGCTTCACCTTCGAGTTCACCTTTGCTAACGGCTTCCAGTTCGTCGGTTTCGACCCGTACAGCTTCGCCCTGTCCGTGGCAATCATGCTGGTGCAGGAATGGTTGAGCTGCGATTCCGCCGAGCAGGTCATGGCCATGAAGCGCGGCCAAAACCTGTGCGTCCACATCGAGACGTATTGCAGCAAGAAGGTGCTCAAGGTCTGCGTGGAGAAGAAAGAACGCCACTGCTGCTTTAACTCCAAGCTGGCCAAGATCATCAATCGCCAAGGCCGCGCGCAACTCGGGATGCCGATGAATAGCTGCGGCGGCTTCAACCAGGCGCAGCTCCAAGCCCTCGATTTCTCCCGGATTGATCTGTCCGAGTTCATCGCGGACATCGTGCCCAAGGATGTGCCGGCATCGACCATGAGCAACCGGGTGCAGCAAACCGTCAACCAAAAAGTTCAGAGCTACTACGACCAATGAAAACTCTCTCTATTGCCCTCATTTTGCTGGCCTGCTCGACTTTCGCGCGCGAAAGCCTCGCCGGGCCGACCGTCTATACCCGGCAACACGACGTGCTGGCCACTGCCATCCGCAACGGCAGCTCCAGCGGCGTCATGGAGGGGGAGGTGGCCGAGCACTTCACTCGCCAATTCCGCTCGACCGGGCCGCTGTTGGTGACTGCCAAGGTCATCAAGTCTTTCAGTCGCGCCGACTGCAAGCGCCTTGAAATGGTGTTCACCAAGAAGGATGTGGATACCCCGCAAGGGCGCACCGACGCGATCCTGAAGACCCAGCTCAACTACTGCCTCGACGGCACCCCGCCAATTTCCGTGGAGTAAGCCAATGATGAAGCGAAGCCTTCTCCTGCTGGCCCTGCTGTCTGGGTACGCCAATGCGCAATCGCTGGATTACCCCTCTGTTTGGCAGTGCGATGCGAACAAGCCCAACTGGTACTGCGACATGGAAGACGCCAAGCCGCAGCCTGTGCAGCCGACGCCGGCGCCGGCCCGGCCTCAGACTGGCCGCAAGGCTGACCAGCCCAAGCGCATCGAGCTGAAGGACATCAAGACCGCCGAGCAACTGCGACAAGAACTGAAGCGCCGGGAAGACGTGGCGGTGATGAACCCCACCGACCAGAACATGAAGGACTACCTGGAGCTTTGGCAGATGACGCAGGACAAGGGAGCTGTCTTCGCTGACAACTGGCGGCGCGTGGTTTGGCAAAACCCGAGCCTCGACTACGCGCAAAAGCGGCCGGTCAATAACTCCGCGATCAAGATTTACGACGAGGGCCGCATTCAGAACGAGGAACAGCAACTGAAGATGCTGGCCAAGGAACACGGGCTGATCTTCTTTTTCCGTAGCGACTGCCCGTACTGCCATGCAATGGCCCCGACGCTGAAGATGCTTTCCGACAAGTACGGCATCGAGGTGCTGCCGGTTTCCGTCGATGGCATGGGCCTGCCCGAGTTCCCGAACCCCCGCGACGGCCGCGCGCAAGCTGCGGCTTGGGGGATTGAGCGCGTGCCAGCACTGTTCATCGGCTCGAAGCAGACCGGCGACCGCGCACCCGTGGGCTTCGGAATGATGGCCCTGACCGAAATCGTCAATCGAATTTTTGTCCTCACCGGCACCAAGCCCGGCGATAACTTCTAAGGAGCTGCCCATGCTACTGAAAAAAGTAACGGCGCTGGTGACGGCATTTGCTTTCACCACCTCTACCTACGCCATGAACATGCAGGAGCTTTTCGACTCCGTGAATGCTCAAGGCAACGTCAGCAACCCGGCCGTGCTGCAAGGCCAGACGATGAACCTCTACACCGGGGGCAGTCTGTTCATGCGGATGCCCAAGCGCACCTACCAACTGGCCACGGTGACGCCGCCGAGCTGGAACGCTGGGTGCGGAGGCATTGACCTGTTTGCAGGCGGCTTCTCGTTCATCAACAAAGAGCAGTTCGTGGCCATGCTGCGCAACATCGGCTCGAATGCCCTGGGCTACGGCTTCAAGCTGGCCATCCAGAACCTGTGCCCGACCTGCGACAACGTGATGCAGGCCCTGCAAGCCACGGCCCAAGCGGCTAACCGTCTGAACATGGATTCGTGCGAGGCGGCCAAGGGGATCGTCAATGCGGCCGTGCCCGACACCTGGACACGCGGCAAGCAGAACGCGGCCAAGAACTTCGGTGTGGACACCAATATTTTCGAGAACATCACCGACGCTTGGACGAACGTGATGAACAGCGAAAGCCGGGCCAACCAAACAGTGAACTCGGTGGCCAACGCGAGGCCCGAGGCGAAAGACCAGCTCCCGACCGGCAACGTGGTTTGGAAGGCGCTCAAGAAGCTCGATGGCATCACCGACGAGCAACGCATGATCCTGATGTCGATGATCGGCAGCATGATCTTCCCGACCGGCGACACACCGCAACTGCCAATCCCGCTGCTGCGCAAGGAAATCACGGTGGAGGCCCTGGTGGGTGCGCGTACCACCTCCGACACCATCACGGTGCCGATCTGGCGTTGCGACACCACCAGCGCGGACGGCTGCTTGAGTCCGACCGAGGACGAAGTGACCACCAAGAGCTTCAAGACGATGGTGCGGGAGAAGATGGAAAAAATCTCCGACAAGATCGCCAACCGTTCGGCACATGACGACATGGCGGCCACCATCGGCTTCCTGAACGCCACCGATCTGCCCATCTACAAGATGCTGGCCGTGACGACGACCCTCAACAACACCTCGATGGCCGACGCGCTGATTGGCCGCTACCAAGAGCTGATCGCCGCCAAATACGCCGAGGTTTACATCCAGCGTGCCGTCACCGACCTGCGCGGCGCAATGGCGAAGTTCTCCGCCGCTGCCGACGCTACCCAGGCCGCCGAGCTGGGCAAGATGAAGCCCGAGCTGGAGGAAATTTCGCGCGCAGCAAAGCAGGTGCTGGCCACTGCCTACTCGCAGACCATCAGCACCTACAACATCGCCCAGGAGGTGCAGTACATGGAGCGTGCGCTCAATGCCAACCTGTCGCAGACGCTGCGTAACTCGCTCGCCTTCGGCAAGAGCCTGCGCTAAGGGAGGATGCCGTGGACATCGAAATTCAAACCTACTGGAACGTAGAAACGCTCTACTACGTCTTCAACGCCGTCGCCTCGATGATGGCCGGCGCTGGCTTCGCTGGCTTGCTGAAGCTGGTTTTCCTGTTCGCCATTGCAATCGGCATGTTCGGCTACATGAACAAGCAGCTCGAAATGGCGAAGTGGTTTATCCACGCCTTGGCTTTCGTGACGGTGCTGAATCTGCCGATCGCGCGCGTTGCCTTGACCGACAAGACCGGGCTGGAGCCGCCTCGCGTGGTCGATAACGTCCCCTTTGCCCTGGCCGTCACTGCGCAAACGACAAATCTGGTGTTCGGCGCACTGACCAACACCTATGAAACTGTCTTCGGTGTGCCCGAAGACTTGGGTCTGCAAAAAGGGGATGTGGGCTTCGGGCACCGCATCCTGAAGCAAGTCAATAACGCGACGATCCGCGACCCCAGCTTGCGCTCCGACCTGATGCAGTTCATCAAGGAATGCACGCTGTACGACGTGAAAGACGGTGAAATTACCCCGCAGCAGATTGTGGGCGGCACCGATACCTGGAACGTGATTTTCAACAACACGAGTCCGGCCCGCTTCGTCACCTACAACACCCTGACGAATGCGCCGACCACCGATACCTGCACCAATGTTGCGGCCATCCTGAAGGAGAAGGTCAACGACGCCGTAACGGCTGGCCAAGCCTTCTACGGCAAGCAGGCTTTCACTCGGGCAAGCAGTGATGCCATCGCTACCAGCATGTTCGTTTCGACGGTGGGCACGTCCTACGACTGGATTCTGAACAACTCCAGCAACGCCTCCGACGCGATGAAGCAGGCGATGTTCAACAACATCTGGAAGGAGGCCGGCACCGAGCTGCCGGCGCTGCTGAACGATCCTGCGCGGGTGGCCGAGGTTAATGCCCTGGCCGGCGCTGCCCAGGCGGCACGGCAAGCTGACGGCTCCAACAGCACGTTGAGCCTGCTGGCCCAAGAGACGCTGCCCCACATGCGCAACTGGATCGAGGCAATCATCTACGGCCTATTCCCGGTTGTTGTGGTTCTGATGGTTGTCAGCTCGACCGAGGGTGCAAAGAAGATCATCGCGGGCTACATGATGTCGCTCGCCTGGATCGGCCTGTGGCCAATCTTGTTCGCCGTCATCAACCACCTGTCGCTCATGCACTTGCGCTACAAGGCGCGCGCGCTGGAGCTGGCGGCCGGTGTGCCGTTCCAGCTCACCGATGCTTTCGACGCCACGCTGACCAACGAGCAGGCGGCCATCGGCTACATGGTTGTCCTAGTGCCATTCATCGCCGGGGCCATCATCAAGCTGGGGCAGGGCGGTTTCATGGGTGTTGCCGACCGGATGATGACCGGCTTTGCCTCTGCCGGCGCAGCGGTGGGCGCAAGCAATGCCAGCGGCAATGTCAGCATGGGCCAAGCTGGACTTGATACCGCATCGGTCAACACGACCTCGATGAACAAGTACGACAGCAACATCGGCCTGCAAGGCGGCGGGGCAACCATCGGCCGAGGCAATGGCTCGACGGCCACAATGGCCGCGAACGGCGCGGTTGCCTTGCAGCAGCTTCAAAACCGGATGCTGACGCAGATGAACATGGATCACCGACTGGAAGCCGGCCGCAACCAGGAAGCGCATCGTACCGACATCACTTCGACCGGGGATCAACTGGCGCGCCGGCACGGCGACAGCTCAAGCCTCACGGACGTGAAGGGGCACGATACAACCCGTGGCCAATACCAGAACACGGGCGTGGTGGCGGCTCGCGGGAGCGAGGGCGGGTATGGTGGCCAACACTCCACTGGCCAGAACTTGGATCGCAACTTCCGTGAGGGTTCGCACTTCCGCACGGCGGCCGGTGCCAATGACCAGCTCCACATGAATTTGGGTGTTGGCCGTGGGAACCCCAACGGCGGCGGTGCTCCTGGTGCGGGTGGCGCGGGTGGCGCGCCTGATCCGCGCGAGGAAAAGCGTATTGCTGACGCCATGAAGCAGGGCGGCGCGAACCAGCAACAGATCGACCAGGCGCTGAAGAACTACCGTGGCGGCAAGGGCGGTGCCCAGCCTTCGGGCAGCCTCATCAACGCGGGCCTGGGCTACAACGGCGCGAAGACCTACACCGCCGAGCACGGCCGGGATCGGGGCGTGGATACGGTTCATGGCAACCAGGAGGCCGCGCGCACCGAGCGCACGTTTGCTGAACGCGGCTCCCGCACCGAGCAGGCCGGGACGGGCAATCAATCGGCCCAAAACGACCGCCACGGCCGCGATGCCGCCCTTACGAACGTGGATGAGGTTTCCCGCGTGCGTGATGTCTCTGATCGTCGTGAATTCGGTACTGGCGACCGCGCCAACCGTAGCGACAGCAACAGCTTCACGACTCACAAGGATCTGATGGCCGATCCGTATCTGTTCGAGAAGGTGGCAGCGCGCAATGGCATGACCGCCATGCGTTTCGCCAACCAATCCGAAGACCGGATCATGGACATGGTGCAGGACTACGTGAGCGAGAAGGGCATGGTTCAACAAGCCACCACCATGCCGCAGCAGACTTTCGCAGGCGAAAAACTGCCGACCACGAAGGGCGAGCTGGAGAGGCAATCCGCCAAGGATCGCGCCGGCATCCCGCAGGACATCCAGGGCGTCCACAAGAAGAAGGTGGCACAGACCGGCTACGGCGGAACCGCTCCGCTCAAGGTCGATACCTCTGCGCCTCCGATCATTGCGGAATCCAGAGGGGACGTACAGGGCCAGCTCGACCCGAAGAACAAGGGCAGCATCCCGGCGCGTGCCGGGGCCTTGGACGAGAACGTGAATGCCTGGGCCAGCCCGGACAAGGCTGTTGGCGCTGGGCGGGCCAACCCCGCAGCCGTCAACGAGGACAACATGATCCGCGACGGCAAGGACACCGTTCAGAAGGCTTGGGACAAGCTGACTGGCGGCGACGGTACGGCAGACGGCGAAAAGCTGAACGACAACATGAAGCGGGAAACAGCCGCCTCGGTTCAGATCAACAACGGCAGCAAGTAAAGGGAAAGGGGGCTTTGCCCCCTTTCAAGAATTGCCGCCCGTGTAGTTATCGCCCCAGGGTAAATGATGAACAACACAAGACTTGCCGGTAAATGGATTAACGCCTGCTGCGCTATTTGGCGCGCCAGTGCCGGGCCATTTCGACATTCCCTTGAATCCATCGCTTAACCACCATGCAAGCCAGAATGGAATCCAGAAAATCAATCCGCCGCCGAGCATTGGAATGTAGTCGGCAAGGAAATTACCACCGGATGCCGAAAGTGCGGCAGCGGCCGGCAATGGAAGCCAGAGCATCCAGCGCCTTCGAGAGAACAGCATTTTTGTCAGTCGCATCATTATTGTTCCTCAATAACCAGCATCACGTAGGTGGCCGTGTTTTTGTCGTCTTGCATATGCACGACACGGAAGCCTTTTTCGTAAATCTGCTTGATCGTCACCTTGCCGATGTGTTCGCACTGCAACACCGAGTCGCCACCACGGAAGGGGCCGATGCAGACACCGCCACGCTTCGAGGCGGCCGCTTGGGCGCTGGCGTTCGTCATGCCGGCAAGTGCTGCCACGATGAAAGCAGCGTAAAGCATTTTTTTCATTACAACTCTCCTTCCAATTTGGATAGAATTTGCGCATCTTGTCTATTGACAAAATACGCCCAAAACCCTTACGGTGCAAGGGGATGAGTCAGATATTCAAGACTGTTTCCGCAGCGTGTGGCCATGTGTCGCGTGCTGTCTTCGTGAAAGCAGCGCGGCGGCTGGGTCTTTCGTCCGAATCTTACCGCATCGCTGATGAAGTGTTCCTAAAAGGCTACCGGCAGGCAACCGTCGCGCGCCACGTCGGCGTCTCGCGTCAACGGGTGCATTCAGTGTGCCGGGAGCTGCTGGAAGAAATCAACAACCAACTTTCCCCTGAAAGGGCAACCGATGAAAAAACTTCTCCTGATTCTCATTACCACGGCCACCTTGGGCGGATGTGCTTCGCAACAGCCTCTCAGCATGAGAAATGACTGGCGCGCTGGCACCGATCAAACGCCGTATCGCTCGATCCCAACAGCTTTAATCTGTGACGACTGCAATTTGCAATGATCCCGTCTCACTGGTTCAGACGGATCATTCTGATCGTCTTCATCATGGAGGTTGCTGGCGGCATTTTGTGGGTAACTGGCAGGTTATCCACGAATCCGGCCGCCAAGCCAATGACTCAGGCTCTCGGTAGCCTGATATTCCTGTTCGGCTTTTATGCCAGCGCGCCATTATCGGCGCGCTTCCTTGCTCCGCGACCGTCGCGGGATGCTGCGCTTCAAGAGCGTTTGGCAAGGATAGTGGCAACCGTCCCTGATAGTCGCCCCGTCTTCCTGTATGACCATGCCGACAAGGAAGCCAACACTGTGGGGCTGCTGCCGAGTCATTCGCGCATCTACGTGACAACCGGCCTGCTGGCCAGCATGAGCGACGAGGGTATGCGGGGCGTGATCGCCCATGAAAACGCCCATGTTCATGAGCGCCACATCTTCGCCACGTTCACCTATGCCTGCTGCTTTGCTGTGAGCAGCCACCTCCTGGACAACAACAACTTTTTCTTTGCCGCCTTCCTCCTGTTCCTGGGGATTCGCCGGTATTGCGAGTACCGGGCGGATGCCGGCGCTGCGCAGTCCGTAGGGCGCGGAACGATGTTGACGGCGCTGCGCGAGCTGGCCGTGTTGTACCCCTCGAAATCCTGGGTTCGCTGGTTCTCGTTCGCCAATGCCTACCCGACCTTGGCCATGCGGATGCGGGCCGTGGAAACCGGGCGCAAGGCCCTTCTGTGAGATGAGCATGGATGCCTTCTACCTGCAATGGATCGGCTGCGCGTTTGGGGTGCTGGGGGCCTTGATGCTGGCCCTCAATAACCGCTTGTCCGGCTGGGGCTTCGTGTCTTTCCTGGCCTCGAATGTCTGCTGGATCGGCTTCGGCGTCATGACCGACGCGCCGGGCCTGATCTTCATGCAAGTGGCTTTCACTGCCACCAGCCTGCTAGGCATTTATCGCTGGATGCTGGCCAAGCCCGACTTTCGCGCGCGAAAGCAGGAGGGGTGATGAGGCGGGCCAAAAAGTACCACACGATCACCGACATCGTAGGCACGGTTTACTGCGAGCAAAAGGTGGTTTTCGACCGTGAGCGTGGGGATGCCCGGCCGCTGGAGGTTCGGGCGAAGGCCGCTGCCGGCACCTTCGAGCACCTACGGTTTCAGGTCGAAGGGCAGACGCGCGCAGCGATTGATCGGCGCTGTTTCATTGCCACCGCGATCTACGGGCCTGACGCGGCCGAGACGAATTTCCTGCGCGCTTGGCGTGATCGGGTGCTGATGCCGGCAATGGCGGGGCGCTTGTTCGTCCGAGCCTACTACGCCGTCTCACCTGGCTTGGTGCCCCTGCTGTGCAGGAGCCGGTGCGCGGCCACGGCTGTGCGCGCTGGGCTGAACGCCATGCTTCGCTTGCTGAGGATGCCGCGATGAGCAACTTGGCCAGCTACATCCTATTCGCCCTGGCCCTGGTGCTGGCCGGCTGGACATTCATGGTCTGGCGCGGGTTTACTCAGAACTGGCTCCCTCCCGAGCTTGCGGCCGGCAAGGTGGCTCAAGTGGAGCGCAACCTGTTCATCAATGCGCCGTTCCCCGTCGTGGGCCGGCCGGATCAGGTGTATCGGCTTCCTGATGGGCTGCATGTTCCCCTCGAAAACAAGAACCGCGATGCCCACCGCGTCTATGAGACGGACATTGCGCAACTCTCTTTGCAAGCGTGGCTGCTTCGTCTGAACGGACTTGAAACCGCGCCCTTTGGCTTCGTGGCCATCAACAACCGAAAAACCCGTGAGCGCCGCGCCATGCGCGTGGAGCTGCGCGACGACACCTATTGCGAGCAGTTGGTGGCCCGGTACATCGACATCACCGAGCGCAGGGCCAAGGCGCGCAAAAGCCGGGGCCGCAAATGCAACACATGCGGCCATCGTTCCGAATGCTTTTCTCTCAACCCTTAACCAACAACATGGAGATTCCACCAATGACTACCCCTGACCGCGAACTGCGCCTGATGGAAACGTTTGTCGGCCTTCTCAGCGACCATCAAAAGGACTTCGAGGGCTTCGTGCGCGACGTGGAGAACGTCCGCTACTGCCATACCCCCATCGACGGCCAGCAAATCAATCGTTGCGAGTACGCGCTGCGCAACATGGAGATTCGCCTGCTGACCATCCACAACTGCATCCAGGCGGGGCGCTTCGACGCTGAAACGCTCGATGCGTTGGTTCAGACCAAACATACCTGGGCCAGCATGAAGAACCGGGTGGATAGCTACCTGGGCGAAATCCACCAGATCATCAGCCAGACATCCGCCGCGCTGCGGCCGGTGCGCGAGAGCTTGGTGGCGTGATCGCCCTCCCCTTCCTATTGACGTTATCGCGCTAAACGCCTAGTGCCAGTAGGATTTTTTTGATAAACTTGCTTTCACCGTGAAAGCAAATAAACGGCATCTGAATACTGGCACTGGACACCCGCATGGACAACTTACCGATGGATGCGCTGCTGACGCAGATATGGCAAATGGTTTCTCCCTACGTGGGCGGGGCCTGGGCCGCTCTGCAACGCATCTTCGCTGAAACCCCTACTCCGCTGTTGATCGGCATTGTCGTTGGCTTGTTGCTCGCGCGCGTGCTGCGCGGCGTGCTGATCGTGGCGGGGTTGGCGGCAGTGGTGTTTGTTGCCGTGCGGGTGTTCGGCATTGCTGTGCCCGGCTTGGGCTGACTGGAGGCGAACATGGAAGACAAGAACCCGTATGAACTCGATACCGGCCCCGTGGCTGCGCCCCATCCGGCCGACGTGCGCCGTGCGCAGTTTGCTCAAGCCAATGCTTCCCTGTCCCTGGAGGGAATGCCGGTGGACGCCGCCGACCTCGCCATTCAGGAGGCCGTCATCGCCGGCACCCTGACCCCTGACGAGGCGGTGGCCAAGTACCTGGAGCGCGCACGCGGGGCTGGGCAATGAGCGAGCAAGAGGACTACACCTACCCCGGCACGCACGTTCTCAAGAACAAGGCCGACATCCGCGACCTCGCGGCGCTTCAACGCTTCGAGCGCGGCGCAACGGCCGTTCGCATTCAGGAGCTGCGCGAAAACCCGGTACGGGGCGAGTACGACTTGGCCCACCTTCAGGCGATCCACAAGCAGGTTTTTCGGGATGTGTACGAGTGGGCCGGCGAAGTGCGCAAGGTGGATATTGCAAAGGGGCCTGCCGGCGACCGAACCCTGTTCACCTTCAAGGAAGACATCCCGCAGAAGGCGCAGGAAATCCAATCCGCGATCAAGGAAGCCAACTATCTGCGCGGGATGGACAAGGAGCAGTTCAGCGGGAAGATGGCCGAGGTCTATGCCGGCGTGAACGAAATGCACCCCTTCCGCGAAGGGAACGGCCGCACGACGCGCGAATTCATCGGGCAGCTCGCCAAGGATGCGGGCTATCAGCTCGATTACTCCAAGGTCGATAAGCAGACATGGAACGAGGCCGCCAAGGAGTCCGCGCGCGGCAACCTGGAGCCAGCGCGCGAAGTTTTCTACGAAATCACGACCGTGGAGCGGGCGGTGGCCTTCGACAAACTGGCCACGCGCGAAGCTCTGGCCAAGCATCCCGAGCTGGATGGTGCCTACAAGATGCTGCACGACGCCCACCGTGCCGGGCAGGACGCCGCTTACCTGCGGGCAGAAATTTCCAAGGAGCTGCACAGCGGCCGGCTAGTGGGCGATGGCGTGACGCTGGACGAGTCCAAGCGCGTCATCGACCACGCCGCAGCCTATCGCGGGCTGATGGTGCGGGACGCCGAACGGCTTGGCGGGCAGTTCAAGGGCGAAGTGGTGGCGGTTTCATCGCACCACGCGATGCTCCAAGTGGGCGACATGATCGCCGTGCGCTACGAACGCGCCAATCTGGATCGTGACCTTGCCGTGGGCGAGCGCGTGACGATCCAGTACGACAAGGCGCGCAGCCAAGTCTATGAGCAGGGCAAGGAGCCGGCGCGGGATCGTGGCGGCAAAGACATGCAGATGGAGCGCGAGCGCGTGCCGACGCCGCGCTGACTTTCGCGCGCGAAAGACCGACGGAGAAGAACATGAATCGAGAAACGCTTGAGCTGCTGGTTTTTGTGGGGATGTGCTTTGCCGCGTCCTACCTGTTGATGCGCGAGTTTCGTGCCTACCTGGATGCCGTCTTCAGCCGTTCCCCCGGCGAGCCGTGGGCCGATGTCTGGAAACGCGCCCATGCCGAGCACGACCTGAACCGTAAGGCCCAGCTCGAAATGTTCGGCTCCAAGTGGGCGACCGTAGGGGGCCGCTTGCTTGTGGTGGGGCTTGTCATCGCTGGGGTGTGGTTTCTGGCTTTCGTCCCCGTTGCGGCCGTGCTGCTGGCTGTCTATCTGGCGTGGGGGTTGTACGCCACCCGCAGCCTTGGCTTGACGGCCAACGACGTGTATGCGCGCCTGCTGAAACGCGACCGCATCACCTACCGCCTGCTGCACGCGGCCCTGTGGCCGCTCCATGCAACCCAAGCCAAAAACCAATCCGGTAATCAGTGAGGAATCCACGACCATGACCAACCAACTTTTCAGCCGTGCCGGCGTCCGCTACGAGGTGGCGCTGGATGTCCTGGGGGCCATCATCGCCCACCACTCCGAAGCCATTGCCGCCGAACGCGAAAAGGCTACCCCTGACGAGGCCGTGATTGCGGCCGCTCAGAAAGCGAAGGACGAGCTGCGCACGATCCGCGAAGACCTCGATCCGAATGCTGACGAGGCCATCGAGCGCGTCATCACTCAGTACGGCCAACAGGCCCGCGACCTTTACCAATAAGGCAGGAGGGCAGACAAATGGCTGGGGAGGTTTCCAAGTACGCAATGGAGAGCGCCTACAAGGATGTAGAGCGCGATGCACTGGCAAGAACGACGGCGCAGGAGAATCCGAAGGCGATCCTGTTGGGCGGCCAACCAGGATCGGGCAAATCGGCGCTGGCCGCCGAAGCGATCCGCGAGCTGCGCGCCAACGGCGGCGCTGTGGTGATCGACGCCGACCGGATGCGCGAGGAAAACCCGCGCTACAAGCAGCTTTCGCGCGAAGACCCCCAGCACGCCGCCGACCGAACGCAGAAAGAGGCCGGCGAATGGGCTACCCGCCTCACGTTGGCCGCCGTGGAGAACCGCCGCAATCTGGTGGTGGACGGCACGATGCGCAGCCCGGAGAACATCCGGGACTTGACCACTCGCCTGAAGGAACAGGGTTACGAGGTGGAGGCCCGAGTGTTGGCCGTCAACCCGGAAACCTCAGTGACCCGCGCACGGCTGCGCTTCGAGGAACAGGTGGCCGAGCGCGGCACCGGGCGATTCGTCAACAAGGAACAGCACGACAACGCCTACAACGGCATGGTGGAGTCAGTGCGCGCCTTGGAGCGCGACAAGCTCACCGACTCGGTGCGCGTCTATGACGCCAATCAACGGCAAATCTACGAGAACAGCCAAGAGCGCGGAGAGTGGAAGCGGCGAGCAGCAGCGGTTGAGGTGTTGGAGCAGGAACGCGGGCGCGCTTGGACGCACGCCGAGCGGCGCGATTACGTGTCCGCCCTGGACGACATCAATACGCTGGCCAAGCAGCGGGAGGGTGTGCGCGACAACGTGACCTACACCGTGGGCACCGTGGCCAAGAACGATGCGAAGGACTACAGCAACGTCAATGAAGCCGCCAGGGCCTTCCGGGATGCCAAGGCTGAAGACCAGCCCTATGTGATCCGCACCGAGCGCCTTCCCAATGGCCGGGAGTCGGCCTCGACGCCGGGGCAGACCACGTACACCGAGAAAGATGGTGTGCGGGAGTATGGCAAGTACATCGGGGGCAACGACGAGGCCCTAAAGCGGGCCTACGCTGATGCCTTGCGGCCGGAACAGGAGCGCACCGCGCGGCCGGTGCTGGCCGACCGTGACGAGCTGGCGGCCAAGCTCGAAGCGGCTCGAAACGACTTGGCCCGCTTCGAGCAGACCCCAGCCTATCAGCGCGCCCAGGCATTCGACCAGCTCACCAAGCGCGAGGCGCTGGAGCGCCACCCGGAGCTGGACGGGGCCTACAAGCAGCTTCACGACATCAAGCAGAGCTGGACACCTCAGACCAGTCAAGGCCAGCGGGAAACCAGCTACTTCAATGCGCGTGCCGAGCTGTCCGAGCAGCTTCACCGGGGCCGCGTCCCGGAGGGCAGTGTCACCGTGGATGAGTCGCGGCGCGTGATCGACATGGCCGCCAGTCACCGGGGCTTGGTGGTGCGGGATGCGCAAGAACTCAAGCAGGACGTGAAGGGCGAAGTGGTGGCCACCTCATCGCATCACGCCCTGGTGAAGATGTCCGACATGGTGGCTGTGCGCTACGAGAAGGACGGACTAGATCGGGATGTCCGTGTGGGCGAGAAAGTGACGATCCAGCACGGCAACGAAAAGAGTCAGGTGTACGAGCAGGGCAAGGAGCCGGCGCGGGAGAACGCGCGGGACGTGGGCCGGGACATGGGCCGGTAAGAAAGGGAGAAAAACATGGCGATCTACCAGATTGGCGGGCAATCCATTCATTCCGACGACCCAGGCTTGCCCGAGCTGCTGGCCCGCATCTACAGCTCGCGGGAGCGGCCGTTGTGCCTGTGTCGCACCCCCGGCATTGAAATGTACGTGGCCAAAGTTGATGAAAAGTACCTCATCAAACGGATGCCCAATTCTGGTAGCGGCCACGCCCCGGCCTGCGATTCCTACGAACCGCCGCCCGAGCTGTCCGGGCTTGGCCAAGTCATTGGCTCCGCGATCCAGGAGAACCCCGACGAAGGCACCACGGCGCTGAAGTTCGACTTCGCATTGTCCAAGGGCGCGAGCCGATCCGCGCCGGCACCGAGCGGCAAGGAGACGGATAGCGTCAAGACCGATGGCAACAAGCTGACCCTGCGCGGCACCCTGCATTACCTGTGGGAAGAAGCAGGTTTCAACCGCTGGGCACCGACGATGGCCGGAAAGCGCAGTTGGTACGTGATCCGCAAGTACCTGCTGCAAGCAGCCGAGGACAAGACGGCAAAAGGCGCGAGCTTGGCCGGAATGCTCTACATGCCCGAATCGTTCAACGCCGAGAAGAAGAACGAAATCACCCAGCGGCGACTCGCGCAGATGATGCGAATCGCCACACCCGAGAAGGGCACACGGCGCTTGATGCTTGTGGTGGGGGAAGTGAAGGAACTGGCTCAGTCACGCTACGGGCACAAGATCGTCCTCAAACACCTGCCCGATTGCCACTTCATGATGAACGACGACATCTACAAGCGGCTGCTCAAGAGGTTCGAGGTGGAGCTGGGCCTGTGGGATGCCTTGGAGGGCACCCACCTGATGATGATCGGCACGTTCAGCATCGGCGCTACCGGCGTAGCCTCGCTGGAGGAAGTCGCGTTGATGTGCGTGACCGAGAACTGGATTCCCTTTGAAAGCACCTTCGAGAAGATGGTGCTCGATGCGCTGACGCAGCAGAACCGGCGATTCATGAAAGGGATGCGGTACAACCTGCCTTCCACGCGGCCGCTGGCCTGCGCGGTGGCTTCGGATACCGAGCCGGAGCCGACCGCCATGTACGTGGTTCCGCCTGGGGCCAGTGAAGACTATGCGGCCGCCGTCGATGAATTGATTGCGGAAAGCAAGCTCCCTTCATGGAAGTGGGTGGCTGGCGAGGCTCCTATGCCGGCGCTGCCCGAGCTGCCGGAGCACGGCCGATGATGGGCGCCCTACTCCGCTTCGTCGGCATTCGCCCGACCGTCGCCCCGACTTTCGCGCGCGAAAGTCTGCCGGTGAATCCCCGCGCGCCACGCTGGGCGCTTCAGCGTGCGCCCCGTGGCCCCGTCCTGATGCTGGACATCGACGGGGTTCTGCACCCTGGCCAGTCTGGCACGCTGATTTACCTGCCCCTGCTGGAAACGTGGCTGCGAGCGCATCCCGATGTTGATGTGGTGATTTCATCCAACTGGCGCGAGACACACACGCTGGATGAGCTGCGCAACTTCTTCTCCATAGAGCTGCGCGAGCGCGTTATCGGCTGCACGCCCGTTTTGCCTGATTGCACCAGGCTGGACGAGATCCTTTGCGTTGTCCGCGAGTACGGCGTCACCCAATGGGCCGCCCTCGATGACCGCGTGCAGGAATTTCCAGATACACGCCGGCTGGTGGCCACCGAGTACCTGGACGGACTTACCGGGGAGTCGCTGCTTCAGCTCACCCGCGTGATGTGGGCAGCGCCGTGAAGGTGTGGAACACCCTCCTTTGCCTGTTTGGCATCCATTCGCCGCTGTCCACGCCCATCTATTCGAGCTGGGACGGCACCCAAGTACATGAACGGCGCTGCGCCCGTTGCGGCAAGGTGCTGGGTCATATCCTCAACTGACGACACACGGAGATTTCCATGAACCGACAAGACCTGATCGACGCCATTGCTGAAGACACCGAAGCATCCAAGGCGGCCACCACGCGCTTTCTCGATAGCCTCATCACCATCGTGCAGAACGAGGTGGCCAAGGGTGGCGCGGTGAAGCTCACCGGCTTTGGCACTTTCGAGAAAGCAGCCGTCGCCGCGCGCACCGGGCGCAACCCGAAGACCGGCGCGCCGATCAAGATTCCCTCGACCCATAAGCCGAAATTCACGCCTGGGGCCACGTTCAAGGACTTGGTGAAGGATTGAACCATGAGCAAACATCCCGACTTGAACGGAACCGCGCTTGCGCTGCTGCGCGCGCTCGACCGTGGCGAAGTGCGGGGCATTCGGGTGCTTTCGGAACGCGCGGCGGGCCGCCCATTGGGCGGTGCTGCCGATCTGGACGTGATGCGCGAGTACCTGGGTGAAACCCGTCACCTTATCGACCGCGGCTATCTGTCGCGCAAACCTGCCGGCACATCCATCCGACTGTCTCTGACGCGCAAGGGCCGGCGCGCGCTCCATCCTGGCACGCCGTTCTGGCCAGCGCCTGTGACTCTGGCGCTGGGGGCCTCGTTGCTGGCCGCTGGCGTAACGGGATGCGCGCCGATGCCTCCCGAGCAACCCCGTGCGCTCCTGATGGGCGCGCCTGTGCTCACCGGGCTGGCCCAAGTGCGCGATCCGCAAACCGGAACCGACTACTTTGTGCCGTGCAATCCGTGTGCGGCACCAACGCCCAAGACTCCAATGCTGGGCAGCGCCGATGTTGCGCCCGAGGCGAATGGCAAGCCGGCCGCACGGCCGCAGCCTTCGATCTTGGCCAAGCTCGACGCCCACACTGTTGCTACGCTGGCCATGCCGGCCGAGGTGGATGCCATCCCGGCCGGCTCCGCCCAGCTCACCGACGACGTGCGCCCCGTGACGGTGGTTGCAGTCGGCCCGGCCACGGCCGCGCCAGTCGCTGTTACGGCCTCCCGTTCCTTGCGCTCGCTCCCGTTTTCCAGCTCCGTGGCAAATCTGAACGATGAGGCCAAGCGTGGCTTGTCCGAGCTGCTGCCGCTGGCCATGACGGCCGAGCGCGTCTTGATCCGTGGCCGCACCGATTCGACAGGCACGGCGGCGGGCAACCGGGCTTTGGCCATTGCTCGCGCTGCAACCGTCCGGGCTGCGTTTGTCAGTGGTGGGGTTGACCCTCGAAAGCTGAAAGTCTCGTACTGCGTGACCTGTTTTGTAGCCTCCAACGACACCGAGGCGGGGCGCAGTGCAAACCGGCGAGTAGAGGTTGAACTGGTGATGCCTGCGATGGCCGTGGCCGGCAGGAAGTGAAAGCCGACCATGAGCGCAGATGAACGGGATTGGTATCGAGAACGGGCCGCGAAAACCATGCGGGATCATTACTATGACCCGAAGGTGTTTCGCGGTTCGCGGGAGGTTCGTTCAGAACAACCCCGTATCACCTTTTTGCAGTTCATCATCGCCAATTCGCTGCCCTACGCCCTTCTGATTGTCGCGGGAACGGTCTGGCAAATTGCACACGGGGCAACTCCACACGACGCCCTCTTGATGGCCACTCAATGGCTCAAGGGTTTCGTGTTGAGCCATCCGGCCTTGTGTCTCCTGATGGTGGCCGGTGCGGCCTTCTACATGACAAAGCCGCGCCTGGCCGGCATGGTTTATACCTGGCTCGGGATCGGGTTCCTGTGCTTTGTTGCCTTTGACTACTTCGGCAACAAGCGTGTCTCCACGGCTGCGCCGCGAGCAAGCGAGCAGCCGCGCGTGGCCACCATGAGCGTGCCAAAGAATCAGCGCGGGCACTATGAGACGCCGGGCAGCATCAACGGCCAGCCTGTCACCTTCATTGTGGATACCGGCGCGGGCCTGACATCCGTTCCTGGCTCGCTGGCCAAGCCCTTGGGCATCACATCATGCGAGCCTCGCCAGTTCAGCACGGCGGCCGGCGAGGTCTTCGGGTGTGTCGCCACAGTAGCAGAAGTGGTTTTCGGTTCCTTCCGTGCCCACAACGTCCAAGTTGCCGTAATGCCCACCATGAACGGCCCTGCATTGCTGGGCATGAACATCCTGGGGATGGTGCAGATCGAGCAGCGCGGATCGGCGCTGCTGTTCTCCACCACCCATTTCCGAGAAGACGATTGAACGTCAAGAACAACAAGGAGGAAAACATGCGTCACCTTCCGCTTTACCTGCTTCTGGCCGCTGCGGCCGGCTGCGCACTGCCGGCGCTGGCCAGTTCTGATGCGGTGCCAGTTGATGCACCGGCCGCTGTTGCGGCCGCTCCGGCCGCCGAGGTCAAGGTGGCCATCACCGGCCACATCGACTTGGCTGCTGATCGAGGGCGCAAGGTCTTCATCGAATTCCTGGCCAGTCCGAGGCTGACGGCCGCCGTGCGGGCCTCGCTGGCCTCCAGCGGCTTCGAGCTGGTGGACAGCCGCGAGCAGGCCGACGTGGTGTACGAGCTGGATGGTGCCTTCCAGGCGCTGCGCCCCGCAACCCGGCGTACCGCCGAGGTTCGCGTGGGCGACTATGCCGAGAACCCCGCGCCCTTGGCCACCAAGAGCGGCCGGGGCGGCTCCGTGATGCTGTCGCTGAACCCCCTGGCCATGCTGGTCGGCACGATTGCATCCAATGTCGGGAATGCGACCGGCGCGCAGGACTCGGTGAACGCGGCCACGGCCGGCGACCCGGACGGCAAATGCCTGTCGCGCTGCGAGACGTGGCGCTACCGTCAGCGCAATGTCGTCAACATGACGCGCAAGGCAGGCACCACGGAACAGAAGTGCTCCGTCCTCGCCACAACCGAGGATGCCGAGCTGGTGCCGGCGCGACTCATCCAGTCGTCCCTTGCGGGCTTGCAGGAGGCCGCTGGCTTGATTGTGGCCCTGGGCCTCTCCGCTGATCCTGCTTTGGCGAAATGAACGCGCCGGGCCTGTCACTGGCGGATCGCTTTTGGATCGCCCATCGCTGGGCCGCTTTCGGGCTGGGTGCGGTGTTCCTTATGGGTGTGATTGTCGCCGGCATCGCCGGGCGTATCCGGCCGCACTACGCTTGGGCCTATGCGCTCATGAGCAACTTGGCCTTTCTGGCATACGGCCTCGACAAGTCGGCGGCCGTTGCCAACCGTTGGCGCTGGTCTGAAAAGGCTTTGCACTGGATCGAGCTGCTATGCGGCTGGCCCGGTGCATTGATTGGACAACATGCCTTCCGCCACAAGTCGCGGAAGGCTTCCTTTTTGTTTTTCACATGGCTGGCCAGCGCCGCGAACGCCGCTGTTTTCGCGCACTTGGCTGGCTTCTATCGTTGGAGTTGGCAATGAACGCTACTCGCGCCCTTGTGGCCCTGATGGCCTGCTTTGCCCTTGGAGCCTCGCACGCGCAGCAGCGCGAATACATCATCTACGATGGCCAGAGCTACCCCGGCGACCAGCTCGACGTTGCGGCCGCCTCTCCCGTGATGGTCAAGCCGGCGCAGCGCCTGGGCAACGGGGACTACTCCATCCCGCGCGCTGCGGATGGTCACTACTACATCGCCGGGGCCGTCAACGGCTTTCCCGTGGTCTTCATGGTGGACACCGGAGCGCGATTCACGACGCTGCCGGTCAAGCTCGCCCGCAATGCTGGTATCCGCGCCGGCCGCGCAACATCCTTTGACACGGCCGCAGGCCGTGAACGTGGTGGCATCACTGCGGCCAACACGGTGATCGTCGGCCCCTTCGCTGTTGAGGGTGCGGCTATCGCAGTCCTGGAGCGCCTTTCAGCTCCGCTGCTGGGGATGGACGTGCTCAACCGCTTCCAGATCGCCTATTCGGGCGGCTTCATGATCTTGCGGGGCGGCCGATGACGCCGGTAGCGGCGCGCGCGTGGGTTCGGCTTCCTTCTGGCCGTCGCCTCGACCTCATCAATCCCGATCCCGGCGCGTGGCTCGACAGTGACCTTGCCTTGCGTTTGGCGAGGACGTACCGCTGGGGTGGGGAATCGTCATGGCCCCTGCCCCTCTCCGTGGCCCAGCATTCGCTCCTGGTGCTCGCTTTGCGCCGGCAGTGGAGCGACACCCCTTTGACGCCCTCTGACGCGCTCCTGGAGCTTCTACACGATGCCGAGGAAGGTTTCCTTGGGTTCGACTGTATTTCCCCCTTGAAAGACGTGCTGGGCCTTTCCTTTCGGGCTGTTTCGTCTCGCCTGATGGCTGCGGTTTCAGATCGGTATGAGCTGCGCACTTGGTCGCCGGCAGCGCACGCCGCCCACAAGCGGGCCGACTCGGTGGCGGCCGCTTCAGAGGCTGTGCATTGCATTGGCTGGCCAGCTCATGAAGTCCGCGATGTCCTGGGCATCGTGCATCCTGTCCTCGATGTCGATCCACTGGCTGACATCTACGATTGCCGGCCGTGGGAGCCGTGGGCGGCTGACGTTGCGGCCGAGCGGTTCCTGGACGCGCTGGAGTCGTTGCGTGCCGCTGTGCATGGGCAGATCGAGGCGCAAGCGTGACCCCTGGGCGTCTCCCCTGCGGGGCCGGGCTTTCGTGCTGCGCATCGAGCCGCCTGTGGCGTCTCGCCCCTTCGGGCGTCAATCCCTGACGCCTCCGCGCCGTGCCGGCGCTGCGCGCTCCGCTTGCCGGGCCTGACGGCCGATCC
>DASWYE010000173.1:0-12644 GCA_036405115.1 Telluria sp. | reverse complement strand
CCCCCAAACCCCGCCCCGAGGCTCCAAGGTAGCTTGCCTGAACCCCGAAGAAACACAAGCCCGGAACCCGCGAAAAATCAGGCTTTTTTCTCTCACAAACTATTGACGGTCAATAGTTTGACGGGTAGAATATAGGCATTGGTTGAGTAGGAGTTTCAACATGGCAGATCAAGGCACTTTCGACTTTGGCCCGGATGTTCCCCGGAGCGGCGTGGCTCTGAAGCGGGACTTCCACGGGTTCGCTCAGTTCCGCGAAGACGAGCACAGCCCTTGGGTGTTCTATGTGTGCGGCTTCGACTCCACCGTGACCGGCGAGGCTGGCCAATGCACCGTGTTGCGTGCCGATGGCGGCCGCGAGTGCGTGCCCATCGACGCCGAAGACCGCATCACCATCGCCGGGCGCAAGTACGGCCGGAAGTACTGGAACCATTGAGGGCCTGTCATGCGCTTCCATCGTTTCGGCAAGTACGAATTCCGCGACACCGAGCGCAAGCGTGCCGCTTTCGCGCGCAAGCAGAAGGCCGAACGCGAGGCCCTTCCTTTGTTCGCTGACCAAGTGGCGGCCGAGCAGATCGACGTGAACGAGGAAATGACGGCTCGCCGGCTGCAATGGCAGCGTCAGCAAGCCGCTGACCGCAAGCGCCGGGCCGACAAGTGGCGCGAGGCGCGGCGGCGTCTCAACGGCTACCAGGAGCCGGTGCGCGGGGCCTTGCTGGCGTACTGGCAGGGCTGCAAGTGGCCTGCCGATCCGAGCTACTTCCTCTCCATGCTGCACATGTACGACACCGGCCGCCTCTCTCTCAACATCCCGAAGGCTTGAACCATGTCCCACATCCTGATCGACCACCTGACACAAGCCGCATCGTTTTACCGTGGCCAGCTCCGTGCCTCTACGCGCGCGGTGGCTTACCTGAAATCGCGCGGGCTGCGCGGTGACATCGCGGCGCGCTATGGCTTGGGCTATGCCCCGGCCGGCTTCCAGGCGCTGCGCGAGGCATTCCCGAACTACAACGACCGTGCCTTGGAAAAGGCTGGGCTGGTGGCGGTCAACGACGGCGGCCGGCGTTATGACCGCTTCCGCGACCGAATCATGTTCCCCATCCTCGATGACGCCGGCAGCGTGATCGGCTTCGGCGGCCGCGTGCTCGAAGGCGACGGGCCGAAGTATCTCAACTCACCGGAAACCGAAGTCTTCCAAAAGGGGCGCGTGCTGTTCGGTCTGACCCAGGCGGCCGAGGCTATTGCCGCGACCGGCACCGCCTATGTGGTGGAGGGATACCTGGATGTCGTCAGTCTGGCCCAACATGGTGTGCAGAACGCCGTGGCAACGCTGGGCACGGCCACAACAGGCCAGCATGTGGAACGGCTGCTGGGCTTGGCCAAGCGCGTGATCTTCTGCTTTGACGGAGACGACGCCGGCAGACGGGCGGCTGCGCGCGCCCTGGACGTGTGCCTGCCTCATGTCACCGACGCGGCAGACGTGAGTTTCCTTTTCCTTCCGCGCGACCACGACCCGGACAGCTACGTGCGCGCCAAGGGTGGGGACGCCTTCAACGACTTGGCCTTGGAGGCTTCGAGCCTCGAAGGCTTCTTCCTGGCCAGCGCGATGCAGGGTTGCCAGTTGGAGTACGCCGAGGGCCGGGCGCGGCTGGTGGCCACGGCTGCGCCGCGTCTCCAGCAGATCAATGCACCGGCAATGCTGCGCCGGATTCTGACCGCCATTGCTGGGCCGTCCAAGTTTTCCGTGGGCGAGCTGATCGACTTATGCGGACTGGAAAAAAACATGCTTGCAACTATTGACGGTCAATAGTTTTATGGTAGAATTCAACACATCGGCAGCGGATGGACGGCCGATGAACCCCGGAAACAACTGTGAGCAGACAGTGGGGCGCTGAACCGATCTTTCGCACGCGAAAGGGACGATCCACCAAAGACCATCATCAACATGACTTAGGAGCTTTGACCATGCGTACTACCGTTTATGCCCGCCTCTTTGACCGACTGGCCGACCTGATCCCCAGCCTGCAATCCGCCCGCGCTGGTGCGGTTTTCTGCGCCCCTCCGCGTATCCCTGACGACATGGCTGTGTATTGCCACATCGCGGCCGTCGAGGGTGACATGCGCCTGATCGAGCTGGCCGACGACAACCAGAAGAAGGGCACGGTAATGCCTGCGCCTTGGCTCAAGCTGCGTGTGGATATGGTCAACAAGCTGGCCGAGGTGCTGGAGATGGAAGACACCTTCGGTTATCAGGTGATCTACACGGGCGGCAGTGCGGTGAACCCGCGCCGCGCCCAGATCAACATGTTCGCTATGAACTGGCTGCAAGTCATGGTGAATTTTGAGCTGTGCTTCCAGCCTGCCGACGTGTCGGTGGCGGCCTGATCGACAACTAGGGAAAGGACGAACGATCATGAAAACCATCGCTATCGCCAACCAGAAGGGCGGAGTCGGCAAGACCACTGTTGCCCGCAACCTGGCTTTCTTCGCCATCGAGCGCGGCTTGCGCGTCCTGTGCGTTGACCTCGATCCGCAAAAGAACTTCAGCAAGACCCTCCGGGCGCTGCGCGAGCGTACCGTGGGCGACCAGGGCGACGAGCTGCAATCGCTGACGGGCAGCGCCTTGTTCGACGGAGAGGCCATCGAACTGCAACCGCTTCCGTGCGGCGAGTCCGCTGCGCTGGTGGCTGCTGACCGCGAGCTGGTGGACGTGGCCAGCCGCCCGCTGGAAGACCTGCACGCCCCGCGCGCTGCGCTGGCCAAGCTGGCCAAAGACTTCGACGTGTGCATCATCGACACGGCCCCGACGCTGGGCAATCCGCTGTATGCCGCGCTGATCGCCGCTGACTTCGTGGTATGCCCTTGCACGATGGATCAAGACGCCATCGACGGCCTGGGCGACCTGTTTGAAGACATTGCGCGCGTGCAGCAACTGGAATGGAACGCCGACCTTGTGACGCTGGGCCTGCTGGCCAACCGCGTCAATACCCGCCGCGCCTTCGACCGCAACGCCCTGGAGCAACTGCGCGACGAGCTGGGCGAGGTGGTGATGGAAGGGGTGCTTTACGACCGCGCAGCCACGCAGTACGCCAAGGATCGGCCGGTGTGGCGCGTGCAAAGCGGCGAAAGCCAAATCCTGGCCGCCCGCGAAATGAAAGCGGTGTGCAACCAGATTTTCGACAAAGCCGCGATCTAAAAGGACAAGGACATGACCGCAACCGCAACCAACAAAAAGCCCGGCCTGAACCTGGGCAAGCTGTCCGCCGTGGCTCAGATCGCCGTCAAGCCGGCGCAGCCGGCCGACGCCGAAATCGAACTGGCGCGCATCTACAGCGTCAAGCAGGTTCGCAAGACGTTCCGCAACCTGGAGGAACTGGCCGAGAGCTTCAAGCTGAACGGCATCATTGAGCCGCTGGTGGTGCATGAAGAAGCTGACGGCCGCTACCGGATCATCGTCGGGGAGCGCCGCTACCGCGCCGCGCCGCTGGCTGGGCTGGTCAAGGTGCCCGTCATCATCAAGAAGGGGCTGACCGAGCTGCAAATCCGCCGCTTGCAAGTGACGGAGAACAACGACCGCGACGACCTGACCGCCTACGAGGAAGCAATGGGCGTGATCGAGGACGTGGAGCTGTACGGCACCAAGGAAGCGATGACGATCTGGAACCGTGGCGAGGCATGGGTTAGCAAGCGCATGGCTGTGCGCCGCTATGCTGACCCGGTGCGCGAGCTGCTGGAGAACGATCTGTGCGGCGACTTTGAGGTGCTGCACTGCCTCAACCAGATTTACGACATCGAGGACACGCACACCGAGTTTTCGCGCCTCTCTCACCGTATGAACGAGGGCTTGCCCTTGTCGCGCGACGAAGCCCGTAACACGCTGGCCAGAATGAAGGCATGGAAGCAACAGCAAGACGATCTGGCCCAGCGCCGCATCGAGCTGGACAACGCCAAGAAGGCCGGCGACAAGGCCCCGGAGAAGACCCCCGCATGGCTGGAAGAACAGCGCAAGCGGGATGCCGAGCGTGCGGCTGCTGGAGCTGATGCCGGCGACCAGGACGAGGATGGCGGCCAAGGCCCCGCGCCGGCCCCGTCCGCCGCCTCGGGACGCGGCCAGCAAGCCCTCCCGACGATGGAGCTGACCCCGGAGCAGAAGGCCGCTGCCGAAAAGGAGCGGGCCAACGAAAAGCTGCTGTCGCTGCGGGAAGAAACCTTCGAGTGGGGCGAAGCCAATCAGGCGCAGTTCTTCAGCATGAAAACCCACATGACCACGCTGGGCCACAACATGCACGAAACCGAGTGGGTGCTGTGGCAAGGATTCCTGGCCATGACCTTGCCGATGCTGGAAGGCATCGGCCCGGAGCGGGCTGTCATGTATCTGAAGAAGCTCCAGGGCGAGCTGAAGGACAAGACGCCGGCGCAGTTGTGGGAAGAACTGCATCCCGACATCGAGGGCGCTGGCCGGAATGCCTCTCCCGACATGCCGGAAGGCTGGCGTTTCTGACCTCCCCATGAAGGCGGCCGCTGGCCGCCTCTCTTTCAACTTTCGCGCGCGAAACCGCGCTGATGCACCGGACGGCCCCAATGAGACTGAAACGCCTTACCCCGCAAGCCTTTGACCGCGCTGCCGCCGACACCCGCATGGGCGACCAAGCCCGTGAAATGGCGCGCGCCGTGCTGGTGGATGGACGCGCCCAGGTGGACGTGGCCACCGAGTACGGTATGAGCAAGCAACGTGTCAGCGGAGCCGTGGCCACTATCGAGCGGGCATACAAGAAAACCACGACGCCGGGCGTGAGTTCCATTCGCGTGGAGCTAGATCTTCCTGAAACCTTGGCCCTGGAGCTGGCCGCCTTGGCCGAGGCAATGAAAGGGTGCGACGACGCGGCCAGATGTGCCGAGGTGCTGGATAAGGCCACGAACGCCGTGCGCAAGGCCGCCAAGCTCTTGGTGGCCGCGCCATGACCTACGCGATCAACCAAGACGAGGCGCAGGGTGCTCCCTTGCGCCTTTGTCGTTTATAAACGATAATATGGACATGTTCACCGTTCGGCACTACATCACCGAGGACGAGCACGACCCGTTTCAAGAGTGGCTGAAGAAGCTGCGCGACCCGATTGCTAAGGGCCAGGTGGTCAAGCGCGTGGGCCGCATCGAGGCGGGCAACTTTGGCGATCACAAGCCCTGCCGTGAAGGCGTGTGGGAGTTACGAATCGACCAAGGCCCCGGCTACCGCGTCTATTACGCGATGGCGGGCGCGGTAGTGGTTCTGCTGTTGTGCGGCGGTGACAAAGGCACCCAGGACGCGGACATCGAGCGCGCCATTGGGTATTGGAAAGACTGGCAACGGAGGTCAGCATGAAGGATCGAAGCCACGACGAAGCGATGGCCGAGCTGTTCAAGGAAGACCCGGCTTTTGCGGCCGAGTACCTGAACCAGCTTCTCCAGGATGGAGAACCGGCCGATCTATTGGTGGCGCTGCGCCAGATGGCGCAAGCGCGCGGTGGCGTGCGCGCTATCGCCAAGGAAACCGAGCTGAATGCCAACCAGCTCTACCGCACGCTGTCGCCCCAGGGAAACCCGGAGCTGCGCAGTCTGTCGGCCGTGCTCAAGGCGCTGGGCCTTCGCTTGGCGGTGCAGCCAGTTGGCCAGCACCATGCCACGGCATGAATCAGAAAGCACAAAAGAAAATGCCCGGCGAGCAGGCCGGGCACTTCAAAGACCATCATCAACCCCTAACGGATCAACCCGCTTGGCAGCAAGAGACACATAAGGAGCAATGAATGTCCCATCATAACACAGACAGCGAAAGCGCAACACTTTTTCCACTTGGGCGAGGCGATGAGCCGGCAGGTGGGAACATCCTGGCCAGCGCCGTGCAGCCTGATCTGTTTGTGGTGCTTGAGGCGATCCATGATTGGCCTGTCAAAGATGATGTGTCCTCGATGGAGTACCCCATTTTCTCCCTCTCGAAGAACCGCGACACGCGCATCCGCGTCTATTCGCGTGCCGGCCGAAGCATTCGCATCATCCCGTCCGCTGTGGGCGCGGCTACAGTCTTCGACAAAGACATCCTGATCTACTGCATCAGCCAGATCGTGCGAGGGCACGATGCTGGCATAAAGGTTTCGCGCCGTGTCCGCGTGGACGTGTACCCGTTTCTGCTGGGAACGCGCCGCAGCACCGGAGGCGCGGCCTACGAGCGCGTGGTGGACATGTGCCGACGCCTGAAGGGCACCACCATTGAAACGAACGTCAAGACGAACGAGAAGGAACAGCTCGAAGGCTTCGGCTTGATCGAGGACTACCGCGTGACGACTTGGACGAAGAACGGCAAAGGCGCGCTGGAGTTGGAGCTGACAATTTCTGAATGGCTCTACCGGGCCGCAATGGACTTCGACATCCTCACTCTACACCCCGACTACTTCAGCCTTGGCCAAGCCCTGGAACGCCGGTTGTACGAGCTGGCGCGCAAGCACTGCGGCGATAAGGCATGGTGGGAAATCAGCTTGCCGTTGCTGCTGGAGAAAACGGGCAGCTCGCAGACCTTGCGCCGCTTCAAGCAAGAGATCAAGGAGATCGTGGAGCGCGACCCATTGCCCGACTACCGGATGTTCCTGGACGAGTCCGTGAAGCCCAACAAGCTGGTCATCATGACCCGCGACAACGCCAAACTGGTATGCGAGGCCAACAAGGCCGGCAAGCTGTCCTGGGTGTCCTACTTCTTGCAAAAAAAACTGGCCTGACCCCCCATGCAGAGGCTCGCCGCACTGCCCCAGCTTGACCACCGGCAGAGCCTCAACCGCCCATCGTGGCACACTGGCCAGCGCCGGGACGGACTCGTCTATCGGCGTACATTTCGCCTTCTTGCCAAACCGCGCGAATTCGTCTATCGCGGTACGGTTTACTCGTCTATCGCCGCACATCCTTGCGCGACAAAACCACCGAAAAACCCGCATCAGCATTGGACTTTTAGCCCGGCAACATCCGAAAACGCCTTTTTTGCTGCCACGCTGAAAGCATCCGACACTGCCAAAAACACTCGTCTATCGGCGTACATTTGGCCACTTATCCACAGAAAACGCGGCCGTTTCGTCTATCGACGTACAAACACTCGTCTATCGCGGTACGCTTTTCTCGTCTATCGGCGTACAGCTTTCTCGTCTATCGGCGTACATGCCACTTGGAAAAATCCTTGCGCGACAAGGACTTACGACCTGTTATCCACAGCGTAACACGCGCGCGCGTTTTAACGCCTTCTTATTTAACGTTTTAACGCCGCCGAAGGGGGGTGCCCCCCCTTCTCGAACCCACCCGGCCGGCTTCGCCGTCCTCCCATCCCCCCAGGGGCTATGCCCCTCGGCCTTCGGCCTCACCCCGAATCGTGCGCGCCTGCGGCGCGAGTGCTTACGAAAGCCCGGCTGCGCCGGGCGGGGTGCTCCACCGCCCTGCAACCACGGTCTAAGCGGCTCAGGCCGTCCGCAAGCGGCCGTCCCGACCTGCCCCGCAAGCGGGGCACCCTGCGGGCGCTAAGACACCGGATAAATCACGCTCGCCGCGTCCTACGGCCGCGCCGACCGCTCAACCGGGCGCGCAGCGCGCCGTGGAACACCGTTCCTGCTGCACAACCGTCAAAAAGTCTTCAAAAGGGAGGGGCGAAGCCTTCCGCGATGGGCATGAAGGCTTAGAAGGGCTGAAATGGCCGCGCAGGAGGCCCGCCACGGCGTTTTCTGACCCTTGGCCAGCCCTGACCCCTCGGACACCCGGAAAAATCGCTTGTAGCGCGTTCTGTGCGGTCGATTTTTTGGCTGAACAGCTCATGCGAACCGCTGGCCAGCCGCTGCCCCACGGCGGCCGCCTCGATGCGTGCCGGATGCCTGCCAGCGAAAGTGAACACGATAGACGAATCACTGCCCGCGAAGGCTCTGTTTCCGGGGCTTGGCGGCCGAATTCGAGTGCCAGCACGCATGAAATCGACCTGATCCTGGCCAACTTGCCCATTTTTCCCGGCCTGGAGCCATTCGAGGCTCGGGCCGACGCGCCCGATTCGTCTATCGGGGGCTTTTCCAGAGGGACGGCCGCCGAGGTGGCCACTGACCCGCTTCCACCACCAGCTCGACGCCGGCACGCCGAAGACAGGCGCGGCCGCCGCCGACATCCGGCCGGCGCTTCGCCTGTTGCGTTTGTTGTTGTTTACTGTAAAATACAACATACAACAACAAACAACACAACCAACCGGAAGGAGTCTGACATGGCAAGCGAAGCGATCATCACGGAAGAATTGATCTGTAAAGCCGCCGAACAACTGGCGGCCGAGGGGATGCGCCCGACGAACGAGACGGTGCGCGAACTGCTGGCGAAGTGGACGAGCACGAAGGGCGGCAGCTACGCCACCATCGGCCCGGTGCTGCGAGCCTGGAAGGCACGCCGCAAGGCTGCCGAGTCGGCCGAGCCGGTGCGCGAAGCCGCGCCCCAGGTGGTGCTCGACAAGGTGCAGGGCTGGGCTTCAGACATGTGGGGCGTGGCCCTGGAGCTTGCCAACGGCCGCTTGGCCTCCGAGCGTGAATCCCTGGAGCGGGTGCGTCAGGAACTCGAAGCCGAGACTGCGGAGGCGCTGGCCCTGGCCGAGAAACGCGAGGACGAACGCGATGAGGCGCGCCGGCAAGCTGCCGAACTGACCGATCAACTGGCCAGCCTTCAGGCCGACGTGGCTGCACAAACCGAGCGGGCGGCGGCGGGGGAGGCGCGGGCGGCCGAGCTGGAGAAGCGGGCCAACGAGGTGCATGACGACCTGAAGGCTGAACGGGCGCGACGCGATGAAGCGGAGGCCGCACGCCGGACGGTGGAAGCCGAGCTTTCCACCCAGCGCGCCGACGTGGCCCGACTCTCCCAGCAAGCGGCAGACTTGGAGCGCGAGCTGGCCCAAGTTCGCGGTGAACTTGCGCGAGTGCAGGAGCAAGGAGCGGCCGAGCTGGCGGCGGCGCGGAAAGAGCACGCCGAAGGGGTGGCTGCTCAACGTGCCCAGCATGATGCCGAGGTGGGGCGACTGAAAGATGCTCACCAGCAGGCATTGCACGACCAGAAGCAGCGCAGCGTGGAGGTCATCGGCAAGCTGGAGGCTTCCAAGCAGCGCATGGAGGCCGAGCTGGACGAGGCGCGCAAAGAGGCCCGCGATGCGGCCGCCCAACTTGGCCGGGTGACAGGGGAACTCGACGCGCTGCGCAGTCAAGTGGCCAGTCAAGAGGCGACCATCCGGGGTTTCACCGCAAAAAAGGCTGACAAGACGTGATCGGCTCCGCGTGGCTGCATCTGGCCAGCTTCGCGGTCATGCTGGTGGCGATCCGCGCCGTCCGGCGCTGGACGTGGCTGTACGCCCTGTCCGTGCTGCCCGGCACGCTGGCCCATGAGGCTATGCACTGGCTGGCCGGCTGGCTGTTTGGTGCGCGCCCGGTTTCCCTGTCGATCCTGCCGCGCCGGATGCCTGACGGGGAGCTGCTGCTGGGGCGCGTGCTGTTCATGCGCCTGCGCTGGTGGAATGCGGTTCCCGTGGCCCTCGCGCCCTTCCTTCTCATTCCGTTGAGCGCCGGCCTGCTGTGGCATTCCGCTGGCTGGCTTGCTCTCGCATGGCCCAGCCTTGGCCTGAAGCTCCTGGCCGTGCAATGCCTGCTGGCGACGTGGCCGAGCGGCCGCGATTGGCGGCACGCCTTGGCCGGCGCAGCCGTGGCCGGGGCGCTGACGCTCGCCGGCCTCTACCTCTACAACCGTTTGGGCTTCGCCCTGCGGTGACTTTCGCGCGCGAAAGCCTGCGCCGGCTGATGTTGTGCTTTCATAATGAAAGCAACTTTTTGCGCATAACTATTGACGGTCAATAGTTTAATGGGTAGAATATAGGCATTGCTTCAGTGATGAGGCAATGCCTCGGTAGGGGTGACGGTGAGCAGACCAGACCCCAGCCGCTTAGACCATCTTCAACCCTTCCGCATAAGGAAAACGACCATGCAAACCGCCCTGGCCAACACCACCGCCCAAGCCACGGATTACCCGCAATGGGTGATCGTTGAGAACGCCGGCACCGATGCCGAAGACGTGTGGAGTGACCACCACACTTTCAAGGCGGCGCTGAAGGAGCTGGAGAGCTGCGGCGGCACGGATAACGGCTTCGACCTGATGAAGCGCCTTCCCGATGGCACCCTGACCACGGAATTCTGACCCATGCGCTGTATCGACCTCTTTGCAGGGGCCGGTGGCTTCACCGAAGGCGCGCGCCTGGCTGGCGCGCGCGTGGTGTGGGCCGCAAACCATTGGCCGCTGGCTGTTCAGTACCACCAGACCAACCACCCTGACACTTGGCACGAGTGCCAAGACCTCCAGCAAGCCGACTGGCGCGCGGTGCCCGCGCATGATGTCGTGCTGGCTTCGCCAGCCTGCCAAGGGCATTCGAGGGCAAGAGGCCGCGAGCGGCCGCATCATGACGCGCTGCGCAGCACGGCTTGGGCCGTGGTGGCTTGCGCGGAATACCACCGCAGCCCGGTGATCCTGGTCGAGAACGTCCCCGACTTCGAGAAGTGGGTGCTTTACCCGGCTTGGCGCGATGCGCTGCGCCGGCTGGGCTACGCCGTATCGCCGCATCTGGTTGATGCGGCGGATCATGGCGTGCCGCAGAACCGACAGCGCCTGTTCCTGGTCTGCACGCGCTCTCGGCGGCCGCTGCGCTTGAGCCTGCCGCGCCGCGAGCACCGACCTATTGCCGATGTGATCCAGTGGGATGCACACCCGTGGAGTCCGATCGTCACGCCCAGGCGCAGCGACAAGACGCTGCGCCAGATCGCGGCGGGCCGTGCTGCGCACGGCGACCGCTTCCTGATCCCGTACTACTCCAGCGGCAGCGGCCTCACCGGCCGCAGCATCCACCGGCCTGTCGGCACCATCACTACCCGCGACCGCTGGGCCGTGATCGAGGGCGACAAGATGCGGATGCTTGCCGTGCCCGAGGCACGGGATGCAATGAGCTTTCCGCCGTCCTACGTCCTCCCCAACGTCCACCGCGATGCCATGCACCTGCTGGGTAATGCCGTCTGCCCCGTGGTGGCCGCCGACTTCCTCAACGAGCTGCGCCTTGCGGCTTGATCGTTTTCCTGGAGCTGCCCTATGAAACCTTCTCGCTTCCTTCCTGTGATCCTCGCCGGCCTCGCCTTGAGCTGGGCCGGCTCCGCTTTCGCCTTCAAGCCTAGCGCGCTGCGCGAGCTGGCCGATGCCATTGAAACGGCCGCGCCTGTTGCCGTGCCTGCGGCCGGCTCCATCGAGGTGGGCTTTTCGCCCAAGGGCGGGGCCGAGGCGCTGGTTCTTCGCGTGATCGACTCCGCGAAGACCGACATCAAGGCGCTGTCCTACAGCTTCACCAGTCCGCGCGTGGTGGCCGCGCTGCTGCGCGCGGCCAAGCGCGGCGTGGCTGTCTCCCTGGTGGCCGACTACAAGAACAACATCACCGACGACCGCAGCGGAAAGGGCCGGGCGGCCCTTTCCGCGCTGGCCGAGGCCGGTTGCGATGTCCGCGTGATTTCCGCTTACCCGATCCACCACGACAAGGTGCTCATCGTGGATCGCCAGACCGTCGAGCTGGGGAGCTTCAACTACTCCGACGCAGCCGCGCGCGTGAATTCGGAGAACGTCCTGGTGAACTGGAATAATTCGGCGCTGGCCAAGGCATATCTGGCCCACTTTGATCGCAACTGGCGGCAATCCGAGCCTTTCCGTGCCCGGTATTAACAGGAACTCGGAGAACACCATGACCGTCGATTTTTTCCTCATTGATGCCCCGCACACCGTCCCCCAGGAATTCCAGGCTTGGGAGGCTGCGAAAGCGCATCACCGCGCCGTTTTTCTGCGCTGCGTGGATGCCGAAGATGGCAGCGCCGAACAATCCCGCCTCGATACGGAGGGCCGGGCCGCGAAGGCCGAGGCTGACCGCTTGGAGCAAGCCGCGCGCACGGCTTGGTTGCGGGCGAAGCGGCAGTCCGTGGAAATCCACATCAACAATGACACGCGCGAAACCCGGCATTGCTTTACCGAGCAGCCGTTGCGAATCCACGCCGGTTTCACGCACCAGGATGCGGCCGCTGGCTGGCGTCAAGTCCTCGCCTTTTCGTCCAGTCCGACCCCTGACGCCGACACCTTGGCACGGATCGAGCGGGCGAAATCGGATGCCGTCTCGCAACTGGAGTCCTATTGGGCCGAGCTGGCCGAAGCCACCGATATTCAGCGCGTTATCTGCCAGGGCGTTCATTACACTTGGGATGCGCTTGGCCAGGGAATCGGTTTCGGTGGGCAGGCGTTCCGTGTTGAGTGGCTGGACGCTGATCGAGAACCGACCGAGTGCAATTTGTTCGCGCAGGGTCGCATCCCGGTTTGGATGCGTGAGAAGCTGCCCGACAACGCCCGTTCCATCGAAGACTTGGGCTATCGAATTGATCCGTTTCCGGCTGTGGATGACAGCTTGGATGACGACCCGCCGTATTAACCCCTGGGCGTCTCCCCTACGGGGCCGGGCTTTCGTGCTGCGCATCGAGCCGCCTGCGGCGTCTCGCCCCTTCGGGCATCAATCCCTGACGCCTCCGCGCCGTGCCGGCGCTGCGCGCTCCGCTTGCCGG
>DASWYE010000172.1:0-9675 GCA_036405115.1 Telluria sp. | reverse complement strand
CAACGCCCGCTACCTGCGCAGCCCGCGCGGCGCGGAAGGCGCTGGCGGCAAGGCGCCGAGCCAGGCACGCCCGGCGCTGGCGGTCCGCGCTTCGGCGCCGGCCGCGGTGGCGATTGCCGGCGCCGCCGAGCCGCAACTGATCCTGTCGCCCGAGAAGGACTAGCCAGACCTTGTTTACACCATCATCGGACGACGTCCGGCGCTTTTTCTGCGAGAGCTACCGCAAGTGGCGCGCGAATGAAGTGCTCACGCCCATGGAAGCCATCGCGGCCGACTGGATCGCGCACCATCCCGAGTACGAGGAGGTGCTGAAGGACGTCGAGCATGCGCTCACGCGCGACTATTCGGTCGAGGGAGGCGAGGCCAATCCCTTCCTGCACCTGTCGATGCACCTGTCGATCGAGGAACAGGTGTCGATCGACCAGCCGCGCGGCGTACGCGACGCGGCGGCGGCGCTGGTGCAGCGGCACGGGCAGCACGAGGCGCACCACCGCATCATGGAGTGCCTGGGCGAGATGATCTGGGCGTCGCAGCGCAGCGGGATGCCGCCGGACGGCGCCGCCTACGTCGAGTGCCTGCGCCGGCAGGTGTAGCCCTCGTCATCCCCGCGAACGCGGGGACCCCTGGTGAGTTTGCAGCACGGCGGCGTCTACCACTTCGCTCCCCTCAACAGGGGTCCCCGCGAAGGGGGCCGCCATCGGCCGGGGATGACGACGCTAGCGGAAACAAAAAAGCCACGCGATGCGTGGCTTTTTTTTGCTGCTGGCGCAAGCTTAGCGCTTCTGCTCCACCGACGCCGGCAGGCTCGCCAGGTAGGCAGCGATATCCTTCATGTCCTTGCCCGACAGCGGCGCGACCTGGCCCGACATGATCGGGTTGACGCGGCCGTTGACGCTGTCGCCACGCTTGTAGGCAGCCATCGCGGACGCCAGGTAATCGGCGTGCTGGCCGGCCAGCTTTGGATAGCTCGGGTCGATCGGCTTGGCGTAGTCGGCGCCGTGGCACGCTGCGCAGTTGTACTTCTTGGCCAGCGCTTCGCCGTTGGCGATGTCGGCGGCAAACGCGTTGATCGATACGAGGCCGCAAACCAGGGCAATCGTCAGTTTTTTCATGTTCGGTCGTCCTTATTTCTTCGCTGGGGTTGGCTCGGCGTAGTACGCTGCCACGTCGGCGATGTCCTGGTCGGACAGCGTCATCGCGATGCCGCGCATCGATGCGTTCTTGCGCTCGCCCTTCTTGTAGGCGTGCAGCGCCGCTTCGATGTACTTGGCGTTCTGGCCGCCCAGCTTCGGCACGCGGTAGACTTCCGGATAGCCCATCTTGTAGTTCGGGATGCCGTGGCAGCCGATGCACATTTCGACCTTGCCCTTGGCGGCAGCCGATGCGTTTCCAACGATTTCTGCGGCTGCGGCAACATTAGCCATGCCTGCAAGCACGAGAAGTGCGAAGATTTTTTTCATGGTGGAATGATCTGATTGGTATCGTTTGCTGCCCGTGAAAAATTTGACTTACGTCAAAGTTTTTCCTACAAACCCCGATTCTAACCGAATCGGCAACCCGAGTCCACAGCACACCGGCGGGGCGCGATTGGCATATACTCGGTCGGTTCGCACGTTAAACTTTATACATCACCATGCAAGCATCCCAACGATTCGAAGGTTCCAGCGGCTATGTGGCGACCGAGGACCTGAAACTGGCGGTCAATGCCGCCCTGGCCCTGCAGCGTCCGCTGCTGATCAAGGGCGAGCCCGGCACCGGCAAGACCATGCTGGCCGAGGAAGTGGCGGCGGCGCTCGACATGCCCTTGATGCAGTGGCATATCAAATCGACCACCAAGGCCCAGCAGGGCCTGTATGAATACGATGCCGTCTCGCGCCTGCGCGATTCGCAACTGGGTGACGAGCGCGTGCGCGACATCCACAACTACATCATCAAGGGCGTGCTGTGGCAGGCGTTCACCGCGCCCGAGCCGGTGGTGCTGCTGATCGACGAGATCGACAAGGCCGACATCGAATTCCCGAACGACCTGCTGCGCGAGCTGGACCGCATGGAGTTCTACGTCTACGAGACGCGCGAAATGGTGGTGGCAAAACACCGGCCGCTGGTGATCATCACGTCCAACAACGAGAAGGAGCTGCCGGACGCCTTCCTGCGCCGCTGCTTCTTCCACTATATTAAATTCCCCGACCGCGACACGATGGAAGCGATCGTGAAGGTGCACTACCCCACCCTCAAGCAGGACCTGCTGGCGGCGGCGCTGCAAAGCTTCTATGAGGTGCGCGACGTGCCGGGCCTGAAGAAGAAGCCCTCCACCAGCGAGTTCCTCGACTGGCTCAAGCTGCTGATGGCTGAAGACATCCCGCCCGAAGCGCTGCGCTCGCAGGACCAGAAGGCGGTGGTGCCACCGCTGCACGGCGCCCTGCTCAAGAACGAGCAGGACGTGCACCTGTTCGAGCGCCTGATGTTCATGTCCCGGACCAACCGCTGATGATCAGCGTCGAACCGGTAGCGCTGGAATTCAACGGCGTGCGCCTGGAGCCGCTGGCTGCCTCGCACGCCGATGGCCTGCGCGCCGCGGCGATGGACGGCGAGCTGTGGAACATCCGCGTGACCAGCGTGCCGGAGCCGCACGAGGTGGAGGCTTACATCGGGGCCGCGCTGGACACCCCGAACCGGCTCGCGTTCGCGGTGCTCGACCTGGCCAGCGGCCGGGTGATCGGCACCACCAGCTACCACGACATCCTGCCGCAGGTGGACCGGGTGGAGATCGGCTGGACCTGGTACGGCAAGAGCTGGCAGCGCTCGCACGTGAACACCAGCTGCAAGCTGGCGCTCCTGTCGCATGCGTTCGACACGCTCGGCTGCGCGGTGGTCGGCCTGCGCACCGATAACTTCAACCATGCCTCACAGGCCGCGATCGAGCGGCTCGGCGCGAAGAAGGACGGCGTGATCCGCCACCAGCACCAGCGCCGCGACGGCACCGTGCGCGACACCGTCATGTACAGCATCCTGCGCGGCGAGTGGCCCGAAGTGAAATCGCACCTGCACTACAAGCTGCAGCAGCACGCAGGCACCGTGAGGGAATAGGCATGCTGGTCGATTTCTTCTTCACCCTCAAGAACGCCAAGGTGCCGGTCACGATCAAGGAGTTCCTGACGCTGCTGGAGGCGATGGAGCGCGGCGTCGGCGGGCAGTCGCTGGACGACTTCTATTACCTGGCGCGCCTGGCGCTGGTGAAGGACGAGGCGCATTTCGACAAGTTCGACCGCGCCTTCGCGCACTACTTCAAGGGCGTGAACGCCGTGTTCGACGCCAACGGCGGCGTGCCGCTCGACTGGCTGATCCAGCGCATGAAGCGCGAGCTCACGCCCGAGCAGGCTGCCGCGCTGGAGAAGTTCGGCTACGACAAGCTGATGGAGCGCCTGAACCAGCTGCTGCAGGAGCAGAAGGCCCGCCACGAAGGCGGCAGCAAATGGATCGGCACCGGAGGCACTTCCCCGTTCGGCAATGGCGGCACCAATCCCGAGGGGATCCGCATCGGCGGCAAGGGCGGCAACCGCACCGCGGTCAAGGTGTGGGACCAGCGCAGTTTCCGCGACTACGACGACGAGCGCGAGCTGGGCACGCGCAACATCAAGGTGGCGCTGCGCCGCCTGCGCAAGTTCGCGCGCCAGGGCGCCGAGGACGAACTGGCGCTGGACGACACCATCCGCGCCACCGCCAGCAATGCCGGCTACCTCGACATCAGGATGCAGCCCGAGCGCAAGAACCGCATCAAGGTGCTGATGCTGCTGGACGTGGGCGGCACCATGGACGACCATATCGACCGTACCGAAGAACTGTTCTCGGCCGCGAAGAGCGAATTCAAGAACATGGAGTTCTACTACTTCCACAACTGCGTGTACGACTACCTGTGGAAGAGCAACCGGCGCCGCAACGCGGAACGCTTCGCGACGTGGGACGTGCTGCGCAAGTACCCGCACGACACGCGCCTGATTTTCGTCGGCGACGCCACCATGAGCCCCTACGAAGTACTTCAACCGGGCGGCTCGGTCGAATACAATAACGAGGAAGCGGGCGCCGACTGGCTGGCCCGCTTCGTCAATACGTTTCCGCACTTTGCATGGCTCAATCCCGAGCCTGAAGGTGTCTGGCAATACCGCCAATCGATCTCGGTCATCCGCCAGATCATGAATCACCGTATGTTCCCGCTCACCCTGGACGGGCTGGAACGGGCGATGCGCCTGCTGGCAAAATAAGGCGCCTCACCCCTTGCAATCGTGCGGCAGTGCGCGACGCGGGCTTGCTATGCTCGCGCCGCGCCGTCGTCGTCCCCGCTAGCGCGGTCATCCCCGCGAACGCGGGGACCCATACTGAGTCCGCGCCCGGCACAACTGGCGCGGCCCCGTAACATAGAAAGGACTCTATGCCAGATCTGCTGACACTGCTGACCAACCTCTCGTGGCCGATCGCCATCGCGATCGCCTGGCTGGCCGGCGAATTCGGCCAGCGCTGGACCGGCCTGCCGCGCATCAGCTTCTATGGCATCGTCGGCTTCGCCATGGCCAGCACCCAGCTCGGCGCGCTCCCCGAAACCGGCCCCGGCCCGGTGCTTGCGCTGGCCGACGTCGCCTTCGGCCTGATCCTGTTCGAGCTTGGCTACCGGATCAACCTGCGCTGGTTCATCTCCAATCCCTGGCTGGGCGTGTCCGGCCTGGCCGAAGCAGTGGGCACCTTCATCGCCGTGTTCTTTACCGCGCGCGCCTTCGGCACCAGCGACATGACCTCGCTGATGCTGGCCTCGCTGGCCATGTCCACCTCTCCTGCCACCGTGGTCCGGATCGTCAACGAGCAGCGCAGCTCCGGCCAGGTCACCGAGCGCGTGATGCACCTGGCTGCGCTGAACTGCGTGCTGTCGGTGTTTGCCTTCAACGTGATCATCGGCTTCTGGATCTTCCACAGCGCGAACAACCTGCAGGACGCGACCGTGACCACGCTGGTGCGGCTGGCTTTGTCGATCATGCTGGGCGGCGTGTTCGGCGTGATCGTTCCCGCGCTGCTGCGCCACCTGGGCAGCATGGCCAAGGATGCCACCGTCGCGTTCGCGATCGCGGTGGTGCTGCTGGTCGCGATCACCTATTCGCTGCAGCTGTCCTCGGTGGTGGCCACGCTCGGCTTCGGCCTGATGGCGCGCCACCGCCGCGTCGCGTTCTCGCAGGCGCAGCGCAACTTCGGCGTGCTGGGCGAGGTGCTGACCGTGCTGCTGTTCGTGTACGCCGCCGCCACGCTGGACTATGAAAAAGTCATGGCCGGCGGCATGCTCGCGCTGGCGGTGGTGGGCGTGAGCGTTCTGGCCAAGACGGCAGGCGTGGCGGCGTTCGCCAAGCTGTCCGGCATCTCGTGGCGCAAGGGGGCGCTGACCGGTTTCGCCCTGGCGCCGGTATCGGTGTTCGTGGTGCTGCTGCTGGAGCACGCGCGCACACGCGGCGTCGACGTCATCGAGGAACTGCGCGCCATGGCCGCCGTCACCATGCTGCTCGAAGTGTTCGGGCCGATCATCATCCAGCGCGCGCTGATCTGGGCGCGCGAATCGTAAGGGAAGACCAATGCCTCTTGAACCGTTTGCCAAATCGGAAGCGCTGACCTTCGGCGTCGAACTCGAGCTGCAACTGGTCAGCCTGTCCGACATGGACCTGACCGAAGCCAGCCCCGACCTGCTGCACCTGCTGGCGCGCAAGCCCTTCCCCGGCAACGTCACGCCGGAGATGACCGAGGCCATGATCGAGATTAACTCGAGCGTGCATTCGCGCTACGAGCCGCTGCTGGCGCAGTTGCAGGAAATCCGCGACACGTTGGTGGCCGCGGCCGACAAGCTGAATGTCGGCATGTGCGGCGGCGGCACCCACCCGTTCCAGCACTGGTCCGAACGTACCATCTTCCACAAGCCGCGCTTCCAGGAGCTGTCGCAGCTGTACGGCTACCTGGCCAAGCAGTTCACCGTGTTCGGACAGCACGTGCACATCGGTTGCGCGTCGGGCGACGACGCGCTGTTCCTGCTGCATTCGCTGTCGCGCTACATCCCGCACTTCATCGCGCTGTCGGCCTCCTCGCCGTTCGTACAGGGGCACGACAGCCTGTTCGAATCGGCGCGCCTGAACTCCGTGTTCGCGTTCCCGATGAGCGGGCGCGCGCCGTTCGTGCTGAAATGGGACGAATTCACCGACGTGTTCTTCGCCAAGATGGAGCGTACCGGCATCATCAAGAGCATGAAGGACTTCTACTGGGACCTGCGTCCCAAGCCGGAGTACGGCACCATCGAGCTGCGCGTGTGCGACACGCCGCTGACGGTGGAGCGCGCGGCGGCGCTGGCGGCCTACCTGCAGGCGCTGTGCCGCCACCTGCTGGAGCGGCGCGAGGCGCCGCCGGTGGAAGACGACTACCTGGTCTACAACTACAACCGCTTCCAGGCCTGCCGTTTCGGCCTCGACGGCGCGGTCACGCATCCCAAGACCTACGAGACGCGGCCGCTGCGCGACGACATCCTCGAAACGCTCAAGCTGATGGAGCCGCACGCCGAAGCGCTGGGCTCGACCGACGCGTTGCGCCACCTGCGCAAAGCGATCCACGAGGGCAGCGACGCCACCTGGCTGCGGCGCCAGTTCAACGACCAGGGCAGCGCCGAGGGCATGGTGAATGCGGCGATCGCGCGCTTCCGCGGCGAGCAGCACGATGACCACGGCCTGCTGCACCACCTGCGCCGCTTCGGCTGACTACCGTCGCCCCCCGCGGACGCGGGGGCCCATGCCGAGTACACGGATCGGACAGCTGGTTTGGCGGAATCGGCCATAAACTGGTCGATTCCGCCATCCTCCGTCACCCCCGCGAACGCGGGGGCCATGCTGAGTTCACAGATCGGAAAGCTGATTTGGCGGAATCCGCCATAAACTTGTCGATTCCGCCATCCTCAGTCACCCCCGCGAACGCGGGGGCCCATGCTGAAGCTAGCGAAGCGGCGCCTTCCGCATGGATCCCCGCCTTCGCCGGGGATGCCTCTTTACCTTTACCTCAACTCACCGGCCGTACCGGGGACTGTCCCTGCGGGCTGGTCCCCTGCCTTGCGCCCGCCCTGCTGTAGGAGAAGCACAGGGTAGGTCCTCCCAATTCCGAGCATTTTTGTCTCTTCCATCGTTTTCGATCTCTTTCGTACGCTTTCGGCGATTCAGGCGTGATAACCGAACTGTTTTATCCGTCGCCTGTCAAATCAGGGTACGAAACAGACATTGCGCGCGTTCGTTTGCGACATTGATTTTGCGTCCGCCCGATCGAACCAGACACGCCTCCGACCGTTCCAGACATTTTCGCGCTACCAAAACGACACAACCTGGAGACTTTGCGATGAAAACCAGAACCGTCATCACCATCCCTATCCCCGTGCCAGATACCGCATTTAACGCACTGTGCGATTACATGGACGAAGTACGCTGCAAACGCGATATCGCGTTTGTTGCGGGGGACGCCATCCTCGCGTATATCGCGAGCGGACGCGCGCGCGCGGCTGAGGCGCCGGGAAAGGCACCACCGCAGGGCTATCAATGGAAGGAAATTTTCCTCCCGGCCGGCACGCGCTTGAAAACCCGCGTGCAGCGCCGAACGTACTACGCCGCAGTGGAAGGTGACCGGATCCAGTACGACGGCACAGAAATCTCCCCGCATGTGTTCGCAAACGCATTCGGCGTCGAGGGGCGGAACGCCTGGCGGCACGTATGGGTGCATCTACCATATGACACGACGTGGAAAATCGCCTCTTCGCTCAGGAAACCGAAAGGATGGTGAGGAAAACGTCTCTTTCAGCGCGCAGCGTGTCGCTTAGGGCGCGTCCAGATGTCTCGTTTCGTCTGTCAAGGTTCCGGTTTTTACGCGCGACCCGAGAGATTTTGTCTGTTCTCATCGCGAGCGATGTCGCTTTTTAGCCATGAGTAAGTGAAACTGCTCTGGTTCAGGGGCGAACAGACACGCATTAAGTGCAAAGAGGACGAAAGCGACGGAAAAAGACCGGACAGACAAATTTTCTCGGAATCGAGTGGACCTACCCCGTGCTCTTCCTACTGCCACGGTGCTTAAGTGCCAGGGTGTATGTCACTCCCGGGACAGAACTGCCCGCTCAGCGGCGGAGGGACAGTGCTCTTCACAGGAATCGGGTTTCGCGGGCGGCGCGCAGGAAATCGTCGAGGATGGGCGTGCAGTCGAGCAGCTCGACGCCGCCGGCGCGGTGGAACTCGGGGTGCCACTGCAGCCCCATGACGAAGTTGGCGCGGGTGTAGCGGATCGCCTCCACCACCCCGTCCGGTTCCGAGATCGCCTCCACCCGCATGTCACGCCCCAGGTCCTTGACCGCCTGGTGATGGATCGAATTGACGATCGGGCGCGGATTGTCCTTGAACATGCGCCCCAGCGAAGAACCGGGCGGAAAGCGCACCGCGTGCTTGTGCGCGTCGTAGTCGTCATGCACGTGCGCGATCGAGTCGGGCACGTTCGATTCGATGTCCTGGTACAGCGTGCCGCCGAATGCCACGTTCAGCAGCTGGCAACCGCGGCAGATTCCCAGCACCGGCTTGCCGGCATCGACGAAGGCGTGCAGCAGCTCCAGCTCGTACAGGTCGCGCGCGCGGTCGCCGCTCCATTCCGGCCGGGTAGGCGATTCCGAATAGCTCTGCGGGCAGACGTCGGCGCCGCCCTGCAGCACCAGCCCGTCCAGCTGGCGCGCGTAGTGGTGCAAGGTGATGTTGCTTGGATGCAACAAGCCACTCGTATTCACGGTCGGCACCATGAACACCAGCACGTCGCGTGACATCACCCAGTGGGCAATCGACTCTTCGAGGTATTGAAGATTCTTGGAGCGCAGGCCGGTGGCGCCAGGCTCCGGGTGGAAGATGCGGGCAGAAACGCCGATCTTGAGGGTCCGGTACATGAAGCCCCGGCTGAGCTTCTCGCCCATCGATCGCATGCGGGACCGCAGCACCCGCCATCCCAGCGCCAGCGGCGTATCGTTGGGCCGCTGGTAGCGCGGCGCACTGTCTTGCGCACGCCGGTCCGGTATGCGTTCGGGTTGATCCTGATCGTCCATAGGTCAACTATAAGGCCGCCCGGACCGAGCACGATTACGGGGTTGTAACAAAAAGCTAGTGCGGTAATGACAGCAGCTTCTTGATCGTGGCGTCGAGGTGGCGGTCGGCCACCGGCTTGTCGAGCAGGCCGCGCACGCCGGCATCGCGGGCGCGCAGGCTGTCGTACTTGAACGATCGACCGACAAGAAAGAGCACGGCGGTACGCCCTGCCCCTTCCTGCGACTTGATGGCGCTGCTCAGGCTGTACGGTTCGATGCCGGGCGCGCAGGTATTGATCATGACCAGCGATACCGGCGTTTCGTCGCACAGGCGCACGGCGGCGCGGCTGCTGTCGGTCCACTCGACGGGCCGCTCGATGCAGGAGGGGCTGGCGATGCCGGCGGCGCTTCCCAGCTTGCCGCTGACGACGCGCGCCACGTGGTCGCGGAAGGCGCCGCCCTTGTCGATGATCAGGACCGCGCCGTCCGGCGGACCCTGGCGCATATGCTGGTAATAAGCAGGGGCCTCGGTATCCGGCCCCAGCCGAGGCCTTCGGCGGCGCTCGGGAAGG
>DASWYE010000171.1:0-5744 GCA_036405115.1 Telluria sp. | reverse complement strand
ACACTGGCAGGGGCATGCTGTTGTTGCACGTGGGATAAATGGGGTGTGTCCGCATGACGGCGGTTGCCGGGTGGATAAATGGGGTCAGTCCCTGTTTTGGGATGTAAAAAGCCCCTTGGCGCGGGCGCTCAAGGGGCTTTTTCGATCAGGGGCGCATGGCCCCGGAACGATTACTTCTTGTCTTCTGCAGCGGCTTCAGCGGAAACCTGGCCTGCCGGTACCGATGCGGTAGCAACGGTCTGGTCCATGCCGTGGGCAACAGCAGTCACGCCTTTTGGCAGCGACAGGTTGGACACGTGGATCGACTGGCCTGCGTCCAGCTTGGACAGGTCGACTTCGATGAACTCTGGCAGGTCGCCTGGCAGGCAGGACACGTCCAGCTCGTTCAGCACGTGCGACACGGTGGCGCTGTGCAGCTTGACCGCTGGCGAGATCTCGGCGTTGATGAAGTGCAGGGCAACTTTCTTGTGCACTGGCTTGGATGCGTCGACGCGCTGGAAGTCAGCGTGCAGGACCAGTTGCTTGAACGCGTGCATCTGGAAGTCGCGCAGCAGCACTTGCTGGGTCTTGCCGTCGATTTCCATGTCGAGGATCGACGAGTGGAACGCTTCTTTTTTCAGCGCGTGGAACAGCGCGTTGCCGTCCAGGGCGATCAGCACCGGGGCTTCTGCGCCGCCGTAGATGATGCCTGGGGTCTGGCCAGCTTTGCGCAGGCGGCGGCTCGCTCCGGTACCTTGCTCCTGGCGGTTGTATGCGACTACTTTCATGGTGTTACTCCAAAAAATGCAGGCTTGCGGCCTGCGTTGATGGAGTCCCCGCGACCAGGGACTCCTGAAAAGACGCTTGCGCGTCCAAAAACCACAAAACGTCATTCCCGCGAAAGCGGGAACCCATGCGGAGGCGACCAGGCACACTCATGATGGGTTCCCGCATGCGCGGGAATGACGAAGCTAACTTTACTAACGAGTATGTTTACTCGTTGAACATCGAGATGACCGAGTCACCCTTGGTAATACGTTTGAACGTTTCTGCCAGCAGCGGTGCGCAGGTCAGCTGGCGGATCTTGCCGCATGCCGCCGCGGCTTCCGACAGCGGGATCGTGTCGGTCACCACCAGTTCGTCCAGCGGCGACGAGGCGATGCGCTCGATCGCAGGGCCGGACAGCACCGGGTGCGTGCAGTACGCGACGACTTTCTTGGCGCCGCGCTCTTTCAGTACTTCGGCGGCCTTGGTCAGCGTACCCGCGGTGTCGACCATGTCGTCCATGATCACGCAGTTGCGGCCTTCCACTTCGCCGATGATGTTCATGACTTCCGACACGTTCGCCTTCGGGCGGCGCTTGTCGATGATCGCCAGGTCGCAGCCCAGGCGCTTGGCCAGTGCACGCGCGCGCACCACGCCGCCGACGTCCGGCGAGACCACCAGCAGGTCGTCGTAGTTGCGCTTCTGCAGGTCGCCCAGCAGGATCGGCGATGCGTAGATGTTATCGACCGGGATGTCGAAGAAGCCCTGGATCTGGTCAGCGTGCAGGTCCATGATCAGGACGCGCTCGACGCCGGCTTCTTCCAGCATGTTGGCAACCACCTTGGCCGAAATCGCGACGCGCGCCGAGCGCGGGCGGCGGTCCTGGCGGGCGTAGCCGAAATAAGGAATCGCTGCGGTGATGCGGCCGGCGGAAGCGCGCTTGAGCGCGTCGACCATCAGCATGATTTCCATCAGGTTGTCGTTGGTCGGTGCGCAGGTGGACTGCAGCACGAACACGTCCTTGCCGCGCACGTTCTCGTTGATCTCGACCATGACTTCGCCGTCCGAGAACTTCGAGACAACTGCCTTGCCGAGGGGAATGCCGAGATTTTTTGCAACTCCTTCTGCCAGCGCCGGGTTTGCGTTACCGGTAAAAACCATCAGGTTTTCATAAGCCATGGGAGTCCCAATGAAGAAGTGATTTTGAAAGTCTGAACTGAGCGGCGCGCTTGCGGCGCCTGTCTGCCGGGCCGGACACGTCGTATCGACGGCCCCGGAAACGAATGGCAGGGGAACAAGGATTCGAACCTTGGTATGCCGGAATCAAAATCCGGTGCCTTAACCAGCTTGGCGATTCCCCTACGCAACCTACTGCTTGCTACTGAGCCTGCTATTTTAACGTCAAACGCAGCAACTAGCCAAATTTTATTCTACAACCTGTTCACCCTGCAAGAGCGCCACCATTGGGTGCCGTGCCAGCGACGCTGCTTTCCAGGCGGTCCAGATGCCGGACGCTTTTTCAAGCACCGCATCGGCCTCGCTTTCGCTGGAAAACGCGCAGAACACGCACGCTCCTGAGCCGGTCATCCTTGCATCGCCATATTGTCCGAGCCATTCAACCGCTTGTGCTACTTGCGGGAACAAGCTGGTGGCGACGGGCTGCAAGTCGTTTTTTCCGAACTGTTCAAGCGCCTTTCGTTGCCCGATGTGTCTGGAAAAGTCCGATATTGTGACGGGTTCCGTGTCCCTTGTCAAATCCGGCGCGGAAAATATCGGTCCGGTCGGCACCTGCACGCCAGGTTCGATGACGACGTACCAGCATGGCGGCAGGTCCACCTCGCGCATCGCCTCGCCCACGCCCTCGACGAAGGCGGTGCGGCCGAACAGGAAAAACGGGATGTCGGCGCCCAGCGGCAGGCCAAGCGCGGCCAGCGCTTCATTGTCGAGGCCCGTGCGCCACAGGTGGTTCGCGGCCATCAGCGCGGTGGCCGCATCGGACGAGCCGCCGCCCAGGCCGCCACCCATCGGCAGGCGCTTGTCCACGGTCACGGAGATGCCGCGCGGCGCCTCGCCGTGGCGGCGCGCGTGCTCGGCCTGCAGGGATCGCAGCGCGCGCACCACCAGGTCCTGCTGTTCCGGCACGCCGGGAACGGCGTTCAGGCGCCGGATCTCGCTGTCGTCGCGCAGGTCGAAGTGCAGCATGTCTTCGCGGCCGATCAGCTGGAACACCGATTGCAGCAGGTGGTAGCCGTCCGCGCGGCGGCCGGTCACGTGCAGGAACAGGTTGAGCTTTGCCGGCGCCGGGCAGTTGTGCAGCGACTGCGCTCTCATGCCGGATCGATCACGATGCGGATTTCGAGCGCTTCCGACTGCAGGCTGGCCGGACGCGAGACGTCGATGCGCCGTGGCTGCACGCGCGCGGTGGCGTCGTCCTGCCACGAGACGTAGCGCAGGCGCCAGCCGTCCTTCGTCACCACTTCGTTGTTCGCCGGCGAGGCGACGAAGCGGCTGCCGTCCTGCGCGGTGGCGTAGCCTTGCAGCCAGTCGCGCAGGCCTGTCACCGGCAGGCGCCAGCCCAGCGTGTCCATGGTCAGGGTGTCGATGTCCGGCGCGCTGCGGGTCACCTGGTCGGACTGCACCAGCGTCGCTTCGCGCGGGGTCACGGTGATCTTCGCAATGGTCTGGCCGAGCGGCGAAGCGAGGCTGACGTCGATGCGCTCGCCCGCCTGCACCCAGTTGAACTTGCCGGACAGGGATTCGGGCGCGCCGTCCTTGCTGTAGTTGACGGACAGGCGACCATTCAGTTCGATCGTTTCGCTGTAGGCGGCGACCGGGACTTCCGGCAGCCTGGCGGGAGCCGCGCAGGCCGACAGCAGCGCGGCCAGCGCCAGCGGGAGCAGTGGATGGATTCTCATGCGTGAATTATCGCCCAAACATCAGAGTTTGATCTTCAGGCGGGCGAGCGTGCGGCGCAGCGCGGGGTTGTCCGGGTCGGATTTGCGCACTTCGCGCAGGATCCGGCGCGCCTCGTCCTTCTTCCCGGTGGTCCACAGCACGTGGGCCAGGTGCACGCCGATTTCTGGATCCTTGCGGCGGCTGTAGGCGCCGCGCAGGTGGCGCTCCGCTGCCGCCCTCTTCCCGAGCCGGTACTCGACCCAGCCCATGCTGTCCATGATGAACGGGTCTTCCGGCGCCATCGAAAGCGCCTTGGCGATCAGGGTACGCGCCTCGCGCAGCCGCACGCCGCGCTCGGCGAACGAGTAGCCAAGCGCGTTATACGCGTGGTGGCTGTCCGGCGCCTTGTCGATCACGGTGCGCAGCGATTTTTCCATCGTTGCGTAGTGCCCCGCCCTTTCGGCCGCCAGCGCGTAGTCGTACAGGACATCCATGTCGGCCGGGTAGCGCGCCACGGCGTCGCGCAGCAGCGCGTAGGCGGCCTTGTTCATGTTTGCGTCGCGCAGGATCTGGCCTTCGGTCAGCACCACCTGCACCTGGCCCTCGATGCCGAGCGGCTTCAGTGTGGCCAGCAGCGCCCGCGCGCCCTTCACATCACCTTTGCGGGCCAGCAGGTGCGCGCGGCGCAGCTGCGCCAGCAGCACCGCTTCCGCGTCGTCGCTGCCGACCTTGTCGAGCCAGCTGGCTGCCTTGTCGAAGTCGCCGCGCTCCTCGGCAGCCTGCGCCAGCATCAGGTACACGCGGGTCAGGTCGCGGCCCTCGTTGGGCTGGTAGGCCATTGCCTCGATGAAGCGCGACAGGTGCCCTTCAGCCGCCACATGGTCGCCAAGGTGCATCTCCAGCATGCCGAGCGCGTACAGGGCCGCGGCGTCATCCGGCTTTTCTTCGACCGCCCTGGCCAGCTCCGCGCGCGCCTTCGGGTATTCCTTGCGCTCGACCAGCGCGCGCGAGTAGGCGATGCGCACTTCGCGCGCGCCCGGGTTGGCCTGCAGGAAGCGCTGCAGCACTGCCATGGCCGCTTCGTCGCCGCCGGATGCCTGGGCCAGCGCCAGCGCGGCCAGCTGCGAGTCCGGCTTGAGCTGCAGGGCCTTGCTGGCGTGCGCCAGCGCCACCTGCTTTTCACCCAGCGTGTGCATCGATTGCGACAGCACGATGTGGCCCTCGAAGGTCTCCGCGTACGGCGTGGCCAGGCCTTCCATCACGCGCGCAGCAGCCTTCCTGTCGCGCGCGCGTGACAGCAGTTGCTGCGCCTCGTACAGCGCGCGGCCGCGCGCCTCCGGTTCGGCCTTGGCGATGCGCTCGCGCAGGAGCTGGCCGACCGTGTCCAGGTCGCCGGACTGGAGCGCCAGCGCCAGTTGATACTGTTCGGCTTCGTCCGAGGCGGGGTCGAGCTCGCGCCACAGGCGCACCGCCGCCATGGTGTCGTCCACGCGGCGCACGGCCAGCGCCATTTCGGCGGCGCGCTTGGCCAGGCGCGGATCGCGCGACTGCTGCGCGGCGGCGAACATGGTCAGGTAGGGGCCTTCGAAGCTCCCTTCGCGAAATTCCATCTCCGCCCTGGTCACTCGGTACATCAGGTCGCTGGACGCGGCTGTTTCGGCCGCGGCATCCTGCGGGGCCGCTTCCGGCGCGGCTGCGCGCTGTTGCGGGGCGACGGCGCAGGCGGACACCAGCGCGGAGAGGGTTACAATGGCGAGGGCGTTTTTCAAGGCGCTTGTCTTTTGATTAAAACCCCGATTCTACGCCGAATTGGGGACTGCCCCTACGGGACTGTCCCCCGCTTTTTGCGTGATCAGGTATGCCGCCGAAAAGCAGGGGACAGTCCCAATGGGACAGTCCCCAACTTCGGCGTAGAATCGGGGTTTTAATCAAACGACAAGCGCCTTGAAAAACGCCCTCGCCATTGTAACCCTCTCCGCGCTGGTCTCGGCCTGCGCCGTCGCGCCACAGCAGAATGATGCGGCGCGTGCCGGCCAGGATGGCGCCGCGTCCGAACCTGCCAAGGAATCCGCATCCAGCGACCTCATGTACCGCGTGATGAAGGC
>DASWYE010000170.1:0-1644 GCA_036405115.1 Telluria sp. | reverse complement strand
GCGCCGGCGAAGGCGGTCGCCAGCGTGGCGGGCGCGTCAAAGTCGGCGGCCCGCACAGTCACGCCGGCGGCGGCGAGGTCGGCGAGGGCCTCCGGCTTGCGGCTGGTGGCGATGATCCGGGCGGGAGGAACCTTCAGGGTTTCCAGCAGGTGGCGCACCACGGCGCGGCCGAGTTGACCGGACGCACCGGTGACGAGCAGGGTGGGGGAAGACATGGTGGCTCCTGGGTTTGGTAACGGAAAGGATATTGGTTACCCTATGGTAGTAATGGACAACGCCCGTACAAGCAGGGTGTTTGAAGTAACCCGGTTACCCCGAGGTAACCGATCCCGGAGAGCCCCATGACCCTGCATCGCCAATCCCTGATCCTCGTCGAGAACTGCCCGATCCGGGACGTGCTGGACCGCCTCGGCGACCGCTGGACGGTGCTCGTCCTGCACGAGTTGGCCATGGGCACGCTGCGCTTTTCCGAGGTCCGCAAGCGCGTGGCCGACATCTCGCCGCGCATGCTCGCGCAGACGCTGCGGCACCTGGAGCAGGATGGCCTGGTCAGCCGCGCGGTATTTCCCACGGTGCCGCCGCGCGTCGACTATGCGCTGACGCCGTTGGGCGAATCGTTCTTCGAACGCGTGGAGATGCTGGCGCAGTGGGCGTCGGATCACCACGACGAAGTCCGTGCTGCGCGCAAGGCCTATGTGGCGCCGGCGGCGAACGCGCCGAAATGAAAAAAAACCCCGGCAATGCCGGGGCTTTTTGGTTCTGCACTACATCGTTGGATCAATGGCCGCCTGCAGGCTCCGCGGGCAGCGTGCCTTCGTCGTCCTGCGCCCGCTCGCGATCGCGGTCGTGCGCATGGTCGCGTGCCAGGTACAGGTAGAACGCCGGCAGCACGAACAGGGTGAACATCGTGCCGATCGTCATGCCCGAGGCGATCACCACGCCCATCGAGAAGCGCGACGCTGCACCCGGACCACTGGCGATCAGCAGCGGGATCATCGCGAACACCAGCGCTGCGGTGGTCATCAGCACCGGGCGCAGGCGGATCGCTGCTGCTTCTTCGATCGCCTCGCGCTTGGACAGGCCACGCTCGACCTGCAGCTTGTTGGCGAACTCCACGATCAGGATGCCGTGCTTGGAGATCACACCGACCAGTGTCACCAGGCCTACCTGCGTGTAGATGTTGATGCTCATGCCGGGGAAAGCTTCGATCTGCATGAACCCCAGGATGCCGCTGAGCAAGGCCAACGCGTTCAGCGTCAGCAGCGCGCCGCAGATCGCCATCGGCACCGTCAGCAGCATGATCAGCGCATCGCGGAAGCTCTCGAACTGGGCCGACAACACCAGGAAGATCACGATCAGCGCCAACGCCAGCGTCACCAGCATCGCCGCACCTTCCTGCTTGAACTGGCGCGATTCGCCGGCGTAGTCCACCGAGTAGCCCTGCGGCAGTACTTCCTTCGCCGCCTGGTCGAGGATGGCCAGCGCCTCGCCCTTGCTCACGCCGGGGCGCGGGGCAAAGGTGATGGACACCGCGTTCAACTGCTGGAAGCGCTTGAGCGACTGCGGCTGTGCGCTTTCCTTCAGCGTCTCGATGGTGGAGAGCGGGATCAGCTCGCCGTTGCGGGCGCGCGTGTAGTAGTTCTC